>NZ_CEFZDU010000033.1:0-247411 GCF_979578155.1 Candidatus Nitrospira neuquenensis | reverse complement strand
CGACCTGCGCGGCCGCGGCCGACGCCGCGACGTTCCGCACCGCCGCCTCGGCGCGTCCCTGCTGGTTCGTGCGGACCAGCGGGTCCACGTCGCCCTGGCCGGTCTGGAAGGCGAACCGCACGGGGATATCGGGCAGGGCGACCGGCCCGCTCGGCAGCGCCGCCACCAGCCCGGCCGCCAACGGCTTGGGCAGCGGCTTGCCCGGCTTGGCTTCCTGCTCGTTCCCGCCCTCATACCGCAGGGTGAGCGAGCCCAGCACCGCCGCGAGCTGCTGCTCCGACTGGACGACCCGAGCGGCGCTCGAGTCGGCGGGCTTGAGCTGCGGCGCGAGGTAGGCGACCCGCCGCTCCAGCATGGCCATGTTCAGGTCGCGCTCGAGCACCTGCTGGAGCGCGTCGAGCAGCGGAAGGACGCGCCCGGCGCGCTGGTGCTCGGCGGCCGCCTGCGCCAGCTCCTGGCGCTGGAGCCCGAGCGTCTTAAGGTCGTTGAGCCAGGCCTGGGCCGCCTGCACCCGATCGAGCCGCACCAGGGCATGGTACGTCTTCCGGCAGGTGTCGGTGAACCGCTTCAGCGTCTCCATACCGGAGACGGAGGTGTTGATCCGCTCCCTGATCTTCGACTGCACGTCCACGAGCACGACGCTCTCGGAGCCGGTCATCCCCTTTTCGCGGATCAGGCTCTGGTCCTCGGCCTCGATGTGGACCTCCACCTGCTTCATCACGGCGGTCCGGGCGATCGCCTCGGCCTCCTCGGGACTCTCCCGCGACTCCCCCACCGCCTCGAGGCTGCCCGTCTGGGTCAGCCAGGCCGGCCGGGGCGAGCCGGAGCAGTCCGGCGCCTGAGCCCCCCGCTCCGGCGCCGACCGCTCGGCTGGGGGCGGCGCGGAGGGCCCGCCCGCCCGCGACGAGGCCGTCGAGGGCGTCGCGCACCCCACCGCCAGCATCGCGGCGGCGGCCGCCGCCAGCCGCCACGCCATCCGTTCCTTCATGCTGCCGCGCATAGCCGAGCCCTCCCCTGATTCGACCGAGCCCCTATCCGTTTGGATAGCCCGCCTATCCGTTCCGACTTCCGCGCGCCGCCCGTCCGCCGACCGGATCGCCCGCCGTCGCGGCCGCTCCCTGCCGTCCGCTCGGGGTCGCTCCGCGTTTCCAAGGAGTTGCACGACGGCTCGTCGCGCCGCCCGTCCCGCCGCGGTCCGGGCACACGGCCTGCGACATCGGTGACAGGCGGTCCGGCCCCGCCGGATACCCCGCCGACACAGGGAGGAGCGCCACCATGGACCATTCCGAGCCCATCACCATCGCGCCCGCGCCGCCGCGGACCGAGGCCGAGCGCGACGGCCTCACGCCGGCCGCCTGGCACGCCCACGTCCGCGAGGAGCTGGCCGCCCTGCACCAGGCGCTGGATGCGCTGGGCCAGGGTGTCGTCGAGATGACCCCGCAGGGGCACATCCGATGGGCGACGACCCGCGCCTGGCAATGGCTCGCCCGGTACTGGGGGCGCGATGCCCGGCTGACCAGGCGGGCACCGGCCTCGCTGGTCCGGTGGGCGGACCGGACCGCGGCCGTCCAGTCCGACGAAGGCCGCCGCCTCCCCTTCCTGGTCGCGGGGTACGGCCGGCAGCTCAGCGTCCGCCTGGCCGTGCGCGCTTCGCGCCGGTGGCTGTTCCTCGAAGAACAGGCGGTCGGTCAGGCGGCCTCGCTGGAGCCGGCCGGCCTGACCCCGCGCGAGGCGGACGTGCTCGCCTGGCTCGCCCAGGGCAAGAGCAACGTGGACATCGCCGCGATCCTCGCGATCAGCCCGCGCACCGTCCAGAAGCACCTCGAGCGCATCTTCGTGAAGCTCGGCGTCGAGTCGCGCACCGCCGCGGCCGCCTACGTGATCGAGCATTGGCGGGATCACCCCCTCCAGCCGGGCCCCGACGTGGACTGACGGGGCTCAGGTCGCCGCCCGCCGCCACCAACGACGGCCGGCGACACCCCCCTGATCCGCGGCGGCGGGGGCGGGCGGCAGCCGCTCGACGAGACGGCTGACCATGTCCGGCGCCACCGCATAGAGGTCCGATTCCTCGCCCAATCCCTTCAACGTCCTGGTCACCCGCGGCAGGTCCTCCGGTAGCAGACCCTGCGCCCGCGCCAACCGGTACGTACGGCCGGACAGCAGCACGCCGCCCGGGTCCGCCGCGCTCTCGAGCCGCTGGGCCTTGTTCACCTCGGGTCCGACGACCGTGTAGTCCCAAAGATAACTCGTCCCCAGGTTGCCCACCGTCACCTCGCCCGTGTTCACTCCGATGCGCAGGAGCATCGGCTTGCCGCTCGGCACCGCCCGCCCCTGCCACCGCTCGTTCAGGGTCGCCATCTGGCGCTGCATCCCGAGGGCCGCCCGGACGGCGTTGGCCGCGTTGCGCGCGACGCGCGCCTCCGCGTCCGTGTCGTCCTCCGGCTCCGCGTCGCCGAAGAAGGCCATGATCCCGTCGCCCATGTACTTGTCGAGCGTGCCCCCCGCCTGGCGCAGGACCGTGCTCATGGCGGAGAGGTACTCGTGGAGCAACTGCTGCACGACGAGCGGCTGCGCGGTCATGCACCAGGTCGAAAATCCCCGCAGGTCGGCGAACAGCACCGTCAGCTCGCGCCGGCGGCCCGCCAGCAGGTCGGAGATCCGGTGGGGGTTGTGCCGGATTTCCCGGATCGTCTGGGGCGGGAGGCAGGAGCCGAGCACGGAAAGGAACCGCCATCGCTCCCGGTCCACGATGAGAAAGCGGGCGGCCAGGAGCAGCACCAGCGCGGCGACGAGCGCGATCGCCGGAGGAACGGCCGGCACGACCACGCCGCCGTCGAAGGCCCGCTGCGCCGCGAGCAGCATCGCGCCCAGGGCGGCGAGGAAGCTCGGCAGGATGACGGCGGGCCCGCCGACCAGCGCCACCGCGGTCAGGGCCAGCGCCGGCAGCGCCGTCAGGAGCAGGGCTTCCCGCGGCGTCGCGTCGCGGAGGAACTGGCGCGTGAGCACCATGTTCAGGACGTGCAGGTGCATCTCGCTGAAGACGAAGTTCTGCTGGAAGGGCACCGGCCCCTGGTCCCCGGCCGCGGTGGTGAGGTTGGCGACCACGACCGAGCGCCCCTTGAACAGCGCGGCGAGCTCCGCCCGTCCCTCCGGCTCGGCCGCCTGCTCCAGCATCCAGCTATAGGGAAAGTGCAGGAACCGCTTGCCCCACAGGCCCGCGTAGTTGATCCACATCCGGCCCTGCCGGTCCACGGGGACCGCCACCTCCTCGCCGCGCACGGCGAAGCGCAGCGCGACGCCCGGCTCGATGCGGACCGTGGCTGGGTCCACGCCGAGGTGGCGGAGCGCGACGGCGAGCGAGAGGGCGGGGATGAAGCCGTTGGGGGTGCGGTAGGCGACGGGCAGTCGCCGGAGAATGCCGTCCGAGTCCACGGCACGGCGGATGTGGCCGAACCCCGCGGCCCGTTCCGCCAGAAGGGGCAGCGGCAGGCTCCACGCATCGGCGGCAGGGAGCGCGCCGGCCGGCGCCGACCCCGGACGGAACAGGTGCGCCGGGGGGATCTCCGGGCTGCCGAGGTTGCCCGCCGCCTCCCGGCCCAGGTGGATCAGGACGGGGTAGAAGACGTTGCCCGCCTCTGCCGTGGCCTGCGCCAGCGCCCGGTCCTCGACCTCCCGGACGGGGTGCTCGAAGACGAGGTCCATGAGCACGGCGCGCGCGCCCCACTCGTGCAGCCAGCGAACCACCTGCGCATGGACCCGACGGTCCCAGGGCCAGCGCCCGAGGCCGTACCTCCGCGCGGCCGCATCGTCGTAGTCGATGATCGCCACGGCATCGGACTTGCCGTCTTCCGGGGAGGGGGCGGCGACGGGCAAGGGGGGGCGCAGGCGAAAGCGGACATCCACGGTCCAGAGCTCCACCGGCTCGAGCAGCCGGGGCCACCCCCACTCCACCAGCCAGGGGGCGGCAACCGCCACGAGGCCGCAGCCCAGCAGCAGCGCGGCGTGCGTCCAGCGGCGAGCCCGGTGGGGAAACAGATCGCGCATGCCCGCCAGACGTTCGGGCGGCCTTACGGCCCCTTCGGCCCGCAGTCCGGCGCCGCGCCGACCGTCCCGGTAGTGGCTCCCGGCTGGGTGGGATCGGACGGACGGCACAGGCGGCGGCCGACGGGCTCCAGCTTCTCGACCCGCGTGGCGAGGTGGTCCACCGACTGCTGCAGCGCGACGGCCTCGGGAGCGGAGCCGGCCTTCTTCCCGCCCGTCGCCTCCTCCAGCTCGGCGTGTGCGTCCTTCGCGCGCTTGTGGGTCTGCTCGATGAGCTTGTTCTGAAGCTCGACGGCTTCCTTGTACAGGTTGTCGATCTCCCGGAGGCGCTGCTGATATTCCTCCTTGGTCACCTCACCGGCGTTGTACCGGCCGCACAGCTCGACGTAGCGGGCGATGAGCCCGTGCACCGCCTGGTCCCAGGCCACGCCCCGTTCCAGCATCCAGGTCACCTCCGGCCCCACGCTGAACAGGAAATTCCCGGCCTTGAGGCCGACGGTGACGGAGCGCTTCTTGGTCTCATAGACCTGGCAGTCCATCTTCTCCGCCGGCGGCTCGCCGGCCCAGAGCCCCCCCGGCGCGGCGACCGCTCCCAGGACCAGCAGGCCGCAGCGCGCGAGGACGCGGCCGGCCGGCTGCTTCATCCACTCCACGGACCGACGGATCGCGGCGACTGCCCCCTGTCTCATGTGCGCGTCTCCTTCTCTCCCCGGCCGGTGCGCGCCCGGCCGGTTACCGGTCCTGGTGCCGTCGGATTTCCTCCCGCATGCCCTTCGCCATGTCTTCCATCTCCCGCTCCACTTGCGCCAGGCCGTCCAGGAGCTTGTCCATGTTGTAGGGGCGGGGCGGCGGAGGAGCTTCGGCGGCCGGGGGAGCGGGCTTGGGCGCAGCGGCCTTGGGCGGGATCATCGGCTTGGCCGGAGCCTCGGGCGCGGGCGGCTTGGGAGCCAGTGGCGCGGGGGAGGGCGCCGGCGCGGCGGCTGGCGGCGGCACGGGAGCGGGCGTCGCCACGGCGACCGCCGGCGGCGCATAGGCGACCTTCACGCCCTGCCGGGCCAGCCAGTCCCGCGCCACGCTGGACTTCAGGGCGAAGCTGATCGCCGTGATCGCCAGCCCATCGGCCGCCTTCCGGGCGATCGCGGTGTTCACCCCGATCTGATGGCCGGACGAATCCAACAGCGGCCCGCCCGAGTTCCCGCGGTTCAGGCTGGTTTCGGTCTGGAAGACGTGCTTGCCGGGCACCTGCTGGAAGTTCTCGAACTCGGCGCTGATCACGCCCGTCGTCAGCGTCCAGAGCCCGCCCTGCTCGGGATGGCCGATCGCCACGACGCGCTCGCCGATCTGGACCGGCTCCGGATCTCCGAGCGCCACGACCGGGAGCGGCTGCGGGGACGGCTCCATCCGGATCGCGGCCAGGTCGAGCGCCTCGTCGTAGGCGACGACCTGTCCGCGGACGCGCTGGGCAAGGTCCTTGTCCTGGTCGCCGGTCACCCGCTTCGGCTTGAGGAAGACCCACACGCGCTCGTAGGGCTTGTGGGTCTTCGCGTCCACCACCACGTGCGCGTTGGTCAGCACCCACCCGTCGCCGCTGACGATCGAGCCGGTGCCGGCCATCTGCTTGTCCCCGCCGAAGGCCGCCACGAAGACGACCCCCGGCGCCGCCTGCGCGTAGATCTGCTGCGGCGTCATCTCCGCCGCGGCGCCGGCCGCCCCGGCGAGCAGCCCGCACCCCGCCAGCGCCCCGGCCACGAGCCCCAGCCGCCTTCCCCTCCTGATCATCTCAGCCTCCCTCGACCGCCCGGCGGCTAGCGCCCGCCCAGCGGCATGCAGACCAGCGTGTAGACGGTGCCCTTCGGGCCGTACCGCTCGTCCCCGCCGGGGTGAACCCACTGCTCGCGCACCTGGGCGTTCTGCAGCACCACGTCGCTCGTGAAGTTCGTGTGGCCCTCGACCGACGCCTCGTACTCCTTGGTTCCACCGGACTCCACGATGATCTGGCCCGCCTGCACCCGCACCTCCCTGGCGCGCGCCAGCTCCGCCATGGCGATCTTCACGCTGTTCTGGCGGGCGTCCTCCGCGTAGTAGGTCGGCCCGCTCGTGCCGACCGCGCACAACTGGCCCCCGCCCTCGGGCAGCTTCGCCATCCAGCCCGGCGCCACGACCGGCGCAGATGCCGGCGACCCCGCCAGCCCGCTCATGCAACCGGTCAGCAGCACCGCCCCGAGCGCGAGTCCCGGCCGCCCCCCTCGCCGCGTCCCGCGGCCCGATCGCCCCATTACTTCCCCTGCTGCTCCTGGGCCTTGTCCACCTCGGTCTCCAGGGTGTCGAACGCCTTTTCCGCGTTCTTGCGGACGTAGTCGCGCATCTTCGCGTCCAGCTCCTTGAACTTGGCGTTCGCCGAGTTGAAGGAGTCCATGGCCTCCACGAAGCGCGCGATGTCCAGCCGGGCCAGCGCATAGGCTTCCTTCGTGTCCAGGGGGTTCTGCCAGTACTCGACGATCTCGGACCCCGTCAGCGACTGGGCGGTCACTTGCTTCATGGCCTCCTCGACGTGCTGCTCGACGAAGTGCTTGTCCTCCGAGCCCGCCGTCGTCTCGGCGATGTACTGCTTCTGCAAGGCCTTGACGTACACGTTGAAGGTCTTGGCCAGGTCGCCACGCGCCGCGCCCTCCGCCATCGTCCGCAGCGTTCGCTTGTTCACGAGGCCCGAGGCGTTCCCGACCCCGTAGAACACCTTCTTCTCCCCGCTCAGGCACTTGCCCTTCTGCGTCACCCAACAGGGCAACGTCGGAACGTTCTGGATGGCCGTCGGCTGCCCGGGCACGACCGGCGCCTCGGCCTCCTTGGTGGTCTCGCAGCCGGCCGCAACCCCCATCAAGACCGCCAACCCCAGCGCCGCCGTCACATTGCTCGTCCGCATCGCTCGCCTCCTTCAGTTGCGCGGGGCCTCCGGCCCGCCCCGCCTCGCCGCACACCCTCTGCCCCCGCCCCGTGAACCTGGGGCGATCGCGTACTTCCCCCTACCGCCAACGACGATAGCACCCCTCCTCGGTCCCGCCAATACGCCATCTTGCGTACGTACTCGTCTTGAAGTGACAGCCCGAGGGCCCGCCTCCCGGCGAAACCCTAGCAGGTCTCGACAAAAATGCCAAGATGGAACCTGTGGACAACTATGGGGCGCGGAACGGATCCTCGGCGTACCGGCCCCGAACCCATTGCCGAGCCCCCTCGACCGTCTCGAAGGCCCCGTCGAGCTGGGCCTCGTAGGCCTCGCGGAGGATCTCGCCCATCCGCGGGCCGGGCGCGAGCCCCATCTCCAGGAGATGCCGGCCCAGGAGCAGGGGTTTGGGCGCCGCGTTCTCCACCGCGACCGCCCGGGCCACCTCCAGCATCCGCAGCAGCGTTGCGGGCGGGCCCTTGGGCAGGGGCGGCCGCCCGCTGTGGTCGGCCTCGATCAGTCGGGCCAGCATGGGCAGCGCTTCGCCCGCCGCGTCCAACGCCCGCGCGAGCCGGCGCATCTGCGCCGCCGAGCCGGAGAAGCCGATGTGGTCCAGATGATGGCGGCAGAGGACGAGGAGCCGGTCGCGGCAACGACCCGGCGCGGCGATCCGGCCGAGGAACGCCTCGATCGGCTCCAGGCGGCCCGCATGACCGGGGGACGTGACGCGGCCGTGCTCCTGCCGGGTCACCGCCGGCTTGCCCAGGTCGTGGCAGAGGGCGGCGAGGACCAGCACGGTCCGGTCCTCCTCGTCCAGGCCGTCGTGCGCGGCGATCCGCGCGGCCTCATCGGTCACCAGCAACGTGTGCGTCCAGACATCCCCCTCCGGATGCCAGTGCGGGTCCTGCGGGCAGCCCTCCAGGGCGGCCAGCTCCGGATAGGCGGCGCGCCAGCCGCACTGCCGTAGAAACTCCAGGCCAGCCGACGGCCGCACGGAGCGAGCCGCCCACTTGCGCCACTCCCCCCAGACCCGTTCGACGGGAATCGCGGGCAGCTCCGCCAGCAGCGCGCGCGCCGCCTCGACGGTCTCCGGCGCGGCGCGCAGGTCGAACCGTCCGGCGAGCTGCAGCCCGCGCAGCACGCGCAGGGGGTCTTCGCCGAACTTGTCGCTGGTGTGGCGGAGAATCCGATCGTCAAGGTCCTGCAACCCGCCGTAGCCGTCCAGCAGCTCCCCGGCCTCGGGGTCGTAGGCCATCGCGTTGATCGTGAAGTCGCGGCGGGCCGCCGCCTCCTCCAAGGACATCCCCGGATCGGACAGGACCTCGAACCCGCGGTGGCCCAGCCCGGCCTTGGACTCGCGGCGCGGGATCGCCACGTCGATGGGCAGGCCGTGGACCTTGACGACGCCGAACGCCTGGCCCACGAGGTCCACGGGAAAACGGGAAGCCAACCGCTCCAGCAGGCGATCCGGCGGCACGCCGTAGACTTCTACGTCGAGGTCCGTCGCCGGCCGGCCCAGGGCCACGTCGCGCACGCAGCCGCCGACGAGGAGCGCCCGCCCGCCCGCGTCCCGCACGAGGGCGCAGAGCTCCGCCAGCGCCCGTTCGAGCGCCGGGTCCGCCAGGCGGAAGGTCAGGGAGCGGCGTCGCATCGGCGCCTATGATGCCCCAACCGCACGAGGGGCTCAACCTCGCCCTCGGCCGCTCGCGCACGACCGGCTCCCGGCGATGGTGTTTTCCCGGGGCCGGTGCTATACTCCGACCCCGTTTCCCCACCCACGCGGCCCATCGCGACGACACGCTCGCGGGGCGGCGTGCCCGTGGACGACGGCTGACGGGCGGACGGACAAGCCGCAAGGGAGAGGCGGGGGCGGCATGCGTCGCTGGCAACCCTACCTGTTCGGCGTCGGCGCCTTCGCGGTGGCCACGCTCGCCGGGTACGCCTGGCGCGACCGGCTGACGCCCGCCGCGATCATCGTCCTGTATCTCCTGAGCGTGGTCGTGTCCGCGCTCGGAGCCGGCCGCGGCCCCGCCCTCCTCGCCGTCGCGCTCGGCACGGCGGCCTTCGACCTCCTGTTCATGCCGCCCGATTTCATCCCCGCCCACCTCTACCGGGACGCGTTCTTCTCCGGCCCCCGCTATGCCTGGACGCTCGGCAGCCTGCTCGTCGCCGGCGTGGCGATCGCGGCGCTGGCGGGCGGCATGCGCGACCAGCGCAACGCGGCGCGGCAACGCGGGGAAGAGATGGCCGCGCTCTACACGTTCAGCCGGGACCTTGCGGCGGCGGACGGCCTCCCCCAGGTGCTGGAGACCTGCGGCCGGCACGTCGAGCGGATCGCCCGCTGCCGCGTCGCCCTCCTGCTGGACGAAGGCGGAACGCTCCGGCCGCGCTGGACGGCGTCCCAGTTTCCCCTCGACGACGACCGCCTGGCCGCCGCGGTCGCCGGCTTCACGGCCGGAGACGGCGACGCCGCCCGCGCCGCGGGGGCGGTCCGGTGCCTGCCGCTCAAGACCGCCGCCGGCGCGATCGGCGTGCTGGCCCTGGCCTCCGCCCGGCCCGGCGAGCCTCCGCCCCTGCCGCCGGCGGGCCTCATGGAAACGCTCTGCACCCAGGCGGCGCTGGCGATCGAGCGGGCGCGCCTCGAGGAGCAGACCCGCCAGGCCCAGTTCCTTCAGCAAAAGGTCCGGCTGCAGAAGGCGCTTCTCGCTTCCATCTCGCACGACCTGCGCACCCCGCTGGCCGCGATCACGGGCGCGATGAGCACCCTGCTGGAGGCTGACGGGGCACTGGCCGCGCCCGCCAAGGCCAAGCTCCTCGGCCTGGCCCGCGACGAAGCGGCGCGGCTCAACCACCTCGTCGGCAACCTGCTCGACATGACGCGGCTGGAGGCCGGCGTCCTCGAGATCCGGCGCGAGCCCGCCGACCTCAGAGAGATCGTCGCCGCGGCGCTGGAGCGGCTCGACCGCCTGTCTCCCCAGTGCCCGGTCCGGCTCGACCTCCCGCCGGACCTGCCGCTCGTCCCCGTGGACTTTGTGCTGATGACCCAGGTGCTGGTGAACCTGCTCGACAACGCCGGGAAGCACTCGCCGCCCGGCGCGCCGATCGAGGTCAGCGGCCGCATCGCGGGCGAGCGGCTGGAAGTCGCCGTGACGGATGCGGGGCCCGGCATCCCGGAAGAGGCACGCGAGGCGGTGTTCGAGAAGTTCTACCGGGTCCGCCGGCCGGATGCGCCGCCGGGCAGCGGCCTGGGCCTCTCCATCTGCCGGGGGTTCGTGGAGGCGCAGGGCGGGGCGATCCGCGCGGAGGCCGCCCCGAGCGGCGGCGCGCGGCTGGTGTTCACGCTCCCCCTGTCGCCGGCGGCCTCGCCTGCCAAGGAGGCCGCCCCTGTCTGAGCAGGGTCCCCGCGTGCTGGTCGTGGACGACGAACCCGCGATCCGCCATTTCCTGCGGACGTCGCTGGACGCGCACGGGTACAGGGTGTTCGAGGCGACCGGCGGGGAGGACGCGCTGCAAGCCGTCCAGCACCACCGGCCGGACCTCCTCATCCTGGACCTGGGCCTGCCCGATCTCTCCGGCACGGAGGTCACGCGCCGGCTCCGCCGCCACACGACCGTCCCGATCATCATCCTCTCCGTCTGCGATCAGGAGGCGGAGAAGGTCACGGCCCTCGACGCCGGGGCGGACGACTACCTGACCAAGCCCTTCAGCCTCGGGGAGTTGCTGGCGCGGCTGCGCGCGACGCTGCGGCGGATCGGGCCCTCGGGAGCCGAGCCCCTCTTCACCACGGGCGAACTCACCGTGGACCTGGCCAAGCGGTTCGTCCGGGTCGGGTCGCAGGAGATCCTGCTCACCCCGACCGAGTACGACCTCCTCAAGGCGCTCGTCGCCCAGGCGGGCAAGGTCCTCACGCACCGCCACCTGCTCCGCCTCGTCTGGGGGCCGGCCTACGAGGAGGACATCCACCTGCTGCGGGTCCACATGAGCAACCTGCGCCGCAAGCTCGAGCCCGACGCCGTCCGCCCCCGCTACATCGTCACGGAGGCGGGCGTGGGCTATCGCCTCAAGACGAACCCGTGATCGGGACACCGCGCCGCCTCGGGCTCTGCGTCGTCGCACCCGCTGCAAATCCCCCCCGCCTCGTGTACAATGCCGCCACGCCCCCGTAGCTCAGATGGATAGAGCAGCGGTTTCCTAAACCGCGGGTCGCACGTTCAAATCGTGTCGGGGGCACCAGATTTTCAAGGGGTTGCAACGGGCTCTCGGGGATTCCCCCTAGTTCTGCTACCACTTTGCTACCACTCGCCTCCCCGGTCCAGCCGTCCAGCCGATCCACGGCCCCCTTGTGCTCCAGGGGCAGCCACTTCCCGTAGGTATCGACGGTCAACTGGATGCTGGCGTGCCCGAGCTGGCGTTGCACGTAGGCCACGGACTCGCCCTGTTGGAGCAACAGGCTCGCGTAGGTGTGTCGCAGCGCGTGGGGGGAGAAATGGGGCGGGAGTCCGGCCGTCCGCAGGACCCGCGCCATGATCTTGCGCACCTTGGCATCATCGACGGGCTGGCCCGCCTCGTTCAGAAAGACCCAGGGCGGCACGTCCGACCACCCGCGTCGGAGGGTTTCTGCCTTCCGGGCGACGTGGAGCCGGGCCAGCGTCTCGGCGAGGGGTCGCGAGATGTCCACGGTGCGCCCATGGCCCGCCTTCGGGGAGCTGATCTGGCCGTGCGCGCGGCTCCGCTCGATCCGGATGGTCCGGCCGGCCGTATCCACGTCGCGCCACTGCAGTCCCAGGGCTTCGCCCAGGCGCATGCCGGTCCCGGCCAGCGTGAAGAAGAGCGGGGCGTAGCGGGGCTCCTGCCGCGCCATCGCCTCCAAGAACTGGCGGCGCTGCTCGCGGGTCATGGCCTTGATCGTTTCCTGGCGGGTGGCCTTGGGCGTCGCCAGTCGGAGCTGCCGCCCCAGCTTCTCCGCAGGATTCGCGGTGAGCACCCCGTCGTCCACGGCGGCGCGCAGCATCGCCCGCAGGACCGCATGGGCGTTCCGGACGGTGTTGCGGGCCAAGGGGGGCGGCTCCGCCGAGGGGGGCCCCGTGGGGGGCCGTCCTGGACAGGCCGGCCGGCGTTCGGCGAGCAGCCGGGCCAGCCACTCCTTGATCTGGCCACGGTGCACCCGCTGGAGCCGCATCGCCCCGAAGGCGGGGAGCACGTGCAAGCTCAGCAGCTCGCGATAGCGGCGCCACGTCCGCCCTTTCACCGTCGGCCGAATCAGCTCCAGCCAGCGGGCCGCGTAGGCGGCGAGGGTGATGTTCGGGTCCACGAGGGGCCGGGTCCACTGCCTCGCCTTCGGCCGCTCGCGGTCGACGCAGTCCTCGGCCTCGCGCTTCGTCGCAAACGTCCGCCAGCGCCGAATGCCGGCCGCGTCACGGTAGTCAGCGACCCACTTGCCGCGCCGTTTTCGCACGCATGCCATGTTCGCGTCCCTGTTGTGGGGGGGCGGCGTGCGCCGCCACCAGCCGCACCAGCCGGGCGACCGGTTCCGAGATGCCGCGCTCGCCCCGTTCCCAGCGGGCCACCGTATTGGGCGTCACCCCCAGGCGCCGCGCCAGGTCGGCTTGCGTCCAGCCCCGTGTCACCCGCACGCGCCGCAGTGCCGCGCCGTCCATGGCGAGACTATACCATCGGCCTATCTGGAAGGCAAGCGGTTATTCGCGGTGCCGCGCAATCCAGGCCGCCAAGTCGCCCGGCCGGAACCGGACGGTCTTTCCGATTCGCACCAGGGGCAGGGTCCCGCGTCGGGCGAGCTCGTACACCCGCCACTCGCGGAGACCCAGCCGCCGGGCGGCCTCGGCGGCCGTGAGCAGCGGGCCCTCCGACGGCACCGCCTCATCCGCCGGCCCGGGCGCGACGACAGGCCCAGTCCGCTCCGCCCCGCCCCCCGCGCTCGCCGCCGCCGCACACCGGGCCAGCAGGAGCGGCTGCAGCGCGGCCACCTTCACCAGGAGGGCCATGGCCTGCGCCGCTGGGAGATCGGCCGCTTGGGCCGGATCGGCCGCGATCTGATCCAGGCTGGGCAGGTCCGTCAGACTCACGGAGACACCTCACACACACTATGAAGGGGCGCGGGGGGCGGGGCTGCAGGAGTCGCCCGGCCACCCCGCGTCGCCGGGGGAGGGGCCTTCGGCGTGGCGCCTCCTCCCGGCCGGTCCTCACGCCCACCGGAAGTAGGAGGACTTCCACCATGCGCCGAGCCCCCGGAAGGCCGGGTCCTGCGCGCTCCGCGCGCGCACCGCCGCCTCCCCGGTCCCCATCGTGCCGGCGCGGACATCCAGGGCCAGCGACTTGGCGATCGTCGCCTGGGTCTCCGCAGGCGTGGGCAGTTGGCGGGCCATCAGGTCAATCCGATGGAACGTCGCGCTGTCGAGCTTCCCCGCCTCGAACGCGCGCCGCGCCGCAGCCAGGGTCGCGTGCGCCACCCGGCTGCGCTGCTCGGGGGTCAGCCGCGACGGGTCCTTGAACATTTCGAGCAGGCGATCGAGTGTGTCGAGTGCGTCGTCGAAGTCGCGTTCTGTGATCGGGGTCGTCGTCTGCGCAGCCATAGGTCCTCCTCTGTGGTCACGGCCTCTGGTGATCAGGCGGGCGCGGGAGGCCCTCCGCGCCACGCCGGTCCCTCTCTTACGGGCGCTGCCCGAGCTGCATCAGGTCCCTGAGCAGCGTGGCCATCTCCGCCGAGTGGGCTGGCCGGGTCAGCTCCGCCCCCTGCAACAGGGCCTCAATCCGCTCATACTCCGCCTCGGGCAGCCCCCGCGTGAGCCCCAGCGTCGTCGTGGCCTGCTCGAAGGCGACAAACTGATGGCTCACGCGCTCGATATAGAACCGGCGCGGCGGGCGACCCGGCGTCTGATCAAGCAACTGCTCGCCAATATGGACGTGCGGGAGCAACGGGAACGTCTGGTATCCGCTCAGAAACCGGTCGTTCAGGCAGTACCAACTGGCCAGCCGCCAGGTCAGCCGGTTGGTGAATGTCACCATGTCCCGATCGCCCGCCAGGCCGGTATTCGTCAGCCAGGTGTTGGGCATCAGCGGCTTGTAGCCGTAGCGGCGAAACTTGGGCAGATCGAGGATGGGCGGGATGGTCAAGAGGGCCATCTCTCGGCCCAGCGCGTTGTAGTGCGAGAACGCCAGATAGACGGTGTACTGCTCCTGATCCGACCGCGAGAGCACGTCCTGAAAGGGCTCGCCGAGGAGGGCGTCCGCGCCGACCACGTGCGTCGGCAGGGCGGTCCAGGGATCGGTGACGGCGGAGACGGTGACATCGGCCAGCGCCACGTCCACGCCATCGGGCGCCGGAGCCGTCCGGGTCTGCGGGTCGGGTCCCCCGGCCGGCAGGAGCGCCGGAAACGGCGTTGGCCGGAGGATCAACACCGGCGCCGAGCCGTCCCGTCCGAGCGTCTGGACGGGCGCCTTGGCCTCCAGGCCTTGCCCATCGAACAGGCCGGCGGTCCGGCGCGTATCCACAAACAACTCGTGGAACGGCGGCGACGCCGCCTTGACGTAGAAGCTCCAAAAACTGCCCTCTCCCCCGAGGAACTGCCAGTCCAGCCCCGCCGGAATCTCCCCCGAGAAGGACTCCAGCCGGTAGCCCAGCAGGTCCCAGAAGTCCACCGGCCCACTTGGCCCGTGCACCTGAATCTGGAGAAACCGCCGATGGATGTCCTCCAAGAGGCGCGCGATGACCTGGTGCGGCAGGGCATTCAGCCGGGCTTGTGGGATGAAATCGCGCGCACGGAGCATTGACGCCCCGGCGAACGAGAAGTACGTCACCACGCCGCTGATGAAGAGTTTGCCCGCATCCCGTCCGCTGACCCGAATCTGGCGCTCAGGGAGGCCCTGGGGGGTGATCGCCATGGTCTCGGTGATGGTGTCCACGAGTCCAATCAGCACCGTATGCAGCTCGCCGGCCCCGTGGTCGCCGACACGCCCCTGGAAATTCATCATCTGGATGACCACCACGTCCTGCGGGGCGAGGCGATCCATCCAGGTCCGCCCGTCCGCCCCGACTTTGGCGGTCAGGCGCAGGTCGAAGAGTCCGGCCGCCGCTTCCACGCCGAGTTGCTTCTCCGTGCGCACGGCGAGCAGGTCCCCGCTCGGGGCGTCGCCCGATCCCTCCAGGCGCCACTCCCAGGCGGTCTCACGCCCGTACACGTCGACGATGCAAATTGGCCATCCCATGCGACGCTCCTCCCGTCGTGTGAGTGTGGATGTCTGGATTCACGCGCTCGCCCCTCCCATCGCCCGGACCCAGCCCTCGATATCCGCCCGGATCGCCGCATCGAACCAGTCGGCGGCGGCCTGGCTCACCGCCTCCGCCACCCCCTGCAGGAGGTGTTGGGGGGGATAGGGCGGGACGCGCCAGCCAGCCCGGTTGGCCTGGCTCAGGGTCCGGATCGTCAGGTAGCCGCCATGCCCGCGCGCGCCAGTCCGCATCAGGCCCGCCCATCGCTGCATCGCCTCGGCGCCGAGCACGGGGGGCGCGTAGAGATAGCCCCGTTGCGCCGCCGCGCGCGCCGCACGGGCATTGATCGCCTGCATGTCCTCCTGCGTGAGCCGGCCCGGACGCGGCGCGTAGAGGTATCGCGTCACCGACTCCTCCGGCCGTGTGACCGAGGGCTCCTGGTAGGTCCCCAGGGTCAAATACGTGGCCTTCGGCCGCATGGCATGGACGACGGCCTTGGGCAAGACGGGCCCGCTGTCCGCCGAGACCGTCGCATGCCGGAACGGGATGCGCAGGTACAGCGTCCCGGCGCGGCTCCGCCGCGCTTTGGGCGCGGTGGGGAGCACCTGATGCAGGTCCATCGCGCCTCCGGGCGTGCCCGCCTCGATGGGCTCCGCCTGCGCGCTGTCCGAAGACACCGTGACCGTGAGGGCATCGGCCTCCCAAGCCGCCGGGGCCAGGCGCACGCTGGTGGCGTAGGTGGTCCGATTCAACTGCACCATCGGGTCCGCCGGCCCGGTCCCCAGCCGTAGCGGCCGGCCCGTCCGGCCGGGCACCCGCGTGATCCGCTCCTGCCAGGTCGCGACAGCGAGCTGCCCCAACGCCACCAGGCGCGCCGAGACCGCCGGAAAGAGGGCCGGGACCTGCTCCGGGGCCACCCCGCCCGCGACCTGCCGGATGAGCGTCGGCGGAAACAGGGTGAGGCTCAACGGCACGTCAACCTGGATGCGCATCGGGTCAGTCCTCGTGTAATACGTAGTGTCTCGTACATAGGGTCAGGACGCAGCCGTGGCCGCCACGACGCGCGGATCGCCGCGCGCCCTGGTCGCGTCGGTTGCGCCGCGATCGTCCGCCCGCCCACAGTCTCCCTCGGGTGACACGCCGATTGCCTCGCCGACGCCCAATGCGTGAGCGTGGCGGGCACTGGCTGCACGGATCGCAGCCTGGATGCTGGCCCGCTCCGCGAGACAGGCCGGGCAGCGCGGCCCAGTCTTGCCCCACTCGCTCGGGTCAATCGGCGCCCCGCAGGCCTCCAGGTAGCGTTTGCCGGGACGCTTGACGCGCGCGGTACAGGTCCGAGGGAGCGCGCCATTCGGCGGGGGGCCCACGCGGTTCCGGTACGCGCCGGCCTGGACCTTGGCGAGGTTTTTGGGGCCGCAGAGCCAGGCGAGGCTCGCCGCCCAGTCCCGCGCCCGCCCGCACAGGAAATCCGACGACCGGACTTCCTCGGCGAGGAGCCGCGTCCACCACGCGCGCCGGGGATGCTCGCGCAGCCTGGCCAGGATCGTCGCCCGCACCGCCCCCACCAGGTCCGCCTCAGCCGTGACGGGCAGCACGCCGGGGATGGCGTTCCACTCGGCGATGAGCCAGCCGAGGGTCGCCCGGTCGGTCTCCGCGCCCTCTCGGTCTGCTCCAGGCCGCGCATCCCCCGTGGCGGGCGGACGGGCCTGGCGGGTCCCTGGTGGGTCTATGGCGGGTAAGAGTGACGGATAGGGCGACATCCTGTCGCCCCCCCCCACGACAGGATGTCACCCCGGTGGCGGCGCGGATGTCACCCCCATCGTGACAGGATGTCACCCCCGACATATTGTCGGGGCGACACAGTGTCACCCAGTATACGGTCGTGCCGTGCGGCCCCGCCCCGCGCTCGGTGGTGAGCTCCCCCGTCGTGACCAGTCGCGCCACCGATCGCTGGACCTGCCGTGCGGAGAGCGCAGATCGCCGCGCGATCGTCGGCACGGACGGATACGCACGCCCGGCCTCGTCGGCGTAATCTGCGATGGCCAACAGCACGAGCCGATCGGCGAGTCGGGCGCGCGAGTGCTGCCACACGGCGGTCAGGGCGGCGAGACTCACTGGCGGGACTCCCGCGCCGGCTGGCGGAGCGCGGCCAGCATGGCATCGCGGTCGATACGGATGGCGTACCCCCGCGCTCCCACGCGGAGCGTCGGGACGCGCCCGGCCGCGATCATGGCGCGCATAGCCCTGTCCGAGCAGCGCAGGATACGAGCCGCCTCCTGAACGGTGATCAAGGATGGTACGTAGGGTATGTCGCTGTTCATGGGCCGACCATACCTTACCTATGACGGAGCGGCAAGAGTCTCCTATTGCGGTTCGGCCTGGTGGGCCCGCCCTATTGTTTACTGGGTTGACTACGTACTTGCGAGGAAGGCTTTCGGGAAGGCTTTCGGGACGGCTTTCGGGACGGCTTCCCCTATGCCTGCGGGGGGCGGGGAGGCGGGGCGGCGCGGCGATCCGGGCGACGGGTGGCACCCACGTGCAGGGACATCACAGCACGCCAGCCCGTGTTGGGGTCATAGACCGCGCGCGGCAGCAGGCGCAGGGCCGTTTTATGGATCAATTTCGAGGCGCGTATCTTCCCGATCGTGTGGGCCGAGAGGAGCCGATCCCGCGCCGTCACGATCACCGCCGTCCACGCCGGGTCCCGGCGGCGGGGCTGGGGCGCGCGGGGTGGCACAAGCTGGCGGAGCCGCGCCTGGAACGGGAGCGCCGCATAGGGCCCCTCGCCCCGCAACACCCGCACGGCCAGCGAGTGATGCTCGGGACAGTCGGGCCACACCTTCTGGATCGTTTCGCGCCACTTCGTCTCCGCCTCCTGGCCAGTCAGGATGCCCTCGCGTTCCGCCGCGAGCAGGGTCTTGAAGCGCTGGATGGTCGCGGGCGCGAGCAGGGCGCGTTCCGCCGCAGGGTCGATCCTGTGGGCGTCCGGCTGGAGCGTGCCAGCGGCCTCCAGCATCACCAGGGGCAGGAGTTGCGACAGGTCCCAGGCCTCCCACGGGGCGACGCCCGCGCACTGGTACTCCGCCGTCAGCTCATCCATTCGCCGGTTCCAGTCGGCGATGAGCTCCCCGGCGCGCGCATCGCCGGCGGCGGCCTGTGCGAGCAGCGCAGCCCGCCGTTGCGCCACCAGCCAGTCCCAGGCCCGCCGTGGATCACGCGGCAGCACATGCGTCCAGACCGCATCCGTGAGCCGTGCCGCCGGCGGGCGGCGACGGTGCCGCTTCACAGGGGCATCAGGGGGCCGTGCCGTGGTCCGTGGGGCGGCGGGCGGCGCCGCCGCGGTCGCCTGATACCTGGCCCCGCAGGCGACGCATTCCCACAGGCCAGCCCGTCGATCGCGGGGCCGCTCGCAGGGCGCCAGGCGGCGCCCACAGACACACCGCCCGCTCTTCGGGATCGGGGGAAACTCTGACATGCCCCCTCCTGGTCAGGGTCCTGGTCGGAGAACACGGGGGGCGGGCGGTCCAGGATGCCCGCCCCGGCTGGGTCATGACGCCAGCCGTTGCCCCCCAACAGCGCGGCCGCGAGCGTCCCCCACTCGCCCGAGGCCGTCACCCTCCGTCAATAGTCAAACGCAACGACGAGGCTGCCGTCGCTCGGCCCACTGGCGAGCGCCTCCCACAGGTCCGAGTCTGTGGCCCATTTCACCACCCGGTCGAACATCCGCCGGGCGTCCCTCTCCGTAAGGAAGTAGCCCTGCGTGTCGTCCGCGTACCGGACGCGATACAGGTCCCCGATGATCAGCCGAACGACGTAGACCGGGCCACGCTCCTTCTGGGAATGTTCTCGGGTGAGGAACACCGCGTTCTTGAAGCTGGCGAGCACCGCGCCGGACTGCTCCGGGGGAGTCTGGATCGTCGCGGTCGCGGGCGTGCCCGTCTTGATCGTGGTCTTCGTGGGCTTGGTCAGCGCAGTCGCCATAGGTCCTGCCTTTCTGCCCCATCATGGGGCGGGTTCACGGTGATGGTGTCGTCTTCCCTCTGCCGCGCATTGGCCTCGGCGTCGGCCGCCAGCCGCTCCAAGATGTCGGGCGGAAACAGCATCCGATCTCCGCACCGGTAACAGGGCAATTGCCCGCGCTGGGCCATCCGGGCGATGGTCTGCCGTGAGACCCCGAGCGCGTCCACCAGATCGCGCACGGAGAGCCACTTCTTCGCGTCAGTGCCCATGTCCCCCTCCTCGTTCGACGACGTGGGCCTGGCCTGCCCCTCGGCGACGTGGCGAGGGCGCCGGGGCGTGTCGGTCAGGCGCGGCCCCCACCCGGCCCGCGACCGGCCAGGGCGTCCGATCGGGCATCGGCCCGCCGGCCACTCGGGCGACGTGCGCCGCGAGCCCGTACGCCTCGTCCTCGATGAGCTCCAGCTCCCCGCGCAACAGCGCCATCAGGTCCGAGAGCCCCGGCCGCTCCGCCGACTCGATGAGAGACACGACGCCGATCAGCCGGCGTGTCGCACTCAGGATCACGTCCGGCGCCGTCACGATGCCGTCAGGGTGGTGGCGTGTCGTCGTCATGGCCTCCTCCTGTCCAGACTGGCCCGCCGCCGCGTCCTCGCCCATCGGGGCGCGGGGGCGGTCGGGCGATCGACGGGCGAGCCGTCGCGGGGGCGCGCGCGTCCTCGTGCGCATGCGGGCCTCCTGGGTGAGAGTGGGAGTGCGACAGCACGCCCCAACAGCACGCCCCATATGTACACTACGCATCCAGAGATAGCAAGGAAAATTTGACAGGCCGGAGGAACTTCGGTACACTGGTGTCACCATGAAGAAGACGCCCCCCACAACCAAGACCGTTGTGCTCAACGTCCGAGACCTGCCGGCCGATCTGGTCGCCAATTTCAAGGCGGCGGCGGCGCTCCATCGCATGTCCCTGAAACACTACCTGGCCGCGCTCCTCCAGACCCACGTCAATGAGCTGCAACAGCAGGGGGTGTTGCCCAAGGGCCGAGGATAGGGCCGAACCGGCCCCCGCGAGCGGAGGGACAGCGCCATGATCCGCATGCCGAGTGTGATGCTGTTCGTCGGCGCCTTGACGGCCTGCGCGACGCCCCATCCGGTGGACCCGATGGGGCTCTTGCCCACCAGCCCCCTGGCGCCGATCCAGACCGCGACGGCCTGGGCCGTCGTCGCGGAGAACCAGATCGAGGACCCGGCGGAGGACGCCACCACCTGGACCGCCCTGGAGGCGTGGCACGACACGCTCTTGTTGCCCTGGTCGCTCATCCGTGCGCAGGCGGCCATCGTCGGCGCGCTGGCCTGGACGCTGGCCGACTGGCCCCTCCACGGCTATGAGCCCGGCATCTACGGGCAACGGGCACAGACCATCCTGGACGCCCTCCCCGCCGGCACCGCCGGCCCCACCACCCCGGTGCCCGTCCGACAGCGCCGGTAGGCACCCCACGACACGACCACCGATGAGCACGAGGGAGGGGCGACCGCTGCACCAGGCACCCGACGCGCCGAACGCACCCGAGGAGCCGGACGTGCCGCTGATCTACGAGATCGCGTTCGACGCCATCCTCCAGCAGATTCGGAGCCGTCGCGCGAGGCGGGATGGCGCGACGAGTGACCCGCCACCACCCGAGAGCCGCCCTATCGTTCGGACGGTCTCACGCGCTCGCGCAGCGAAGGCACCGTCCGACCCGCCATTGCAGACCTACCCGATGATCATGCTCGATCTCTGAGCGGGACGACGCGCCTCCGCGTCAGCGGAGCGGCCGTCGGGACGATGAGTGACGAGGGACACGCAGGCAGTCGCAGGCTCTCATGGGGCCACGGCATCGGAGCCGTGGAAGGCTGCGGGCGGTCTCTGACTGCTCGGGGCAGAGCACCCACTGACCGGGCGCGGCGCGCGTCCGGGTGCTACTGGCCCAACTAGTCTCTGACTTCTCGGGGCAGAGCACCCACTGACCGGGCGCATCCTACTCTCACTCCGCCCCCGTGTCAACAGCGTGTGTCGGGGGGTACAGCCACCGATCGGTTTTCAGGGGCGGGGCGGGCTGCCTGGCGAATTGACTGTTTTGCCATTCGATCCGGGCCTCCAATGCTTCCAGGGACGACAAGAGCACGGCATACCGCCGCGGGGTGAGGCAGACCGGCTTCAGGTCGCCGCGCGCCAGCATGCGATAGATGGTCTGCCGACTGACCCCTAGCCGGCGCGCCGCTTGCTTGACCGTGATCTGCGGCCATCGCCCCATCACGTCACCGGCGGGGAGACGGCACGGTCTCTAGGAATCGGGCCACCCCCTCCCCCCTCACGCGCGTAGGACGCGCCGGGGAGCCGCGCCGACGGTGGGGCGGGAGCGCGCCTCCGGCCCGACCTCCGGGTCGCGTCGGTCGGCGATCGTCGTGCCTGGGGCAGATGCGCGCGTCGCCCGACGAGCCGGCCACACCCTTCCGACGGGGGATCGAGGGGGTGGCGCTGCGTCATGGCGTCACCTCCTCCGGCGTGACCTCATAGGCCTCGCAGGCGGGGTAGGTCGCCTGCGTGACCAGGCGCCGCGTCCGGCAGGTCCCCGTCGTCGGGTCGAACCCGCCGCACATGGCGCAGGTGAGGGGCAGGTCGGCCGGCGCGCCGAGCCATGGGCCGTACACGCGGCGCAGTTGGCGGTCCTCCGGTGCGGGCTCCCGTGAGGCGGGCTCCCCCGCGCTCGCTGGCGAGGGGTCGGGCCCCCACCAGAGATGCGCGACGGCCTGGCGCGCCCCCTGGGTGTGAGCCAGCACCAGCGCCCCCGCCGCCGCGTTGATCACGTCGTCGTGCTGGCCGGGGGCATGGTCAATCGAATCCCGGCCCCCCCGCGCCGTCCGCCGCTCCAAGCCGCAGAGCTGGGCGATCAACCGGGGATGATCGAGCAAGGCGACCCGGCCCGAGTTCACCAACGGGAGCAGGTCCCGGTAGAGGTCCGACTTCGGCCGCTCCGCCGGCTCATAGCGGACCCCGTGCGCCCGGAATCGTTCTCGCGGCCACTCGCCCGCGTACCGGTCCCCCGAGACCGACGTGATGCCGTAGGACCGAAGGAGGTCCGCAAACGTCGCGACGGTCTGCTCCGGGCTCAGGGGTGGCGTCACCTCCCGCACGAGGTCCAGGACCGCCAGACCCGGCTCGTGGTGGGCAATCGCCAGCGTGAAACTGTCCTGCGCCCCCCCCGAGGGGTCCACGAAGGCCCAGTACCGGGTCTGGGGTGCCGGGGCCAGCTCGCGCCGGCCAGGGATCACGCAGGCCTCCACCGCGTCGCGCGGGACGAAGGCGTCCACGTCGCGCCGGAATTGCGCCCCATACTCGGCCGCCGCGCTGGCCTCGTCCGCCTCGTAGGCCGCCGCGATCACGTGCGGCGGGACGGTCGGATTCATGGTCAGGGTGTCCGCCTGCCAGACCAATACCGGATCATCGTCCCGACCGAAGTGGTCCCGGTACGCCCGCCACAGCTCCCCCCGTCGCGCGTAAGGCGACGAAATCGCCACCAAGAGCGCCCCCGGCACCGTCGCCATGGCCGGACGGAGGGCCGTCAAAATTTCCGTGTCCGGATTGGCCGCATCCTCCACCGGCCAGAAGGCGATCTCGTCCAAGATCGCCGCGACGACGGTATAGCCGCGCACCGCCCGGAACGAGGCCGTGTGCACTTCAATGACCACCCGGTTGGTGAGGGTGAGGGATTCCGTCGTTTCGTGCTCGATCAGCCGCGCCAGCATCGGCACGGCCCGAAGGAGCCCGGCGACGTAGCCCTTGAGCACGCGGGCCTGTTTCCGGTCCGAGGCGATCAGCATGACGACGCCGCGCTCGCCCTGGGTCAGCGTGCGGCGGTAGTCCCGGAAGCACGCCACGTAGACCGCCAGGAGCGCCGTGATCCGACTCTTGCCGCCCCGGCGTCCGACGATCACCCACGCCTCCCGCGCCGGGCGCTGGGGGACGCGCGACCGGCCCGTCCAGCGGCGGCACACCGCCTCCGCCGCCGGCGGCATCGGCAGGCCGAAGACGGCCGCCAGAAACGCCCGCCACGCCTGCCAGGTGGTCGCCGGGAAGAGGTCCCGGAACAAGACCGGGTCGTTCAGCACGTCGATGATGGTCGGCATCGGCGGGGTCCGCGCCATGGTGGCCTTACCCCCTCGGCGCCAGGGCCAAGAGCCCGGCCAGGAGCAGCAGGGCGGTCGGTTCCATGAGCGCCCCCGCGCCAGCGTGCCACCACCGCGTCAGCCAGAGGCGCAGCCTGAGCGGGGTCATGGGCCCGCGCCCTCCTCCCCGGCCGGCGCCCCGGCCTCCACCCGGCCCGCCCCATCCCGCCGCGCCAGGTAGTCGGCCAGGTCCAGGCTGGGCCGGGCCCGCCGCGTCAGCCCGAGCTGGGCCAAATAGCGACTCAAGGCATCGCTGAGCTGCACGCGCTCGCGGACCACGGGGTACAACGCCCGCTTCCGGGCATGGACCAGCGGCGGATGCGTGAGGAGCCAGGCGTCCACGCTGTCGAGCAGGAGCTTGGTCTTGACGGCCAGCTCCACGATCGCCCGCTCCTGTGTCGAGATCGCCGCCTCGCCGCCCAAGTCCGCGATCAGCTCGCCCCGCCACGCCGTCAGCGCCTTGCCGAGGCTCGTTCGGCGGTCGATCGTGCGGCTACCGAGGGTCTTTACCGCCCGCTTGAGCAGCCCAATGCCGTGCGTTTGCCGGGTCGAGGGCCGCGACACCGCGCCCGCGTCCCTCATGTCCACGGGTAGCGCCGTGGTAGCAGGGCCTCTAACGCCTGGATTCTTGGCATGTTTTCCCATAGGAGCGAATCATCAAACCGCAGGTCAGGACGGCCACGGTGAACGGCCGAAGTGTGCTACCTGCCTGCTACCGGACCAGGCCACAAACTAGACTGACCCCTCGGTGTCGCCGGGGTCGGTTTCACCAGGCATAGCCCCGCCTTCCTCGGTCTCCTGCGAGGTTGCAGCTTGTGCTAGGTTGCTCTGGGTTGGTTCCGTTTCGGCGAGCGTTGGGCCACGTAGACTTCCTAAACCGCGGGTCGCACGTTCAAATCGTGTCGGGGGCACCAATCGTTTCCGACACTTCGACACCGCTCCCCTCTCCCACCGAGCCGCTCCTCGGCCTCGCGAATCCCCAGCGACCCCTGCCTGAGCAGGACCCACCCGGCGGTCTTCCCCTCGGTCACGATCCAGTCGCGAATCTCTTCCGGCAAGGGCACATCCTCGAGCCGGACCGGCAGAGGCGCGGCCCGTGCCGGGCCTCGCCGGTCGGTTTCTGGGCAGGGAGAGGAGCCCCTCGTAGCTCTCGCGCTCGACACGGGCCATGAGCGCCTCATGGAGCAGACCGCCGGCGCCGCCCACGTCGCCGGCCTCTTCGCACGCCCTGGCCCGATCGAGCAAGGACTCCACGTCCCCGTTCATGGTTCCGGCACCGCCCTCGCGCGGCTCACGTCTGCGGCGTCTGGTCGTCCTCCTGCCCGTAGAATTCCCGGCTCTGCATCGCGTCCGAGAGGCGGAACGACCTCGTGGCGTCGCTCATCAGCGAGAACGAGACCGTGGGATCGTCTGCCAGGTACTGAGCGCTGCCGCCGCGCCCCACGCCCATCCTGTCCGCCCACTGCTCCGGCTCGACGCCGAGGTAGGCGAAGGTCCAGCAGCCCTCCGCCTCCTTCCGTGCGATCAGGTCCCGCACCTGCGCGAGCGTCAGCTCCGTGGACGAATTCTCCTCGCCGTCGGTGATGATCAACATCAGGACACGCTCGCCCTCCCGCCGGTGCTCGCCCGCGATGGCGACGCTCGTCCCCACCGCATCCAGGAGGGCCGTGTTCCCGCCCGGCACGTAGGTCTGCGCATCCAGCGGCGGCACCTCGGCGATCGGGCGCGGCGCCAGCGCGCGCGTCACCGTCGTGTTGAACGTGACGATCCCGAGACGGCAGGGGTCGGGTAGTCGCTGCTGATCGCGCAGGAACCGGTTGAACCCGCCGATCACGTCGCCCTGCTTCACCCCCATGGACCCGCTCTCGTCCAGCACCACCAGGATCAGGGTCTGCTTGTCGGCCATCGAACACCTCCCATGGCTACAGGCCGGCTCGTCATGACGGCGCGAAGCGCGCCGGACAGGGCACGGCGGGGTTCCCCGTACACGGACTCTTCCCATCCACATCCAACAGCTCGATCCCGCTCCGGTCGGCGGTCCAGCGCATCGGCTGGCCGTCGAGCACGCTGACGGGCCAGGCCTTGAGGTAGGCCGGCACCAGGTCGGTCTCCTGTCCCGGCCAGCTCCCCCGGTCCCGGTGGTACCGCCGGGCGGCGAGCGCCACGCGGGTCGCCGCCACGGCATCCACGGTGGCGCCGTACAGGGCCGTGAACCTGGCCCAGTCGGCCCCGCAGAAGGCGTTCCGGCCCAGGCGGTTCGGCAGCGTCCGCAGCTTCGCGGCCAGGTCCTCCGGCTCGGGGGCGCAGGCCCGCGGGTCGGCGGGGACGTAAAAGGCGGTCCCCAAAGCCTTGCCCTCCAGATGCGCGACCAGGGCGCGGTGCTCGGCCCGGAAGCGCCGCCAGGTCACCTCGCCGCTGTAGACGCCCAGGCCCTTCGCCAGCCAGACCTGATAGCCTTCCGCCAGTCCGGTCACCGCGGCGTCGTCGAAGCTGTTGGAGGCCACGACCTGCTCGACCTGATAGCTCCGGCGCAGCGCCGCCACGCCGCCCGTCGGGTCCGGCAGCGCCGCGTCGAGGTCTTCCAGGGGGGCGCGGGGACCGGCCGCGCGCAGGATCGCCCCCAGCCCGATCCGCTCTACCGCATAGCCCACCATCTGGGAGATCAGGATCGGGTTCTGCGTCAGGAAGTCGGCCAGGGCGAAGAGGGTGCGCAGGGCCTTGAGCGCCGTCGCGCCATCGCCGGCGTCCATGGCCGTCATGGCGCGCACCGCGAGCAGCCTTGCCAGCGTCTGAAAGGCGATGAAGTTCGGGACCGGGGCGTCCGCCGTGAAGCGCTCGACCAGCAAGCGCCCTCGCGGACCGAGGTCGGCGGGCCGCGCGAGCTTGTAGG
Source organism: Candidatus Nitrospira neuquenensis (assembly GCF_979578155.1). Taxonomy (NCBI): domain Bacteria; kingdom Pseudomonadati; phylum Nitrospirota; class Nitrospiria; order Nitrospirales; family Nitrospiraceae; genus Nitrospira; species Candidatus Nitrospira neuquenensis. Next base: position 221,152 of record NZ_CEFZDU010000033.1, on the reverse strand, counting down.
GCGAGGGGCCGGCCAGCCACTCGTCCAGCGCCTTCAACGTCCCGGCCTGTGACGCGAGCCAGTCCACGCAGGGGGGCGGGATCGGATGCGCCGCGTAGCAGCCCGATTTCAGGATGCCTTGCTCGCCGGCGGCCTTGTGCAGCGGCTCGGCGATGGCCAGGAGCGTTGGGAAGGCCTCATCCCCCGGCAGCGGCGGCTGGGGGAGCACCTCGGCCGACGGCGCGGCCGGGGCCTCCAGGCTCAGGCGATCGGCCAGGTTGCTCCCGTGGGTCCACAGCAGCAGGAGCAGGAGGCCGACCAGTGCCAGCCCCACCGGCACCCCCACCAGGACCGTCACCAGGAGGATCAGGACGCGCCGCGCGCTGACGTTGGGCTCCATCGCGGACCTCCCGGGGCTCGGGTTGTGGGACGCGGGCGGCACGAGGTCGCCCGCCGCCCCGAAGGAGCCTACGCCCGGTGTCGGAGGAAGGCAAGGGCCTCTCCGGGATGCGGCCTACGCCGAATGGCGTACGTACGGCCACCGATCTCCAGCGGGTCGCCGCGCCCCCGAAGAACGGCTTGGCCCGCACGGTCCCTTCCTGGTAAGCTGGCCCGTCGGACGGGAGGTCGGCGATGGAGCGGATCGGACTGTGCCTCGGACTGGCCTGCGTGACCGCCTGGCTCGTCTCGACGGCGCCCGCCGGCGCGGAGGAATTCGCCGGCCGGGTCGTCGCCGTGGCGAAAGGCGACAGCCTGACGGTGCTCCGGGACGGGCAGGAGACGCCGGTCCGCCTGAACGGGGTCGACTGCCCGGAGCTGGACCAGCCCTTCGGCCGGGAGGCGCGGGAGTTCACGAGCGCCCAGGCCCTGGGCAAGGACGTGACGGTCAAGACGGTGAAGCGCGACTTCTCCGGCCGCCGGCTCGTCGAGGTGAAGCTCCCGGACGGACAGAACCTCAATTACGCGCTCCTGCGCGCGGGGCTGGCCTGGTGGTACCGGAAACAGTCCGCGGACCCGATCCTCTCGGGCCTGGAAGCGGAGGCCAGGGCCGCCAAGCGCGGCCTCTGGACCGGCGATCCCATTCCGCCGGACCAGTGGCGCCGCGGCCTGCGGGAGCTACGGTAGCCGCCGTGCCGGTCGCCACGGTCACGTTCACGCGCTGCGTCCTCAACGCCCCGGAGTGCGCCGCCGGCGAGGGCCTGATCGGCTCGCGGCTCTACTTCGACCTGGATCTTGAGGGAGCCGGCCGGCCCGGCCTCTTCGTGGACCTCATCCATCAGGCCGAATGGGAGGGGGCCGACCCGCCGATCGAGGTCAGGGGGCCGGAGGAGGGCGCCCGCCTCGTCGCCGCGCCGGTCTTCCGCTCCTGCCTGCTGTTCTACTACCGCCAGGCGGCCGCCGCCTGGGGAAGCGGCCTGTCGTTCCTGCGGGGCTGCACGGTGACCGCCGAGATGCGGGTCCAGCTCGAGCTGTGACCGCGCCCGACATCCCCCTGCCCCGAACCCGCCCGTTGTGGTAGAAGAGTCCACCCGATTCCAAGCAAGGAGGCTGCATCCATGTCCCTGTCCCGAACGCTCCGAGGCCTGCTGCTCCTGCTTCCGTTGTTCGCCGCCGCCTGTCCGGACCTCGAGCTGCAGGCCGCGCCGCCTCCTCCGAAGAAGGAGGTCAAGATCCAGGAGTCCGTCGCCCAGACCTACAAGAAGGTGGCGGGGGCGACCGTGTTCATCACGTCGGCCTACGTCACCAAGCCGCACCATCCGGCCGGGGTGTACGGCGGCATCGGCTCCGGCGTGATCCTGGACCAGGAGGGCACCATCCTCACCAACGCCCACGTCGTGGCCGGGGCGGCCAAGGTCACCGTCATGCTCCACGACAACACGCGCCTGCCGGCCGCCTTGATCGGCATGGACGCCGAGACCGACCTGGCCCTGCTCCGCGTCGTCCTGCCGAAGGGCTTCCACGCGACCGTCTCGCTGGGCGACTCGGACCGGGTGGACATCGGCCAGGAGGTCATGGCCATCGGCCATCCCTTCGGGCTCGGCTATGCGCTGACGACGGGCGTGATCAGCGGCTTCGGCCGGATGCCGGAGGCGGGCCGCGCGTTCCAGGAGCGGATCATCCAGACCAGCGCACCGATCAACCCCGGCAACAGCGGCGGCCCGCTCGTGGACCTGGACGGGCGGGTGATCGGGATCAACACCGCCATGCTGATGGGGGCCCAGAACATCGGCTTCGCCATCCCCATCAACGTCGCCAAGGAGGTGGCCGGGGAGCTGCGCGCCAACGGGCGCGTCATCCGCCCCTGGCTGGGCTTCCGCGGCAAGCTCTTGTCCGACGAGATCGTCACGCTCTTCGCCCTGCCCCTGACGAAGGGGCTGATCGTCGAGGAGGTGGAGGCCGGGAGCCCGGCCGACAAGGCCGGGCTGCGCGGCGGCGACTTGAACGTCACCGTGGAGGGCGAGCCCTGGGTGCTCGGCGGCGACATCGTCCGCTCCGTCAACGGGGTGGAGATGCAGACGCCGGAACAGTACCTGACCGCATTCAAAAGCCTGAAGGTCGGCCAGGCCGTGGAGCTGGTCATCATCCGGAACGGCTCCCGCCAGACCCTGCGCGCCACGCCCGAGGAACGTCCCCAGCCCGCTCTCCTGCCCGAGACTCCTTCGGCCGAACCGAAAGAAGATAAGTCGGGCCACTCCGGACTGCGGCCGCTGTGACGGGACGGCCGTGCCGGCGGCGGGCGGCTCTGCGCCGGCCGGCTCGGTCGGACCGACGCCCTGATGGAGCGCAGGTCCTTGGTCTTGCCTGGTCCCGGTTCCCGAGAAAAGGTGGCCCACACACTAGGGGAAGACCCGTGTCTCCCCCTTCAACACGAGCAACGCCCGTGCTATAGTGCGCCCCCGTAACGGTCTCGCTCCGGGGCAAAGCAGCGGGCAAGCCATGCCGTCGTCAAGTCGGACACCTTGGTATCTTCCCGATACTCCTCTCGGACGCGGCGCCGCCGCCGGCGCGGCCATCGGCTTGGCCATCGGCCTCGCGCTCCTGCTCCACGCCGCACCGCCCGGCCAAGCCGCCCGGTGGATGGGCGACCCGGTAGCCCGCGCGGTCGTGCGCCGGGCGGCGGTCCTCGTGTTGGCCCTCACCGCCCTGGGCGCCGCGGTGACGGCCGCGCTGTTCCTTTTGGTCGAGCAGGTCCGCGACCAGCTGGCGCCGCACCGCCCGTCGGCCGCGTCGAAGGCGTCGCCCAAGGTGTCCCCTCGCCGCCCCCAGGGGGTAGGCCCGACCGCCCTCCGTCACGCCCCGTCTCCCTCCCCGCCTCCCTCCTCTCTTCCCCCGTCCCCTCCACCGCCCTCCGCACAGCCACCGACCGCGCCCCCGCCTCCCGCGCCGCTTGAGCCGGCCGCCCAGCCGGCACCGCCCGCCGCGCACCCGCCCGTCCAGCGCTCCGGCCAGCGCAGTCTCCGGTCCCTCATCCGCACCACCGAGGACGTCCTTGCCGAGGTGGACCAGCAGGCCGGCCCGCCGACGAGCCGTCCCGATCGGGCGCAGGCCGAGGGCACGGGGCCCCCCGGCGGAGGCGGAAGCCCGGCCCGCTTCTTGCGGCTGGCCGCCGCGTCGGCGGATCTGGAGCGGCTCGCGGACACCATCGCCGCGGAGCAGGCAGAAGGCGGGATGCAGTCGGACTCGACGGGGTAACCGAACCGCCCAAAGACGACGGTCGGCGGGTTAGGGGTCGCCCGGCCGGGCGGGGGCAGGCTTGCCGCGGAAAAACCGCTGGATGCGAGCGACGAGGGAGCGGGTTTCCTTCTCCATCGTCTGCTTCGCATGTTCCTGGGTCATCTGCTGACGCAGCGCCGCACTCTGCACCCGACGGGCCGCCACCAACTCGCCGATCTTCTCGATCAGGTCCGGCTGATCGAGGATGATCTCGCTCAGTGTCTGCTTTCCCAGCACCATCACCCGCAGGGGCGTCTTGGCGACCACGGTGGCCGAGCGCGGCTCGCCCGTCAGGAGCGAAATCTCCCCGAAGAACTGCCCGTCCTGCAGGGTGGTCAGGACCTTCTCCTCGCCCTCGTGTTCCAGCACGACATCCGCGCTGCCCTCCAGGATGACGAACAGTTCCTCGCCGGGGTCTCCCTGGCGGACGATCTTCTCGCCCGGCAAATACTCCTGCGCCCGGGCTCCGCGCGCCAGTATCTGGACCTGCTCGGGCGAGAGGGCACGGACGAAGTCGAGGCCGACGAGGAAGGACGCGAACCGATCGGCCTCGTCCACCTTCCCGGCGACCTTGGCCGGCTCCTCCATCAGCACCGCCATGCGGGGCGAAACGAGCCGTAGGCCCAGACGGCGGAGCGCGTGCCAGACGTAGGTCCGCACCTCGCCCTCGATGTGGGGCGCGCGCCCGTAGTCCCGGACCGCGAACCTCAGCCGGTACTCCACGCCCAACGCGGTGAAGGCGTTGAGGATCGCTTCCGGCTTGGGCTCCCTGCGCACCCCCTCCACGGCCGCGGCCGCCTCCGTGAGCAGGCCACAGACCACCGCGGGCGGAGCGCCGTCCGCGACCTCGACCGAGATCTCGCTGAGATGGGCGGGCGCGCGGCTGTAGTTGATGACCGAGGAGCGGACGACGGTGTCGTTCGGCATGATGACCAGATCCTGCTGCCGCGTCATGATCGTGACGTGGCTGAAGCTGATCTCGGTCACGACCCCCTCGCGGTCCAGGACGGACACCCAGTCGCCCACGCGGATCATCTTCCCCAGGGAAATGCCGGAGAAGAATCGGACCAGCGTGTCGCGCAGCGCCACGCCCACCACGGCGGTCGCGACCGTGGGCACGGCCACCAGCGCGACCGGGTTGATGTGCAGCACGACCTCCAGGATCACGAGGCCGGCCGCCACCAGGCCGGCCCCCAGGATCAGGGTCCGGACCACCTGCGGCACGTGCGCGCCCCGCCGCTCGACGAGGTATTCGCCGATCAGGACGAGGTCGAGGACTTTGAGGAGGAAGAACGAAGCGGACAGCCAGGCGGCCACCCGCAGACCGTTCATCGCCTTCGCCGACGGAGCGGGCAGCACGTCCCCGTTGATCAGCATGAGGAGGGACGCCAGGCCGACGGTCACGACCGCGCTGACGGCGATCGAGGCAGGAAGCCGCTTCCCGCGCCGGCGGGCGAGGATCACGAGCCAGGCGACGACCGCCGCGAGCAGGAGGGCGAGGGCGACGAGCTTTCCGAGGAGCACGCCGAGGTCGCTGACCGGGTCCATGGGGACAGCCTCGCGAGGCCGGGGAAATGGCGCGCCCGGCTGGAATCGAACCAGCGACAACCAGCTTAGAAGGCTGGTGCTCTATCCAACTGAGCTACGGGCGCGTCCGCCGGACGGAGGGTCCGGGCCTGCGCCAGTGTAGACGAGCCGAGGCGACGAGGCAAGGTCACTCTTCCTCAAGGCGGACCTTGCAGGCGCCGCACCGCTTAGGGTTGAGGCTGACCCCGCCGCGGCCCCAGGGCAGCTTCTGGCAGTTGGGACAACGGAAGGTCGTGAAGGCGACGAAGGCCGCGGCCACCAAGAAGAAGATGACGATCTCGAAGTGGACCGAGGTCCACTTGGCCTCGGGGTCGTAGTGGGCCTCGGGTCGAATCAGCCAGGCGAGGAGCAGGCCGCCCACCAGCCCGACGACGACCGCGCCGATGGCCAGCAGCCGGCGGCGGCGGAACCGCCTGATGATGATCCGTCTGGTGAGGTCGGCCTTCACGGAAGAGGAACGTCCCCGCCGTGCTCACTCGACGGTACGGCGGCCCAGCCTGGTGAACTCAACGGCACGGCTGCGACGGCACAACCAAAGCTGCGCGCAAAGCTGCGCACAAAGCTGCGCGCCGCCGCATGGCAAGCATTGCTACAGACGCAATCGTCTCGCGAGTACTGATCCGGCCCGCTCGCTTAGAAGCGGGCCGGTCCAGGCTAGCGTGGAGTGGTCGGGGCGAGAGGATTTGAACCTCCGACACCCTGCTCCCAAAGCAGGTGCGCTACCGGGCTGCGCCACGCCCCGACGTCCCTCGCTCGTTCACGGGCAGTGATCACCTTGCGACAGACGCTCGCGAACCCATCGCACGGGCCGACGTCCATCCCGGGCGATAGAAGGTTGACGCCCACCTATTTCGAATTCAAGAGCTCCTTAAGCTTCGCGAAGGCCCTGGCCCTATGGCTGACCCGGTTCTTTTCCGTCGGATCCAGCTCGGCCAGGGTCCGGCCCAGCTCCGGGACCCAGAACACCGGATCGTACCCGAACCCGCCGGCGCCGGCCGGCGCCTCGGCGATCAGACCGGCCAGGACGCCCTCCATGACCTCGACGCGCTCGCCCGGCCGGGCCAGGGCGGCGATGGTGACGAACCGCGCGGTCCGTTTCTCCCTGGGCACGCCCTCCAGTTCCCGGAGCAGCTTCCGCCAGTTGTCCTCGTAGGTCGCGCCCGCGCCGGCATAGCGGGCGGCGTGGACGCCGGGGCGGCCGCCCAGGGCGTCCACCATCAGACCCGTGTCGTCGGCCACCGCGGGCAGGCCGGTGAACCGCAGGGCAGACAGCGCCTTCTTGATCGCGTTGGCCTCGCAGGTCTCCCCGTCCTCGACGACCTCCGGCGCGCCCGGAAATTCGTCCAGCGTGCGGATGCGGACGCCGGCGCCCGCGAGAATCGCGGCCAGCTCGCGCCCCTTGTCCCGATTCCGCGTGGCCAGCACCACCTCCGTGCCGACGGCTTCCGCCTTCACGCCAGGTCCCCGATGAGCTCCTTCTGGAGCGCGACGAGCCGCTGGATCGCCTGCCAGCCGGAGGCCAGGAAGGCGTCCAGGTCCGCCTTGGCGAAGGCCCGGCGCTCGGCCGTGCCCTGCACCTCGACGAACCGGCCCCCCCCGGTCATAACCAAGTTCATGTCCACCTCGGCCATGGAGTCCTCCTCGTAGGCCAGGTCCACGAGCACCTCGCCGCCGACCTTGCCGACGCTGACGGCGGCCAGGTAATCCGTGAGCGGGCGTTTCTTGATCAGGTCCCGCTTCTTGAGCGTCGCGAAGGCGTCGGCCAGGGCGATGAAGGCTCCGGTGATGGAGGCGGTCCGGGTGCCGCCGTCGGCCTGGATCACGTCGCAGTCGATCCAGATGGTGCGCTCGCCCATCTCCGCCTGGTCGGTCACCGCCCGGAGCGCGCGCCCGACCAGCCGCTGGATCTCCAGCGTCCGGCCGCCTTGCTTGCCCCGCACGGCCTCTCGCGGGGTCCGCTCGTGAGTGGCGCGGGGGATCATGGCGTATTCCGCCGTCACCCAGCCCAGCCGCTTCTCCTTGAGAAAGGGCGGCACCTTCTCCTCCACCGAGGCCGTGCAGATCACCCGGGTCCCGCCCATCTCGATCAGGACCGATCCCTCGGCATGTTTGATGAAGTTCCTCGTGATCGTGACGGGACGGACCTGGTCGTTTCGCCGCCCGTCCTTGCGCAGGAGGCTCGTGCCGCGTTCCATCGGTAGGACTCCTTCCCGGACTCGACGAGGGCCGAATTATAGGAAAGGGACGGACAAAGATCAAACCGCGCGGAGCCGCCTCACGGCTCCGTGCCGCCCGCCGGCGGCCGTCCGCGGCGCCGTGCGACGGCCGCGCGCACGGCCAGCAGCGCGACGATCAGCGCGGCGACCCCGGCGGCGAAAAGGTCCTCGTGGGGCAAGAGGTACGGCACGACGCCAGCCTACGCTCCCGCCGGGAAAGAAGCAACCGCGTCCCGCGCGCAACGGCCCCCGCACTTTCAATCCCCGGGGCTTTCTGCTACAACCGAGCGCGGCGTGCCCGGGCCCAGCCCGGCGGCGCCGCTGGCTGGGACGATGGAAGCACCGCGGATCCTCATCGTCGACGACGAGGCCCCGATCCGGACCATGCTGGGCCGGCTGTTGGAAGGCTACGGCTACGCCTGCACGCTGGCCGCCGACGCCGTCGAGGCGCGCACCCGCCTGCGGGAGCGCCCCTTCGCCCTCATCCTCTGCGACGTGAACATGCCGGGGGAGTCCGGCCTGGACCTCGTGACCCACGTCCTGGCCTCCTACCAGGACACCGCGGCGGTGATGGTGACCGGCCTGGACAACCCGCAGCTCGCCACCACCGCGCTGGAACTCGGCGCCTACGGCTACATCATCAAGCCCTTCGAGTCTAACGAGGTGCTCATCAACGTCGTCAACGCGCTGCGGCGGCGCCGGCTGGAAATCGAGACCCGCGCCCATCGGGCGCAGCTCGAACAGACCGTCTCCGCGCGCACGGCGGAGCTCCGCGCCGCCATCGCCCGGCTGGAGCGCGCCGAGCGGGATGTCCGGCAGTCGCGGGAGGAGACGGTCAAGCGGCTGGCCATCGCGGCCGAGTTCCGGGACAACCTGACCGCCAAGCACATCCAGCGCATGAGCCAGTACTGCGCCGTCCTGGCCCGCCGCTACGGGCTCGACGCCGACCGCTGCGAGCTGATCCGGATCGCGAGCCCCATGCACGACATCGGCAAGCTCGGCACGCCCGACCACATCCTGCTCAAGCCCGGCAAGATCACCGACGAGGAGTTCAAGATCATGGCCCAGCACTCCGAGATCGGCTACCGCATCCTGGCGGACTCCGAGGCCGACCTGCTGAAGCTGGCGGCCACGATCGCATGGACCCACCACGAGAAGTTCGACGGCACGGGCTATCCCCGCGGCCTGGAGGGCACGGCGATCCCGCTGGAGGGGCGCATCGCGGCCATCGCCGACGCATTCGACGCCCTCAGCAGCCGCCGCACCTACAAGCCCGCCTACCCCCTCGACCGGACCGTGGACCTGATGAAGGCGCGCCGCGGCAGCCACTTCGACCCGGAGCTGCTCGACCTCTTCCTGACGGACCTGGAGGAGATCGTCGCCATCCGGCAGCGGTACCCCGATGAGCCGCCCGCCTGAGCCACGCCGCCCCCGCCGGGCGGGCGTGGATTTCGATTGACAGCGCGCCCCCCTCCCTGGTACAGTCCCGCCGCGACTCACGCCGGTCGGTCCTCTGGGCTCTCCTGCCAGACCCTGAATCCGGTTCGACACCAGACGGTTTGACGGTCAACCCCTCGACATGGAGGAGGACTGCGCGATGAAGACGTGTGTGTCCCGCAACTGGCTCGGCTACCTCTGCGAGGCCCTGGTGGCGTCGGGCGCGATGCCGACCTGGGAAGCCGCCGACTATTTCACCGAGCACCTGTTCGGCGACTCCCCGAACCCGCGGCTGCATCAGGCCAAGGCCCCCTACGAGGCGATCTCCCGGTTCCTGCAGCGCGTGTACCACCCGATCGTGGAGGCCGCGACGCGGGCCGCGACCCTCCCGGCCGCGTCCATGATCCACATCTTCACGGACATCAGCCTGATCGGCAACTCGGCGGTGCTGGTGGTCTATTTTCCCGGCGGGAACCGCCCGCACCAGCTCCTGCTACTGGACGCGGTGCGGGCCTGGGAGCTGGTGTTTCCCGACGCCGAGGCCTTCAACGCCTGGGCCGAGGAACGGTACGGCTGGATCGAGGCGGCCCTTCAGACCGCGGTGGCCGGCGCGCCTGCCGAGGAGCCGGCGCTGGAAGCCGCCTGCCGGTAAGGCCAGCGTGGAGTCGAGCGTGTTGAGTTGCGCGTTCCGGACTCTGCCGGCTCGCCACTCAACACTCCCTCACGGCTCGTAGTTCAGGTTCGGCCCGAGCCACCGCTCGACGGCGGCCACGTCCATCCCCTTGCGCTTCGCGTAGTCCTCGACCTGGTCGCGGCCGATCTTGCCGACGGCGAAGTAGCGCGCCTCCGGATGGGCGAAGTACAGCCCGCTCACCGAGGAGGCCGGCCACATCGCGTAGCTCTCCGTCAGCCGGATGCCGACGCGCCGCTCCGCCTCCAGTAACTCGAAGAGCAGCCGCTTCTCCGTGTGGTCCGGACAGGCGGGGTAGCCGTGGGCGGGCCGGATACCGCGGTAGCGCTCGCGGATCAGGTCTTCCTGGGTCAAGTGCTCGCCGGCGCCGTAGCCCCAATCCAGCCGGGCCTGCCGGTGCAGGCATTCCGCAAACCCCTCTGCCAGCCGGTCCGCCAGCGCCTTGGCCATGATCGAGCCGTAGTCGTCGTGGTCCGCCTCGAACCGCGCGCAGAGGTCCTCCAGTCCGATCCCGCTCGTCACCGCGAAGGCCCCCAGGTAGTCCGCGAGCCCCGTCTCGCGGGGCGCCAGGTAGTCGGCCAGCGCCAAGTTCGGCTGCCCTTCCGGCTTCTCGCTCTGCTGTCGCAGCGTGTGGAGCGTCGTCAGCACCGCCATGCGCGACTCGTCCCGGTACAGCTCGATATCGTCCCCGACGCTGTTGGCGGGGAAGAAGCCGTACACGCCGCGCGCCGTCAGCCGACGCTCCTTGACGATCTCCGCCAGCAGCCGCTGCGCGTCGGCGAACAGCTCCTTCGCCCTCGCCCCGACCGTGGGGTCCTCCAGAATCTGCGGGTAGCGCCCCCGCAGCTCCCAGGCGTGGAAGAAGGGCGACCAGTCGATGAACGGGAGGATGTCCTCCAGCGGAAAGGGGTCCAGGACCCGTAGGCCGAGGAAGGCGGGCCTGGGCCGGTCCACCGCCCCCCAGTCGAAGACGGCCCGGCGCGCCCGGGCCTCCGCCAGCGTGAGCAGCCGCCGCGTCGTGCGCCCCGCCTCGTGGGCGCGCCGCATCTCCTCCTGCTCCCGCCGCGTGTCCGCGACGAAGCGCGCCCGCTCGTCGGCGCTCAGGAGCCGGCCGACGACCCCGACCGCCCGCGAGGCGTCGAGCACGTGGAGGACGCCCGGCTCGTAGGCCGGGGCGATCTTCACCGCCGTGTGGGCCTTGCTGGTCGTGGCGCCGCCGATGAGCAGCGGCACGTGGAACCCCTCGCGCGCCATCTCGCGCGCGACGTGCACCATCTCGTCGAGCGAGGGCGTGATGAGGCCGCTCAGGCCGATGATGTCCGCCTTGCGCTCCCGCGCGGTCTGGAGGATCTTCTCGCAGGGCACCATCACGCCGAGGTCGATCACCTCGTAGTTGTTGCAGCCCAGGACCACGCCGACGATGTTCTTGCCGATGTCGTGGACATCGCCCTTGACCGTGGCGAGCAGGACCCGGCCCTGCGCCTGCCCCCCGCCCGTGGCGAGCTTCTCCTCCTCCAGGAAGGGCAGGAGGTAGGCCACGGCCTTCTTCATCACGCGGGCGCTCTTGACCACCTGCGGGAGGAACATCTTGCCCGCGCCGAACAGGTCGCCCACGATGTTCATGCCCGCCATGAGCGGCCCCTCGATCACCGCGAGGGGCTTGCCGTACTTGCGCCGCGCCTCCTCCACGTCCGTCTCGATGTGGTCCACGATCCCCTTGACCAGCGCGTGCGAGAGCCGCTCCTCGACCGTCCCCAGCCGCCAGGCCTCGTCCTTGACCGCCGCCTTGTCCTGCTGCTTGACGGTCTCGGCGAAGGCGACGAGGCGCTCGGTGGCGTCCGGCCGGCGGTTGAGCAGGACGTCCTCGACCAGCGTCAGCAGGTCCTTCGGGATCTCCTCGTACACCGCGAGCTGGCCGGCGTTGACGATCCCCATGTCCAGCCCGGCCCGGATCGCATGGTACAGGAAGACCGAGTGCATCGCCTCGCGCACGACGTTGTTGCCGCGGAACGAGAAGGAGATGTTGCTGATGCCGCCGCTGACCTTGCAGAGCGGCAGGGTCGCCTTGATCCGGCGCGTCGCCCCGATGAAGGCGAGGGCGTAGTCGTTGTGCTCCTCGATCCCCGTCGCGACGGTCAGGACGTTCGGGTCGAAGATGATGTCCTGCGGCGGCACGCCCACGACCTCGGTGAGCAGCCGGTAGGCCCGCGTGCAGATCGCGACCTTGCGGTCCTCCCGATCCGCCTGGCCCTGCTCGTCGAAGGCCATCACGACGACCGCGGCCCCGTAGCGGCGCGCGAGCCGCGCGTGGCGCAGGAAGGTCGCCTCGCCCTCCTTCAGGCTGATCGAGTTGACGATCGGCTTGCCCTGGACGCACTGGAGCCCCGCCTCGATCACGTCCCAGTTCGAGCTGTCGATCATGACCGGGACGCGCGCGATGTCCGGCTCCGAGGCGATCAGGTGCAGGAACTGCTGCATCGCCGCCCGGGAGTCCAACAGGCCTTCGTCCATGTTCACGTCGATGATCTGGGCGCCGCCCTCGACCTGCTGGCGCGCGACCGCCAGGGCTTCCTCGTACTCGCCGTTGAGGATGAGCCTGGCGAACTTCGGGGAGCCCGTGACGTTCGTCCGCTCGCCGATGTTGACGAAGTTCATCCCCGGCCGGATCGTGAGCGGCTCCAGGCCGGAGAGGCGCAGCCAGGGCTCGGGCGTCGGGGGCGTGCGCGGCGGACAATCCCGCACCGCCTCGGCGATCGCGCGGATGTGCGCCGGGGTGGTCCCGCAGCAGCCGCCCGCGAGGTTGAGCCATCCGCTCTGCGCGAAGTCGCGGAGATCGGCGGCCATGATCTCCGGCGTCTCATCGAACCCGCCGAAGGCGTTGGGCAGGCCGGCGTTGGGATAGCAGCTCAGCAGGACCGGCGCGATTTCCGCCAGCTCCGCCACGTAGGGGCGCATCTGCTTGGCGCCGAGGGCGCAGTTGATGCCCACGCTGAGCAGCGGCATGTGGGCGATCGAGTTCCAGAAGGCCTCGACGGTCTGCCCGGAGAGCGTCCGGCCGCTGCGGTCCGTGATCGTCACCGACACCATCACGGGCACGCGCCGACCGGTCTCCTCGAAGTGCCGGTCGATCGCGAAGAGGCAGGCCTTGAGGTTCAGCGTGTCGAACACGGTCTCGCACAGCAGCACGTCGGCGCCGCCGTCGAGCAGACCGCGGACCTGTTCCGTGTAGGCCTCGACCAGCTCGGTGAACGTGACGGCGCGGAAGGCGGGGTTGTTCACGTCCGGCGACATGGAGGCCGTCCGGTTGGTCGGTCCGATCGCACCGGCGACGAAGCGCGGCCGCGAGGGATCCTGGGCCGTGACCGCGTCGGCCGCCCGGCGCGCGAGCCGCGCGCCGGCCGCGTTCAGCTCGTAGACCAGCGGCTCCAGGCCGTAGTCCGCCATCGAGATGCGGGTCGAGTTGAAGGTGTTCGTCTCGATGATGTCGGCGCCGGCGTCCAGATAGGCCCGATGCACCTCCTCGACGATCTGCGGCTGGGTGAGGCAGAGGAGGTCGTTACAGCCCTTCAGGTCGCGCGGGTGGTCGGCGAAGCGGTTCCCGCGGAACGCCGCCTCGTCGAGGCGATAGGTCTGGATCATCGTCCCCATCGCCCCGTCCAGCACGGCGATCCGCCGCCGCAGAACCTCCCGCAACTGCTCGGCTCTCGTCGCTTCACGTTTCATCGCTGCGCCCGTCACCTCCCCCGCGTCACGGCCCGAAGATCGGTCACTATACTGGATCGGTCCGCGTCGGGCAAGGCGACAGCCGCCGACTCCGTCGCCTTGACAACGTCCCGACCCGCCGTTACGATGGCCCTGGTCGGTTCAGGATGACACCCGCACCCGCCATGCCGTCGCCGGTCCCGCGCATCGTCCTCGCCCTGTGCCTGACGCTGGCCTGCGCGTCGGCGCTTCGCCCCGCGCCGGTCACGGCCTCCCCCTATTTCGAAGACGGGTACCTCGGTCTGACCCAGGCGGAGCTGCGGGAGAAGCTCGGCCCGCCCCACGCCGTGCGGGACCGCAAGGCGGCGCTGCGCGTGTTCAACTACTACAGCTTCGCCGACTGGGAGAAGTTCTACAAGAAGCTGATCTCCCCGCAGAACGGCGAAGACGTCTACAACTACAAGCGGGACGGCGTGGACATCCGCTATTCCTTCAGCTACGTGCGGGACCTGACCGACCATTCCGATTTCCCGACGCTCTCCGTGAGCCTGGTGGACATCGAGTTCTCGCCGCCGGTCCCGATCGAGCGCATCCCGAAGCTCGTGCCGGAGTTCCGGCCTTCCGAGGACCCTGCGGCGCCGGCCTTCCGCTCGAACCTCTGGGTGCTGCTCTTCAAGGGCCCCCCGTCGCCGGAGGCCCGGGCCCTGGTCCGCGAGCGCAACAAGGACCGGCTGGACTGGTCGTTGGCCTACCAGCTCTTCTCGCTGCAGGGGCTGCCGGACTTCCTGACGACCCAGGCCCTGATCGACCGGATGGAGATCAGCGTCCAGAGTCTGGAGATGGCCAAGCGGCGCGCGAAGCTGACCCACGAGCCGATCATGAACCCCTACTCCAAGGAGTTCGCCGACCGTCCCGCCCCGCCGCCGCCGCCCATGAAGAAGATTCCCGTCCCCAAGTACGCCGAGTAGCCGGACTCACTCCTCCGCAAACTTCAGGTCGGAGGCGTCCGCCAGCGAGAGGTAAGGCTCGCCCCACTGGTTTCGGCTGTCGAGGTCCCACGCCTCGTCCTGCGCGACGGGCTTGAGCCGGAGGCCCCAGTTCCCGCCGTACACCAGGTAGGCCAGGCCGGCGCCGGAATCCTCGACGACCCGCGCGTAGGCCGGGCAGGTCGGCTCGTCCGGGTCGTCGCGCCAGCCCGTGACCCAGCACCATTCGCCGCGGCTGTCCCGGTCGAAGCAGCGCACCTGCACGACCCGCCGCGCCGGGCCGATCGCCTTGAACCGCGCGAACACCGGCCGCTCGCAGTTGGGGTTGCCGTCCACCTCGACGAACATTCTTCCTCCCTTATCTCCCAACCCGCGGAGCGGGAGGCGCGGACGCGACGGACCGCCTCCCGCTCCGTCACACGCCTTGACGCTCCGAGTCGCCGTCCGATAGACTGCCGCCCATGTCGCTCCGCACCGAAACCCGCGACGCGCCGCTGGCCGCCGACCTCACACCGGCCGCGCCGGCTCCCGACGCCCAGCCGCAGGCCCCTTCGCCCCCCAAGCCGTTCCTCTGCCGTCCGCGCGTCCGCCTGACCCTCTACGCCATCTTCGCCCTGCTGTTCGCGGCGATGCTCGCCTGGCGGTACGCCCCGATCCTCCTGGACCCGACCTTCGAGAAGCATATCCGGGACAAGCGGGTCGTGGTCGGCATGACCAGGGAGCAGGTGCTCCAGGCCTGGGGGGGCCCCTATACGATCAACGTGAGCTACACCAAGGACGGGCTGAGACGCGAGGAGTGGATCTACGAGGATTGGCGGAGCCCCTCAGACGTCAGCCACCGCTATCTCTACTTCGAGGAGGGGGTCCTCATCGCCGGCTGGTACAAGTAGGGCCGTCAGCCGGCCTCGTCCGCCCGGTCGGAGGCCGCCAGCCCGGCCAGCAGAGTGCCCGCCCGGTCCAGGTCCCAGTCCTCGACCATGACCACGCAGGCCGCGAAGGGAACGCCGGGGAGCAGACTGCCGAGGTGCTCGTTCTGCACGAAGTAGCCGATGCCGTTCCCATCGAGCAGGCTTTTGATCAGCGCCAGCTCGCCCACGTCCTGCGGCTCGATGAGCTTGACCTTGGCCATGGACGCTCTCCCGGACGGTCGGCCCGGCCACACCCATTCTACGAGGGGCCGGCCCCCCTCGCAAGCGATGATCTTCGTTGATTTTTCCGGGGACGGCTCGTAGACTAGCGCCTTTGGGGGCGGGGCACCAGGCCCGTGCCGGGCGGCGCGGGGCGCGGACCGGGGGACCGGTCAGGGGGTTTCGGTGATCTGGACGCGACGCTCCTTGCCCGGCCCGCCCGAGACGGTCAACACCCGCTTCCACTCCCGCACCTGGTAGAGGGCCCAGGCGTTGGCCCGGCCCTTGTAGAAGGCGTCGGGGTCCTCGCCGCTGGCGTTGAGGTAGATGGGTTCGGTGAATCCCTCGTCCAGCGCATAGTCCAGCAGGCAGTCCGTGGTGAAACCCTTCCCCCGCAGCGACACATCCGCGAGGAAGTCGAGGATGGCCTCGGGGTTCTGAAGCGTGATCGGTTCCATGGGAGGATCGTCGCCGGGTCGCGCGCATTCTAGCGGCCGAGCGTGTACAATGCAAGCAGATGCGCCGCCGGCGCGCCCGTCACACGAGGTGGCCTGGTGAAAAAGCTCTCGCCCGAACAGTTCCGCGACCGCCTGCTCTCCGTCATGGACCGCAAGAACCACTGGGCGTGGCCCTACTTCAGCAGCAACAAGATCACGCGCGACCAGCTCAAGATCCACTTCCGCCAGGAGTACGCGGTGTACGTGCGGGACTTCCCCGTCCTCCTGGCGCGGACCTACGGCAAGAACCCGCCCCGCGAGGTCCGCAGCCTGCTGGCCAAGAACATCTACGAGGAGGACACGGGCGGACTGTCGCTCGGCCGGCCCCATCCCGAGCTGTTCCTGACCATGATGATGGGGCTGGGCTTCGCCCGGAGCGAGTTCCGGGACGTGGAGCTGCTCTCCGCGAGCCGTGTCTACCGCGAATGGCTGGACTGCGTCACCATGGAGCGCGACTGGGTGACGGGCGTCGCGGTCCTGACGATCTTCGTTGAGGGCAGCGTCAACGACCGTCAGGAGATCCTGCACGGCTCGAAGCCGAAGACGCCCGCCGAGATCGAAGACCTGGTGATGAAGCATCCCCTCGTTCAGTACCAGGGGCTCGCCCCGGAGTACATGGACCTCGTCCGTGCCCACCACATGGTCGAGCCGGGGCACCGGCAGGCCGCCTACCAGATCATCCTGGCCCACGCCGTCGAGGCCGAGCAGCAACAGGCGGTCCTCGACGCCCTCAACGAAGCCCTCACGCACTGGCTCTACTTCCGCGACGGCATCGCACGCTGCTGCGGACTCCGGGAAGCGTGACGCCGCGCCGCCTCCTGGCGGCCCTCGTCATGGCGGTCCAGCTCACGGCTGCCGCGGGCTCGACGCCGGCCTCGTCGTCCGCCACTTCCCCCGACATGGTCCTGATCCCCGCGGGCGACTTCCTCATGGGCAGCCCCGCGGGGGCCGGCGGGTTCGACGACGAGTCGCCGCAGCGGCTGGTCTACCTGAGCCCCTTCTGGATCGACCGCCGCGAGGTCACCAACGGGGCCTACGAGCGCTTCGTCCGCGCGACCGGCCACCGTCCCCCTGCCAACCCGAACCCCGCCGCCACGCTCTGGGAGCACGGCGCCCCGCTGGCGGGGATAGCCGACCATCCGGTCGTCAACGTGAGCTGGGACGACGCCCTGGCCTACTGCCGCTGGGCGGGCAAGCGCCTGCCGACGGAGGCGGAGTGGGAGAAGGCGGCGCGCGGCACGGACGGCCGCCGCTATCCCTGGGGCGACGCATGGGACCCGAGCCGCGCCAACAGCGCGAGCTACTGGGTCGGCCGGACCGTCGAGTTCAAGGACCGCGAGGACTGGCTGGACTTCTGGGTCAGGGGAGAGGGCGCGCGGATCGCCAAGGAGCGGGGCGTCAAGGGCGAGGTGCTGACCTTGCCCGTCGGGTCGCTGCCGGCCGGGGCGAGCCCCTACGGGCCGCTCGACATGGCGGGGAACGCCTCGGAGTGGGTAGCGGACTGGTACGAGCCCTACGCCTATCTCAAGGCCCCGCCCGCCGATCCCCAGGGCCCCGACGGCGTCCTGCTGAAGGTCGTCCGGGGCGGCTCCTGGCTCAAGCCGGCGAAGAGCATGCGGACGACGGACCGGGACTACGGCTTTCCCGCCGACCGGGCCAGCGGGACCGGGTTCCGCTGCGCCCGGGACGACTACTGATCCTGGAAATAGAGGTAATCCAGCCGCTCGACCAGCACCACCGGCATGATGAGCCCGCGGCCCGTCTCGCCGTGCGCCATGTCGTAGACGATGGACTCCTCCGGCACGAGCCGGCCCGTCATGGCGACCGCGATCGTGACCGTCCCGCCGGCCGCCTGCTTCGTTTTCAGGAATTCCTTCAGCGCCGGCGGCGGGCCCGCCACCAGGGTCGCGGGCAGCCCCTCGGGTTTGAAGCGGACCAGCCCCCAGGCGGTGGGGATCATCCGCGGGCCGATCGCCACCCGGTAGCCGCCGAGCGCGGCCTCGTAGCCCGACAGTTCGCCGTCCCAGAGGAAGGTCACGCGCCGGCCGAGGCCGGCCTTGCCCGCCCGCGCGGCGTCCCGCTCGCGGTTCAGGGCAAACAGCCGCGCGTCGTGGCTTCCCTCGTGGTGACCGAGCACAGTCCCCCAGTCCGGCGGCTGGCCGTCCAGCTCCGCCAGGAACCGCTCGATCGCCTGCGGCTCCTCCAACAGGGTCGTCTCCGGCGGGATGGCCCGCTCGGTCTCGTGCTTGGCGAGCCCGATCAGGGGGCGCGTACCGGACGGCTCCGCCCCGGAGAAGGCCGGGACGATCAGGAAGAGGACCGCGGCGAGCAGGGTGCGAGCGCCGGTCATGGAGTGGGAGCCTCCTTCAGAAGCGCGGCGAAGGTCTCCGCCAGGGCCGCAGCGGCCGGATGGTCCGAGCCGATCACCCCGGCCTCGACCAGGACCGCGACCCGCGGCGCCGGGTCCAGCCGCCGGAGCGAAGCCCGGTCCAGGGCCCGGCTCGATTCCAGCACTTGGCGGTAGGTCGCGAGCCAGGACTCGGTGACGGCCTGGAGCCCCCGATCGCTCGGCTGCATCTTTCCGAGCCGGACCTGGGGGACCAGTTTGACGAGGGGATCGGTCCGCGAGAGCGTCTGGATCGCCCGCTGCAGGATCTGGTCGGCAGTCTCCGTCATCTCGGTCATGGGGCCTCCGCCGCCTCGCGAGGGGGCATCCTCGCCGAGCCGATCCGCCGATCGCCAGGAGGCGCTGCGGAAGGCCTTCGCGCCCACCTGCCGGTCCGACGGCCGACCCGCCCCGCCGGCGCGGCGGCCTCAGTTCATCGAGCAGGCGCCGGGCCCGCGCGGGTCGCCGCAGCTTCCGCAGGCCCCGCCGCCCGACGCCAGGGGAGGCGCGCCCGTCGCGCCGACCGCGAAGGCGGAGATCTGCTTCTCCAGCCTGGTGGCGCGACAGGCCGGACAGGCGGGGACGGTCGCGCCGTTGACGATCAGCTCGAACCGGTGGTTGCATTCCCGACACAGGTATTCGAAGATGGGCATGGATTCCCTCTCAGTGATCGTGACGGGGCCATTATAGAGAGCGGCCCGCCCGGCTTCAACGGGCGGCCGGCTCGGCGCGGAGGGTGCATGTTTCAGGAAGAGCGGGAGTTCCGGCTGCGATTCAGCCTGGAGGCGGCGTTCCCGGAGGACTACGAGGGCGAGGAGGACAACTACGCCTGGCTCCGCGACTGGGATCAGCGGATCAAGCCCGAACTGCTGAAGCTCATCTTCGAGACCCTGCGACGCCACCCCTCCTGGACGGCGCGCGTCCGCAACCGCGGCGCCGCCCCGACGGACGAGGTCGAGATCGTGCTGACGAAGGACGTGGCGGGCCCCCTCCCGAAGCTGAACTGACCGGCGGCGGGCTCGCCCGGACCGGAACACCCCATGGCGCTCGGCCTCTACCTCCATGTCCCCTTCTGCGTCGCCCGGTGCCACTTCTGCGCCTTTTCCTTGGAGATCCACCGCGAGGACCGCGTCCTGGTCTACCTGGCGGCCCTGGATCGGGAGATCGCCCGGCACGCGGCGCATGGAACCCTCGCCGGGCGGGTCCTGGAGACGATCTACGTCGGCGGGGGCACGCCGACGACGCTCGCCCCCGACCAGCTCGCCGACATCCTGGACCGGCTCCACGAGCGGTTCGACGTCGCCCCCGATGCCGAGATCACCGTCGAGGCCCACCCCGACTCCGTCACGCCGGAGGGGCTCGGCCGGCTCGTCGCGGCCGGGTTCAACCGGATCAGCCTCGGCGTCCAATCCATGGACGCCGACGCCCTGGTCCGGGTCGGCCGCCGGACCGCGCCGGACCGGACGCGGGTCGCCGTCGCGGCGGCGCGGGCGGCCGGGTTCGCCAACCTCAACTTGGACCTGATCTACGGGCTGCCCGGGCAGGGCCCGGCGGACTGGCGCGCGACGCTGGAGGCGGCGCTGGCCCTTCAGCCAGACCATCTGGCCGCCTACGCGCTCACGATCGAGGAGCGGACGCGGCTCGCGGTGGACGCGCGGCGCGGTGAGGCCGTGGAGCCGGACCCGGAGGCGCAGCTCGCGATGGAGGAGGAGACCGCGTCGCGGCTGGCCCACGCCGGCTTCGAGCGGTACGAGATCTCGAACTGGTGCCGGCCCGGCTTCGCCTGCCGCCACAACCTGCTCTACTGGCGGGACGGCGAGTACCTGGGCCTGGGGCCGAGCGCCCAGTCCTATCTGGACGGCCGCCGGTTCGGAAACCAGGAGTCGCTCGCGGACTGGCGGCGGGCGCTGGACGCCGGGGCCTCGCCCGTCGCGGAGTCGGAACGGCTGGACGCCGCGCGGCGACGTCGCGAGGCGCTCGTCTTCGGCCTGCGCCTGACGGAGGGCCGGGCGGCGAGCGAGGTGCCGCCGGAGGCGGGCGAAGCGGTGGACCGGCTCGTCGCGGCCGGCCTCCTGGAGGAGCGGGCGGGCCGTATCCGGCTCACGGACCGTGGGCGGCGCTACGCCGACTCGGTGGCGGTGGAGCTGCTGTGACCGCGGGGCGGCGCTATCGGGCGAGCAGGTAGTGTAAGGCCGTGTCGGCCAGGATCGCCGCCCAGGCCGAGGCGTTCAGCGCGACGAGCGAGCGGTCCCGGCTCCAGACGTGGAAGAGGGCCAGGGCGAGGGCGAGCTGGGTGAGCAGCGAGAACGGCCGGTGAAGATGGGCGGACACGACGCCACGCTCGCTCGCGAGGGCCGCCACCGCCGCGAGCAGGTAACAGCCGAGCGCCGCGGCCTGGAGCCAGACGGTCTTCCGATCGTCCGCCCGGCGGACGACCCGGACCATGGCCCAGGTGAGGCAGACGACCACGACCAGCAGGAGCAGCGGGAAGAGCGGCCAGAGCACCTTGGCGCTGAGCACCATCCGGGCCTCCGCGGGATCGGGACGCGGCCGACTCTAGCAGCCGCCCCCGGCCGAGTCAACGCTGAACGACCACGGGGGCGCGCTCCCCGTCCCGCCGCCCGCCCCTTGACAGGGGCACGGGAAGGGCGGTAGGAAACCCTCTAGACACCAGGGCCCGTCCCACGAGGTCGCCATGCCGGTCAACATGGATCCATCCAAGAAGCGCGTCCGGCCGCCGTCCCCCGAGGCCGAGCCGGCCTCCCCTGCGGCCGCTCCGCCGTCCGAGGCCCAGGCGAAGCCCCGCCCCAAGAACCCCGACGAGCCGGATGAGGTAGACCTGGCCGAGAAGGAGTGGAAGCACCTCTGGGAGGCCACCGAGGTGATCGACATGGACAAGTGGTGAGCCGGCCCCCGCGCCCGAGGGCGCGTCAGGCCGGGAGGAAGTAGAACGCGATTGCGAGCATGAGATAGACCCCCACCAGCATCATCCCCTCCATCCAGTGGGACTCCCCGTCCATCGCCACGAACCCCACCACCAGCACGGAGATCGTCACCGCCGCCACCTCGAAGGGCGTGAAGATCAGGTCCAGCGGCATGCCGGTCAGGTAGCTCGCGAAGACCAGGACCGGCGCGACGAACAGCGCGATCTGCAGGCTGGAGCCCATGGCGATGCCCAGCGCCAAGTCCATCTTGTTCTTCATGGCGACCAGCACGGCCGTCGAATGCTCGGCCGCGTTACCGACGAGCGCCACCAGGATGACGCCGACAAAGACCTGGGTGAGCCCCAGCGCCTCGGCGGCCGGCTCGATGGCGCCGACGAGCAGCTCGCTCATCACGGCCACGGCCAGGGTCGTCCCGGCCAGGACCCAGAGGGCCTTGGCCTTGCTCCACGGGCGGTCGCCGGACTGCTCCGCCCCCTCGCCCTCCTCCCCCGCGAAGAGGTGCTGGTGGGTCCGGAGGGAGAAGACCAGGTTGAGCAGGTAGATCGCGAAGAGGACGAGGGCGATCTCCAGGCTCACCTCGCGCTCCACCTCGATTCCCTGCTGCGGGGCCGTCCAGTGGAAGAGGGCGGGAATCACCAGGCCGATGGCCGAGAGCAGGAGCAGGCTGGCGCCGGTGCCCGCCGCCGTCCGGTTGAACCGCTGGCGCTCGTACCGGACCCCGCCCACCGCCATGGACAGGCCGAGCACGAGCAGCGCGTTGCCGATGATGGAGCCGGTGAGGGAGGCCTTGACGACGTCGTGCAGGCCGTCCTTGAGCGCGACGAGCGCGATGATCAGCTCCGCCGCGTTGCCCAGCGAAGCGTTCAGCAGCCCGCCGAGCCCCGCTCCGACGTGGGTCGCCAGGTGCTCGGTCGCCCGGCCCATGAGGCCCGCCAGCGGCACGATCGCCAGGGCGGAGGTCAGGAAGACGGCGGTGGGATCGGCGTGGCCCAGCTCGAGCGCGACTGCGGCCGGGATGAAGAGGGAGAGGGCGCGCCAGACCCAGGCCGTCCAGGAGGGGGATCCGTGTTTCGTCATGGGTGGAGCCGCATGCGCCTCACGAGGGGCGTCACGGTACCACAGAGGCGGCCGCCTTGTCACTGAACCCGCCTGGCCGCCGGGCCCTCTACTATCCCTTCCACCTCTGCCACGAGCGGACGCTCGCGCGCCTGCTGGAAGACTACGCGTCGGTCCACTTTCGCGACTTCATGGCCCTCCAGGTCACGCCGTTGACCGGAACCACGGCCCATGCGGACCGGATGGGCGATGCCCACCCGGCGCTCGTCGCCGCCGGCCGTCTCGTCCAGGGCCACGCGGTCAGCGGTCCGCCGGACGCGGCCCTGATCGCCGCGATCGACCGCGACCTGGCCGACCCGACATGGCGGGGCCTGTTCCACCGGGCCTTGCTCGACGACCGCCGGTTCCAGCGGGGGCTCTTCGAGCTGACCCACAGCATGAGGATCGGCTCGACGCTCGTCCCGGGCCCTGCGGCGCTGTTGCGGCTCACCGAGTCGGCGCGGCGGGATGCGCCCTGCTCCTGGCGACGGCTGACGGAGCTGAGCGGCAGGCGCCTGGACCTCGAAGCCGGCTACGAGCATGAGTACGCGCTGGCCCTGGTGAAGACCTCCGCATCTCTGGCCTGGACCGTCCGGCTCTGCCTCGCACAGGAACTGGAGGCCGTGACCGATTCGCGGCCGCACTTCGACCTGTTGACGCGCAGTCTGGATCGAGACGGGACCGCCCTGGCCAATCGTTGGATCGCGCGCGAGGGCTATTGAGGCCGCTTGGCAGAGGATCGCGGCGCGGGACCGGCTCGCTTGGCAAGCCGGGAGCGGGGTTGATAGAATACGGCCCATGGCCGACGGCGGCATGACCGTTGTCCTTCCGGACACTCGCGAAGAGCAGGGCACGGGGGCGGGCGACAACCTCGAGGCGCGGGTCGTCGTCTACAACTGCAACTGCCACACCTATCAGCAGGTGATCCAGCTCTTCTGCGAGGCGATTCCGGGAATGAACCCGGCCCGCGCCTTCGAGCTGGCCTGGAAGATCGACCACGAAGGCAGCGCGACCGTCTACGAAGGACCCTGGGGCACGGCCGAGGGCATCGCACGGTACCTCGCGGGCGGCGGCCTGCGGGTGGCCGTCCAGTAGCCCTCGACCGGTCAGCGGTGGGAGCGCTTCCGCCCCGCCTTGCCGGAGGCGGGAAGGCGGCGGGACGGGCGGGCGGCGGACCTGGCACGCTTGCGGGCGATGCGCTTGAGCGCAACGGCGGCTTCCGGTTTCGGATGCGGCGAGGGCCAGGCGGGCAGACGCCCCCGCTTCTTCAGGGTCGCGCCGCTGTAGACCCGGACTTGATAGAGTTCGAAGAGGCGCTCGATGGCCTTCGGGTCGCCCTTTCGGGCCAGGTTCAGCAGCCGACGCCGCTGATTCATCTCTTCCTCTTCCGTATGGGAAGCCGCCCGTCGTTCCATCCCGCCCGTCCTTTCTCAGTCAGGTTGGCATCATCCCTCGGAAAGCGGGCTTCCGCTCCCAGGGAAACGGAGGCGTATTATACCCCTCAAATGGCCGATTGTCAGCAGGAAAACGCGGCAACCCCATGAAATAGTGAGGGTTTGCGGCGAGACCATGGCAACACATTGATAATGCTTGACTTTTGTGCCACAACCTGAAGGGGATGGACCGGCCGCCCCGCCCAGATTTGCGCGACCATCGGCCGCCGCCTATAATTTTGCCGCCATGCCCCTTCCGACGACAGCCGCCGCCACCTTCCTCAACCGGCTCAAGCCCTACACCAGGGACGCCGATCCCGAGCTCTATGAGTCTCGACCGGACAGGGGGGAAGTCGTTTGTCTGGCCTGCGGCCACCGGTGCGTGATCCGGGACGGCCGCGCCGGCATCTGCAAGGTGCGGGTCAACGAGGGGAACCGCCTGCTCGTCCCCTGGGGCTACGTCGGCGCGCTGCAGTGCGACCCGATTGAAAAGAAGCCGTTTTTCCACGTGCTCCCCGGCGCCGCCGCCCTCAGCTTCGGCATGCTGGGCTGCGATTATCACTGCGGGTACTGCCAGAACTGGCTCACCTCGCAGGCGGGCCGGGACCCGGACGCCATCGGGTCCATCACGCCCCTCGCTCCGGAGCGGCTGGTCGCCCTGGCAGTGGAGGCAGGCGCACCGGTCATCGCCAGCACTTACAACGAGCCCCTCATCACGACGGAGTGGGCGCTGGACATCTTTCGGCTCGCCAAGGCGCGTGGCCTCCGCACCGCCTACGTCTCCAACGGCAACGGGACACCCGAGGTCCTCGCCCACATCCGGCCCTGGGTGGACTGCTACAAGGTGGACCTCAAGGGCTTCTCCCAGGAGGAGTACCGCAAGCTCGGAGGGCAGCTCGCCGGCGTCCTGGACACGATCCGACGACTGGTCGCCCTGGGCTTCTGGGTGGAGGTCGTGACGTTGATCGTCCCCGGCTTCAACGACAGCGAGCAGGAACTCTCGGCCATGACGGAATTCCTCACCTCGGTCTCCCCGGACCTGCCCTGGCACGTCACGGCCTTCCACAAGGACTACAAGATGCTGGAGCCCGACAACACCAGCGCGCGGGCGCTCATCCGGGCGGCCGACATCGGCCGGCGGAGCGGGCTCCGGTTTGTCTATGCCGGCAACCTGCCGGGACGCGTCGGCCCCTACGAGCATACGTGGTGCCCGGGCTGCAGCATGGCCGTCATCGAGCGGTCCGGGTATCGGATCCTGCGCACCGCGCTCACGGACGGGGCCTGCTCCCGCTGCGGGACGACGATTCCCGGGTTGTGGAGCTAGGCGGCGCCACCCTATAATGCCCACTCACCGCCCCAACGGAAGGAGCACCGACCATGGCACATGACGCCCCCAAGACCGACGTGAAAGACGATCCGGCCGCCCGCGAACTGCTGCGCCGGGCCTTCGAGAACACCGCCCGCTGGCAGGCGGGCTTCAAGGGCTTCACGGCCGACCTGACGGTCAACGTCAACGGCAAGGAAGTGAAGGGCGGCGTGACGGTGAAGGGCCCGCGCGACCTGTCCGTGTCCCTGCCGGACGCGGATATTCAGAAATGGGCCGAGAACCAGATCGGGATGATCGCCGTCCATCGCGGGCCGCGGAGCTTCGAGGAGTCGGACGGCAAGTACGCGCTCACGCTGGGCGACGACGGCGGCCACCCCCTCGGCCGGCGCCTCGACATCCACGGCGACGGCATGCACTCCTTCTACCGGATCAAGGACGACCGCATCCTGCAGATCAACCGGAAGATGGGCCATGCCGGCATGCCGCCCTTCGCCTTCACCATCAACGTCGAGGACAGCATGGTGACGAAGGAGGGCAAGTTCCTGACGACGCGCTACACCGTCTATTACTATTCACCGCAGGACGGGAAGCTGACCAACGTCGAGAGCTTCACCGACACGCACGTCCGCGTGGACGCCTCCGACCTTCCCGCCACCAGGCGGATCATCGCCTTCGAGAACGGCGAGGTGACCGTCCGGAGCCTGACCTTCACGAATCACCGGATGCTGTGAGCAACCGGCGGCCCGTTCCACAACCCGATGGGAGGATGATGATGCGATCCATCCTGATCTCCGGCGCGCTCGCGGCCCTCCTCGTCCTGGGAGCCTTCCCTTCCGCCCCGCGGGCCGACGACCTGCCGCGCGAAGCGACGCTGCCGCTCGCGCTGGCCATCAAGGCCGCGACGGCGGCCGTCGAGAAGTGCATGCAGGACGGATACAGGGTGAGCGCCGCGGTCGTGGACCGGGGCGGCGTGGTGCGGGCGTTGCTGCGGGGCGACGGGGCCGGCCCCCACACCGTCGACAGCAGCAGGAAGAAGGCCTACACGGCGGCGAGCCTCGGCCGGCCGACCAGCGAGCTGGGCGAGCTGCTGGTGAAGATGCCCCACCTGCAGGCGCTGCGGGAGATGAACGATCAGGTCCTGATCCTGGGCGGCGGGCTGCCGATCCAGTTCGGCAACGAGACCGTCGGCGGGATCGGCGTCGGCGGGGCGCCCGGCACGCAGCTCGACGACGCCTGCGCCCAGGCCGGCCTCGACGCCATCGGCGCGGCGAAGAAGGCGCCGGCGCAGGCCAAGTAGCCGACGCGACGCCGGCTCCCTGCCCTCCACGATTCCCAGCTTCCCCTGCTGGAGAATTGCAAACCCACCCCTCTGGAGTTCGTGCACGACATCCACTGCACAAGGAGGAAATCGCCATGCGCGGTGGTCACCGCGCGCCTCGACGAGGAAGCGGATCGGAAGTCGGAGCGCCTGGCCAAGGAAACCGAGCGGCCGAAGAGCTACTTCATCACAAAGGCGCCGGACCTGTACCTGGAGGAATGTGAGGACTACCAGCCTGCGCTGGCTCGGCGGGCCGATCGCGACGACGAGGCCTTGCCCCCGGCGCAGATGAGGAAGGCGCTCCGCCAACACTCACCATGACGGCACCTGCTCCCTGACAGGGCTGAATGTGGTCGGTTCGAGCCGATCGACCATCAGGCCCCCTTTTTCGTCGCCAACAGCTTCAGCTTCGCCTGAAACGCAACGCCCCGGTTCAGCGGCGGGCCGCGCAGCGGACCGTCCGCTGCAACCGGTTGTTAGCTGGTGTTCACGAGTTGTAAGCGTTCTGAAGCGCGGCAATGTCTATCTTCACCATCTTCAACATTTCATCGGTGACCCGTTTCGAGCGGGCCGGATCTGTATCGCGCATCATCTCATCCAAGATGGCGGGCACGATTTGCCATCTGAGACCGAACCTATCGATGAGCCATCCGCATGCCTGTTCTTTACCGCCGCCCTCAAGGAGCGTGTTCCAGTAGTGGTCGATTTCTGCCTGATCCTCGCACAGCACGACCAATGAGATAGCATCGTTGAAGTCATGATGCGGCCCCGCACTGATGGCCTGAAAGCGCTGGCCAAGCAGGGTGGAATCAACCACCTTGACCGATCCCGGCGGGCCGCTCGGTGATTCGCTCAGAAGCGACGTCACGTGGTCCACCCGTGAGTCGGGAAAGATGGACACGTAGAATCTCGCGGCCTCTTCAGCTTCCTTTGAATACCAGAGATGTGGAAATATCTTCGAGCGCGCTTTTGATGCCATGAGGTTACCTCCTCCAGCTAACGCTCCGGTTCAGCGGCGGGCCGCGCAGCGCCGTCCGCGGCAACCGGTTGTTAGACGCCCCTCTCATGCGGCCGCCCATTCCGCAGACAGGAGCGCGGCCTGCTCCAGCACTGTCTGCGTCGCCTTTTCCTGCTTGTCCGGCGGGTACCCGTACTTGCGGAGGATGCGCTTGACGAGCACGCGGAGCTGCGCTCGCACATTCTCGCGCAGGGTCCAGTCTATGGTCACGTTGTTTCGCACGGTCGCGACCAGCTCGCGCGCGATGGTTCGGAGCGTCTCGTCGCCCAGTACCTTCACGGCGCTGTCGTTCGTCTCGAGCGCGTCGTAGAACGCCAACTCCTCCTCGCTCAGGTTCAGCTTCTCGCCGCGGGCGTTGGCCTCGCGCATGTCGCGAGCCAGGGCGATGAGTTCCTCGATCACCTGCGCCGCCTCGATCGCTCGATTCTGATAGCGGCGGATTGTCTGCTCCAGCATCTCGGCGAAGGAGCGGAACTGGACGAGGTTCTTGCGCCGCCTGGTGGCGAGCTCGCCCTTCAGCAGCTTCTGCAGAAGCTCGACGGCGAGGTTGCGCTGAGGCATGCCGCGCACCTCGGCCAGGAACTCGTCGGAGAGGATGGAGATGTCGGGCTTGTGGAGTCCCGCCGCGGCAAAGATGTCCACCACGCCTTCGGGAGCTACGGCGCGCGAGATGATCTGGCGGACGGCGTGGTCGAGCTCCTCCTCGGGGCGTACCTCACCCGGCGCGCGTTTGGCGAGCACCGCCTGCACGGCCTGGAAGAACGCCACGTCGTCGCGGATGGCGAGCGCCTGCTCGTGTGGCACCGCGAGCGCGAAGGCCTGGGAGACTTCCCGCACGGCCCGCAGGCAGCGGTCCTTGCCGTTCTCCAGCGCGAGGATGTGCTCCTGCGCGGCCGGCAGGAGGCTCAGGCGCTCCTGCGGTGTGCCCGTCGTCCAGCGCGACCGGTCGAAGCCGTGGAAGAGGCCGCAGCAGACCTCGTACTTCTCCAGCATGAGCGCGACCGCTTCCTCCTGATCCAGGGCCGTCCGCCCGGTGCCCCCGCTCTCGGTATAGGTCGCGAGCGCGGCCTTCAGCTCGTGGGCGAGCCCCAGATAGTCCACCACCAGCCCGCCGGGTTTGTCGCGAAACACGCGATTCACGCGCGCGATGGCCTGCATCAGCCCGTGGCCGCGCATCGGCTTGTCCACGTACATCGTGTGCAGGCTCGGCGCGTCGAAACCGGTGAGCCACATGTCGCGCACGAGCACCATGCGCAGCGGATCGGCGGGGTCGCGAAAGCGGTTGGCCAGCGCCTCGCGCCGCGGCTTGTTGCGGATGTGGGGCTGCCAGTCCGTGGGATCGGAGGCGGATCCGGTCATCACGACCTTGATCGCGCCCTTGTCATCGTCGTCGTGCGCCCAGTCGGGACGGAGCCGGACCAGCTCGCGGTAGAGCTCGACGCAGATGCGCCGGCTCATGCACACGATCATCGCCTTGCCGTCCATCGCCTCGAGCCGCTTCTCGAAGTGCTCGACGATGTCCCGCGCGACGATCTTCAGGCGCTTGTCCGCGCCGACGATGGCCTCGAGTTGTGCCCACTTGGTCTTGAGCTTCTCCTTGCGCTCGACCTCCTCGCCCTCGGTGGCCTCCTCGAAGTCCGGGTCGATCTTCGGGCGCTCCGCTTCGTCGAGCGCCAGCTTGGCGAGCCGGCTCTCGTAGTAGATGGGCACGGTCGCGCCATCCTGCACCGCGCGCTGGATGTCGTAGACGCTGATGTAGTCGCCGAACACCGCCCGCGTGTTCGCGTCGGCCAGTTCGATCGGCGTGCCGGTGAAGCCGATGAACGATGCGTGCGGCAGGGCGTCGCGCATGTGACGCGCAAAGCCGTCGATGAAGTCGTACTGGCTTCTGTGCGCTTCGTCGGCGATGACGACGATATTTCGCCGCTCGGAAAGGGTCGGGTGGCGGTCGCCCTTCTCCTCCGGAAAGAACTTGTGGATCGTCGTAAACACCACACCCCCGGCGGCCACGGCAAGCAACTCCCGCAGGTGGGCCCGGCTCGCGGCCTGCACCGGAGGTTGGCGCAGCAGGTCCCGGCAGCGCGAGAAGGTCCCGAAGAGCTGGTCGTCGAGGTCGTTGCGGTCGGTGAGCACGACGATGGTCGGGTTGCCCATCGCCGGTTCGCGGATGATGCGGCCGGCGTAGAAGGCCATGGTCAGGCTCTTGCCCGAGCCCTGCGTGTGCCAGACGACGCCGACGCGGCGGTCGCCTGGCTCGCCGCCAGGCCGCTTGCCAGCCTCGTAGCGGCCCGGCGCTTCGGCCACCCGGTCCGCGGCCCGCGACTGCGCCGCGCGCAGCGTCTCCGCCACGGCCACCTGGACCGCGTGGAACTGGTGGTAGCCCGCCATCTTCTTGACCAGGCGCCCGCTCCCGTCGTCCTCGAAGACGATGAAGTCGCGCACCAGGTCGAGGAAGCGTCGCGGCGCGAACACGCCCTCGCTCACAACTTGCAGCTCGGGAATGTGGGGATCGGCGAGCCGCTCGCCCGCGATCGTGCGCCACGGCTTGAACCACTCGCGCCCGGCGCCGAGCGCGCCGACGCGCGCCTCGACGCCATCGGAGACGACCAGCACGCCGTTAGGCGCGAAGAGCGAGGGGATCTCGGCCTGGTACGTCTGGAGCTGCTGGAATGCGGTCCAGATCGTCGCATCCTCGTCGGCGGCGTTCTTGAGCTCCAGCACCGCGAGCGGCAGGCCGTTCACGAACAGCACGACGTCCGGCCGGCGGCTGTGCTTGTTCTCCATGACGCTGAACTGATTCACGGCCAGCCAGTCGTTGCCCGCGGGATCGTCGAAGTCCAGCACCCGCGCCTGCGCGCCGCGAACCTCGCCCTCGCGCGTGCGGTACTCGACGGTCACGCCGTTCACCAGCAGGCGGTGCAGCGCGCGGTTGCGCTGCATCAGGTCCGCGCCCTCCGGCCGCGTGAGCTTGCGGAAGGCATCCTCCAGCGGCTCGGCGGGGAGATCGGGATTGATCCGCGCCAACGCGTCGCGCAGCCGCTGCGCGAGGACAACCTCGCCATAGTCGCGCCGCTCGGCTGCCGGCATGTCGGGGGCGATGTCGGGGCCGTGGGCGATGCGCCAGCCGATGCTCTCCAGCCAGGCGAGTGCGGCCTCTTCGACGACGGATTCGGTGAAGGCGGTCGTCACGGCGCCTCCCATAGCGCGCGGATCGGCAGGGCAAAGAAACCTTCTCCGAACCGCAGGCTCATCGCCCCATCGTAGAGCACCACGCCGCAGGCAAAGCGCCGGCCGGCGGCGTCCTTGAGTTTGCGCAGGCCGCGGAAATCGGCGGCCGTCACTGTGGCCGCCGCCTTGACCTCGATCCCCGCCACCGCGTGCGCGCCCTGTTCGAGCACGATGTCCACTTCATAGCCGTCGCGATCGCGAAAATGGTGAAACGCGAGCGCCCGTTCATGCCAGCTCGCCTGCCGCTTGAGCTCCTGGAACACGAAGGTCTCGAGCAGTTGTCCCAGCAGCGCGCGGTCCGCCTTCAGCGCCGCTGCGTCGGCACCGAGCAGCGCGCAGGCGAGCCCCGTATCGCCAAGATGCAGCTTCGGCGTCTTGACGAGCCGGCTCAGGCGGTTGGTGTGCCACGGTGGCAGTTCTTCCAGCAGAAACACGCGCGACAGCAGGGTCAGGTAATCGCGGATCGTCGGCCGGCTGAGCGCAAACGGCGCGGCCAGATCCGAGACGTTGACAAGCCGTGCCGTCTGCGCGGCCGCCGCAGCCAGCAGGCGCGGCACGATATCGAGCGATGCGATGCGGGCGAGTTCGCGTACGTCCCGTTGCACGATCGCTTCCAGATAGGCTTCGTACCAGCGTGCACGCCGTCGGCCGGCCGAAAGCTTGAGCGCGGCAGGGTACCCCCCGGCCACGATGCGCTCCGCCAAGGCCGCTCCGAGGCGCTCGAAGGGGCGCATCTTGAAGCCGGCGTCGAACAGCCGTTCGAGAAACGACGGCCGCGTGCGCTCGATTTCACACTGCGCAAGTGGATGCAGGCGCACGATCGCCATGCGGCCGGCCAGCGAATCGGAGAGCTTCGGCAGCAGGAGCACGTTGGTCGAGCCCGTCAGCACGAACCGCCCGGGGCGCCGGTCGCGGTCGATCGCCGCCTTCAGCGTGACGAACAACTGCGGGACGTGCTGCACCTCGTCCAGGATCACGCGCGGCGGCAGATCGGCGACGAAGCCCACCGGATCCGTCGTCGCGACGCTGCGGATCGCATCGTCGTCGAAGCTCAGGTACGCGTAACCCGCGCGCGCGCCGACACGCTGTGCGAGCGTGGTCTTGCCGCTCTGGCGCGGACCGTGGATCAGCACCGCCGGCGAATCGTGGAGCGCCTCGGTCAACCGATCGGCGGCGAAGCGGGGATAAAAGTCCGTCTCGGGCATCGGCTGATCGTAACCTCTTGGCCCGGCTGATTGCAAGGTTATGGTACGGCTGATTGAAAGAGTACAGTTCGGCTGATCGAAAGCCGTGGGGCCGCCAGCCTGCGCCTTCGAGCCAGGCGAGAGCGGCGGATTCGACGACGGATTCGGTGAAGGTTGTCATCAGGTTTCGACCTCATCGGTCGCGCCTGCCGATGAGGGCTCATCACCGTCATCGCGCTTTCCTTCCCACTGCGCGCAGATGCCCTCTACATCGACGGCCGGCGCAGCATCGCTCACCCAGTAACG
Organism: Candidatus Nitrospira neuquenensis; assembly: GCF_979578155.1. Taxonomy (NCBI): domain Bacteria; kingdom Pseudomonadati; phylum Nitrospirota; class Nitrospiria; order Nitrospirales; family Nitrospiraceae; genus Nitrospira; species Candidatus Nitrospira neuquenensis. The sequence goes on along the minus strand of NZ_CEFZDU010000033.1, from coordinate 188,976 downwards.
GTAGAACTGAGGATCGCGGCTTCTGGGCACCGGCCGCGCCTCCCGAATCTTCACAAGCGCAGGCGCTGGAACGCACTCGCCGAGGACGAGCGCCGTTTGCGGGGCGAGCGCCGGGATCTGCTCCAGCATCGGCCCGTAGATGCCGGGAACGATCTCCTTGAAGTACCGCAGATCCTCGGGATTCTGCAGTCGGTGCACGATAAAGCTGCTGCACTGCGACAGCACCGTCTTCGAAAGCTCGCTCGGCCTCTGGGAAGCAACGACGAGGCTCAGGCCGTACTTCCGGCCCTCGCGTGCAATCCTTTCGAACACGACGCGGGCAATCGACTCTTCCTCTGCGAATCGTGGCTGTTGGATGTAGTTCTGGGCCTCCTCCAGAACAAGCACGACCGGGAGCGAGCCGCGCGCTCCTTCGCCGCCGTGCTCGCCGAGCCGCTGAAGGAACTCGAGGATGAGCCGACCGATCAGCGCAGTGACGTTTTCCAGCACCTCCGCGGCGAGCAGGCTCAAGTCCAGAATGACAACATCAACAGCACCGGCCTTCTCGCGCTGGCGGTCGTAGAAGGGGAGGCGCGACTTCGGAACCGCGGTTTCGTTCGACAACGAGACTTCCGAGGAGAAGCCGATGCCAAGCGTGTCGCGAAGGAACGCAGAGAGGATGTGTGACGCGTCTGGATATGCATCGAACAGGAACCGAAAGCGCGGGTCTTCGAAATACCTTCTGATGCGCAGAAACATTGGCCCACATGCATCCCGTACGCGCCCAGGGTTACCTGACTCCACCTGTTCGCGCATGGCGCTTTCAAGGGCTCTCTCTAGGAACTGGCCACGATCAAAGCGCCGCGGCTGATCGGCGCTCACGTCAGCGTTCCCCTCCGGTCGATTGCCAACGATCTGGTTGAGCATTTCCAGGACCGGGTCAATGGCATTACGAATCTGCTGCAGTCTTGTTCCACCCAGTCCACCTTGGTTGCCCTGCTGACCTGCCTGTTGTGCGATAGTTAGAACCGTGTTAAGTGCCGTCTCCCATTTCGTGAGTACCTCTTGACCAAACGCCTCGTCGAGAGCTTGGACATGGCCAGGGAATGTCGTTCGATACCGGAGGCCGTCGGTACATCGCTGTTGAACGTTGGTGGGAATTGCCCATTGCTGGTTTGGTGCGTCGTTTTCAATCAGCGCAAGAATCTGCCGACACGCAGTTCTCAGCACTTCGAGTGCCGCAGCCGGTGAACTAGAGTCCGTCGCGCCCGTGCGCGCCAGGCGCAACGCTCGAAGTAAAACAGGCGCCTGCAGTCCCTCGCGCGCCTGAAAGAGCCGCACGAAATCCTCGGCGTTCATGAACCAGTACGGAATGGCAAGACGCTCCGCCGCCAATCTGGGATCAGACGGGATGTAAAGAGCCTTGACGGAGCCGGCATTCTCCCAAACCCCACCGTCCTTCTGTTTCTGGAACGCAGTGCGGTATTCGCCGTTGGTGTCCAGGATCACGACGGTCGTCCGCTTCACGGCCGGCTGCTCGTGAATCGACTGAATCAGGCTGGCAATGGTGCAGGACTTGCCGGAGCCAGTGCTGCCCAGGATGGCGGCGTGCTTTCCGAAGAAGGCGTTCGGGTCGATCCGGATGGGCCTCCCTGTCACTACGGCTGACTCGCCAATGGGGATGCAGTAGCCGGGTTCACTCGGGTCGGGCGCTGCCGTGGCGCCCTGCTCGATCGGGCCGAAAATCGCATCGAGGTCAGCCCTTCCGGCCAGGTGGACCGGGTTGTCGAGCACCGGAAAGAGCGAAACTCCCTGCCGAAACTTCTCGCCGTCGATCGTACCGATGAGTGTCGCCTTCATCAGGCGCCGGGCGGCGGGAAGCGCCACCATCGTTCGGTCGGCCTTCATCTCAGCCTCTTCTACGAGCACTACGCGAGTCACCATCGCAACGAGACGCCGCGCGCCCACTGGGATGATCACGTAGGAGTTGATGCGTCCGACTTCCTGAGGGCCCTCATAGGTGCTACGGCTCATCCCCTTGAGGTCGCGGTTCAGCTCGATGCTGACCTGGGCTGTGTCCACGGCGACCACGCGCCCGATTTCTGAGTCAGTCGCCATTGGGAGTGTCCCCCTGCGTGGGGCTGTTCTTCGCGAGTGCGCGGTGGGTGGCGAGCACCTTCTTGCGGATTTCCTCGTCCCGCAGGTCGGGAAGGACATGCTCCACGAACCCCGCAAGGGTTCCCAGTCTCGGCCCCTCCGCGATCCATACGCGTCGATCCTTCTGCTTCCGTAGCGCCTTCACGAAGTCGCTCTTCGGCGCCGGATCCACGATGACGAGGGTGAAGCTCGGCACGGCGAGAGCCTGACGGATAACCGCGTTCACGTGCTCGTCGCCGAAGCCGTAGCCGATCACGAACAGTACCGACTGCGGCCGAGCGAGCGCGGCAGCGAAGCGGCGGAACAGCTCCGAGTAGGGCGAGCCCAGCGTCTCGCCGTATTTGGCTGGCGTCGGGTAGATCAGGAGAGGTTGCTTCCCGTCCTGGTCGAAAACACCGGCTTGGACGCCGTAGGGATCGTCAATCGAAGGTTCGTTCGCAGTCCACGTGATCGAGCCGTGCAGCTTGTAGAGGTGCAGCACCCGGTCGAAACGGTGGACGCGGCCTTCCGTCGTCTCCGCCGGGAAGTAGAGATCCTGCTCGTAGCTCTCGGGCCGGAAGATGCGGCGCTGGGTACCGACGAAGCCGTCCAACAGCACGACCCCCTCGGCGTCAGAAGCCTGCTCAACGAGCGTGTCGTAGTTGAGCGTGAAGACGTTCACGCGCTTGAGGTTGAGCGGACGCGTGAGGAGCTTGCGCACGAGGGCCTTGAAGATAGCGAGTCCGTCCTCTTTGCCGGACGTCGGAAGCTGACAAGCTCGCGCCAGCGCACGCGTCGCGTGATGCAGGCATTCGTCGAGGTCTTCCGACTTGGCATCGAGCCCAGGGGTGCCATCAAGACGCAGCCGCCCTCCGGCTTTTGGGAGAGCCGCACGCCAGCGATGCAGCGTCGCAAGCACTTGCTCAAAATTGGCCGAGAGTTTTTCAACCTGAGCGCCCCTCAGTGTTTCTCGACGTTCAATGATCTCGTCACGAGTAATCGGCGTGTCCGTGTTGCCCGCGCAATGTCGCACCGCGACGTAGAAAATCACGAGCCAGCGTCGAATGCGCGGCTTCTTGTCGCCCGTAATGCCTTCCTTAAGGATGGCCTGCTCGACCATCAGCGGGATCGTGCCGATCAGTGGTCCCCCGCAATCCACTGAAGCGCCCGCACCGAGCAGGAACGACACGGTTTCGGTCTTGAGGAGCGTTCCGACGCGGACGCGGATATCGTCGAGCGTCTCGCGTGGCAACGGCAGAGGCGGTGTATCTTCAGCCGCTGCACTCTCTTGAACGGATTCAGCCGGGGCTGGCGCGAGCAGGTCCTCACCGCCAATCTCGAAGCAGTCCTTGGGCTGTTGATTCGTTCCGGTCATAGAGCGCGCTCCTTTAAGAATCCCTCCGCATCCTTCACCCGCAACTCGCCGGAGATGAGCTTGGGCAGCAGGGCGTCGCGCAGGGCGGCGAGGGTTCGAGACTCCGCGCTAGCTTTGCTCGCGCGCGCGAACATGGACGCGACGATACTGCCGAATGCGTGAGCAATCGGCTCCGGGCAGGAAGTCAATAAGTAGTGGTCAAGCGATTCCGCGGGCACACGTTGCCGCCCACTGGACCCCGTCATGCTCTGAATCGCAAAGTCCCTGAACCCATCGCTGCGTGCGAGGCAGTATGCGAACTCTGCCGGCAATGGCGGCTTCGATCGCAAGACGATGTATTCAGTGGATCCCCAGCCGATCTGGCCAGGTGCGAGGAAGTCTACAAATGCGGTCTTGCCATTCTCAAGGCAGGGCGTGATACGGGCGACCAGCGTGTCGCCATTGACGAAACGCATCCCCGACCCGAAGGAACGCTCGATTACCGAGTCCGGCGAATGACCGCGCGTCGGCATGTTTGCCATATCGAGGTAAGGCGCAACCTCGCCCTTACGCAGCGCGCGGGGTGGATTCACTTCGATGAGCTCAGGCAGCCGCTTTACCTCCCACCCCCGCGGAATCTCCCCCAGCTCCGAGTCCTCGAAGGAATCCGGGAAGAGGTCGGCGAGGGGCTGGGGCAGGCCATCCGCAATATCCCGTCGGGCTATTTCCAGCTTCAACCACTCTCGGCCTGAGCCGGTCTTTAGCTTCTTCTCGCGCTCAACAGCAGCCGTCCGGGACTCACACCGCTCCCAAAAGGCTACGCGCTTCGGCGGATGCCGCTTGGTCCAATCCGCGCCCTTACCCTTCCGGTGCTCCTCAAAACGCCGCTCCAGGTTGTCTGTGTGCCCGATGTAGATGCTGCTGTCATCACACTCCAACGCATAGGCGCACCACGCGCCGGGCTTTGGCCACGCCGGGGTCGCCTGCCTGCCGGCAGGCAGGCGGCCTTCGGCCTTGGCGCGGACGGGGTCGCCTGTCTGCGTGCGGGCGGCGATTTCGTGCTTCAGCCACTTGCGCCCATATCCGGTCTTCAGCCAATTTTCGCGTTCGACCGCTGCTTCGCGCGATGGCTGCTTCTCCCAATACGGCACTTGCACGGGTGGGTGTTGCTTGGTCCAACTCGCACCTTTGCCGCCGACATGTTGCAGCCATCGCTGCCGCAGGTCTTCCGTCTGACCGATGTACAGGCTGCCATCGTTGCACTCGATCGCATAGACGTACCATGTATTGGGCTCAGCCTGCGGCAGAAGCAGCGAAGGATCTCTTTCCTTCGCCGCCATCTTCGCCCGCACAGGCAGGAAGTCCACGAACCACGACTTGAAGAGCGCCCGCGCCATCGCCTCCAGCGTCTCGCTCATCCGCCGGTTTAGCTCGATCTTGTCGTCCAGCGTGCCGAGGATGTGGGCGATGGCGCGTTGTTCGGGCAGGGGCGGAACACGAACAGACAAGCTGTAGAAGGATTCGCGGCTTGTTGAGGGGATAGCGGACCCGCTGTCCAGCGAGTTGATGTCTTGAGCCAGCAGTTCGTAGTAAGCCCAGCGGAGGTCGATCTGGGTTTTCGGACTCAGGTAGAAGGCCGTGTCGATCACGAAGAAGGGCGCGGGCGAATAGTGGACGCCCCGGTACGCGCCCTTGCGTCCGATGATCACGCCGGCGTGTGGACACAGCGCTTCGTCGTGCCAACCAATCGGCCCATTCGTCCCAAAGACGCGAAATCGACCGCCGTTCTGCCCGTGTCCGCGCAAAGCCCGCCCATACTCAAGGGTCGCGAGGTCACCCCATCTCTGCTCGCGCCACTCACCCGCCATACCCCAGCTCCTTCATTGAGCCTCGGTGAGGCTCAACCCTCACCCCAGCCCCTCTCCCAGTGGGAGAGGGGAAGTTTTGGCGATGGCGGCGTCGAGCTTGGCGGGCTCGGCCTGCTGTTCGCGCGTCATGGCGATACGTCCATTCGGTCTCATGCCCGCCCCTCTTCGGATTCCTCGAAGAGCCGCACATACGGCTCGAAGCGGAAGCGCCGGTTGCGCGCGTAGCCGGTGATCTCGCTCAGGACACCGACGTCCACGAGGCGGCTGACGAGCTGGTTCGCGCCGGCGGGCGTGATGTCGAGCCATTTGCGCACCGTGGCCACCGTCACGATGGGGTGATCGAAGAGTTTTTCCAGAATGCGGTGACCGTTGCCCGCAGCGCGGCCGAGTCTTTCCGTGATGCGGGCGCGATGGTCCTCGCGCATGCGAAGGATGGCCGCGACGGTCTGCGTCGCCTGGCCCGCGACCTCGGCCACGCCGCGCAGGAAGAAGGCAAGCCAGCCCTCCCAGTCGCCCGTGTCGCGCACGGCCTGGAGACGGTCGTAGTATTCGGCGCGATGGCGCTTGAAGTAGTGCGAGAGGTAGAGGACCGGACGGGCGAGTCGTTTGCGCTCGGTCAGCAGAAAGGTAATCAGCAAACGGCCGAGACGCCCATTGCCGTCGAGGAAGGGGTGGATGGTCTCGAACTGGGCGTGCGCCAGACCCACCTGCACGAGGACCGGCAGGGGGCTTTCTGAAGGCAAAAAGCGTTCGAGGTCGGAGAGTGCCTGCGGAACTTCATGCGGCGGCGGGGGCACGAAGGTCGCTTCCCGCAACGTGCAGCCGGCCGGGCCGATCCAGTTCTGCGAGGTGCGCAGTTCGCCCGGCGTGAGCCGGCCGCCGCGCACGCCGCGCATGAGCTCGGCATGAATCTCGCGGATCAGCCGCACCGAGACGGGCAATTCAGCCAGGCGGGCCAAGCCGTGGTTCATGGCCTTGACGTAGTTGACGACTTCCGAGACGTCGGCCGGCGCATCCGGATCGTGCAGCCGCGCTTCCGCCATCAGGAGGTTTTGCAAGGAGCTTTGGGTGCCTTCGATCTGGCTGGAAAGCACGGCTTCTTTCCGGACGTACATAAAAACGAAAAGGTCGGGATTGGGCAGGGTAAGGATGGACCCGTCCAGCCGGCCCAGCGCGTAGTCGGCCTCAGACAGCAGCGCCCGTAGCGGATCAGCCAAATCCACCGGCGGGTCGGGCGGCAACGGCGCCGGGATGAAGGCGCGGTAGCCGGCGGGCTGCTGAACGTAACGGCCGGCGCGGGTCATTTTGTTTTCTCCTGCGTTAATCATGGGTCGGTTTTCGCCTCATGTTAAACGCTGCGTTTACCAAGACGCCGAAGGCCGGTCCATATTCAACGCAGCGAAGATCACCCGCCATACCCAAGCTCCTTCAGGTTGGCGGCGATGGCGGCGTCGAGCTTCGCGGCTTCGGCCTGTTGCTCCCGGAGTTGCGCCACCAGCCGTTGCATCTTCTGGTCGAACGGTTCGTCGTCTTCTTCCTGTTCGGCGGCGCCGACATAGCGGCCCGGCGTCAGCACATGGCCGTGCTTGCGGACTTCCTCCAGCGTCGCGGATTTACAAAATCCGGGGACATCCACGTAGGGGCGGGGTGACCCCGCCCCTACGTTCTCGCCGCGCCAGGCGTGGTAGCTGTTGGCGATCTTCTTGATGTCCTCATCGGTCAGCTCGCGGTGGGTGCGGTCCACCATGCGGCCCATCTTGCGCGCATCAATGAAGAACACCTCGCCGCGGCGGTCGCGGAACTTGCCGTTCTTGCGGTCGCGTGCCAGAAACCACAAGCACGCCGGGATCTGCGTCGAGTAGAAGAGCTGGCCGGGCAGCGCGACCATGCAATCCACGAGGTCGGCCTCGATCAGGGCCTTGCGGATCTCGCCCTCGCCGGACTGGTTGGACGACATCGAACCGTTGGCGAGCACGAAGCCGGCCACGCCCGCTGGCGCGAGATGGTGGACGATGTGCTGCACCCAGGCGAAGTTGGCGTTGCCGACGGGCGGCACGCCATAGCGCCAGCGCTTGTCGTCGCGCAGCCGCTCGCCGCCCCAGTCGGAGACGTTGAAGGGCGGATTGGCGAGGATGAAGTCGGCCTTGAGGTCGGGGAAGCGGTCGTTGTGGAACGTGTCGCCGTGGGCGATCTGGCCGTCGATGCCGCGGATGGCGAGGTTCATCTTGGCGAGCCGCCAGGTGGTGTAGTTCGACTCCTGGCCGTAGATCGAGATGTCGGCCCTGGCCTTGCCCGCCGCCTGCCTGCCGGCAGGCAGGTTGCCGTTGCCGCTCGCGTGCGCGCGGATGAACTCCACCGACTGCACGAACATGCCCGAAGAGCCGCAGCAGGGGTCGTACACCCGTCCGCGATAGGGCTCGATCATCTCGACCAGCAGCTTCACCACGCAGCGCGGCGTGTAGAACTCGCCGCCCTTCTTGCCCTCGGCACTCGCGAACTGCGAGAGGAAGTACTCATAGACACGCCCCAACAGATCGTGGGCGTGTCTACCCTCACCCCCGTCCCCTCTCCTACTGGGAGAGGGGTGGCCGGCAGGCTGGGGTGAGGGTTGATCTGATCGAAAATCGATGTTTGAGATCAGATCAATGAGCTGGCCGAGGCGCTGCTTGTCGAGCGCGGGCCGGGCGTAGTCCTTGGGCAGCACGCCCTTGAGGGCCGGGTTGTCGCGCTCGATGCCGGCCATCGCGTCGTCCACGAGGCGGCCGATGGTGGGCTGCTTGGCCTGCGCCTTCAGGTGCGTCCAGCGCGCCTCGGGCGGCACCCAGAAGATGCTCTGCGCGCGGTACTCGTCGGGGTCTTCGGGGTCGGCGCCCTTCGCCTTCTCCGCGACGAGCTTCGCGTGGCGCTCCTCGAAAGCGTCGGAGATGTACTTGAGGAAGATGAGCCCGAGGACGACGTGCTTGTACTCGGCGGCGTCCATGCTGCCGCGCAGCGCGTCGGCCATCTGCCAGAGTTGGGCTTCGTAGCCGACGGTGGCGCCTGTGGTGTTCGCCTTGCTCGTGTTGTTCCTTAGCTTGGCCAATAGCTACCTCATTCGATCGATGCGCTGCGGCGGACCTCAGGGGCGTCTAACTATTAAGTCTGCTGCAGGCTACCTTGCAGCATAGCGCGGGAGCCTACGCAGCCTACTGGAAAGCAACTCTAGAATAAAATCAGACCCTTATCAAGAGGTCGCCCCGCCTGGCTGTCCGAGATAGACTGCGAATCCTGCAGTCTATCCGGCTATCAGCCCGCAGCACATCCTGGCCAACCATGAGGCTGTCCACCAGCAGGCTGGTCGCAATGACGACGAGCATCCCTGGGGAAGTCCTCGTAGCGGCCACTGCTCGCCGGTCAGATGGGGTGGCTGGCTTGCCCCTCCGGTCCTGACTGTTGCGATAACAGGCCCCCACGAGAGGGAGCACCGTGACCAAGCGCCTCGAACGGGCCTTCGCCAAAGCTTCCAAGCTGCCGCAGCAGGAACAGGACGCGCTCGCTGAGTGGCTCCTTGTGCGCCTGCAAGAGGAGCGTCTGACTCACGCTGCCGCGAAGCTTGCAGAACCCGCCTTCCAACAGGCCTGGGACAAGCCCGACGACGCCGATTATGACCGGCTATGAATTCGGGCAAGCCCATTTCCGTTCACTGACCAGACAACCACCAAGAAACGCCCAGCCGTGGTTGTGAGCAGCCGCGCCTACCACGCAGAGCGACCCGATTCGATGGTGATGGCGGTAACCAGCCAGGTGAAAAGCACTGTCGGTGTCGGAGAAGTGACGATCGCGGAGTGGAAACAGGCTGGGCCGCTCAAGCCATCGGTCATCAAGCCGATTCTCACAACCTTTGAGCCTCGACTCGTCATCGAAAGACTCGGACGACTACACGAAACGGACCGATCCGCTTTAAAGCAGGCGCTTCAACCGATCATGGGCCTATTGCTACGTCCACCCCTCCCCGCCCGCCCCGCCGCCGAAGCCGCCGTACTGGCCGCCGAAACCGCCCTGGCCGCTGCCCCAGAACTCGCCCCGCCTGATGCCCCCGTAGGGATGGCGCAGGTCGGGGCGACTGATCCACCAGAGGAAGAACAGCACGGCGACGCCGATGAGGCCCGTCATGAAGATGCCGAGCCCCCGCGAATGGGCCCGCGACAGGGTCCCGACCCGCAGGTGCTGCGCGGAGGTGGCCAGCACGACCGCCGCGCGGTAGAGGCCCTCTCCGTACTGCGCGTCCCGGACGGCGGGCTGGAGCGACTTGGCAGCGATGTCCTGCAGGACCGACGCGGGCACGATGAGGCTCAGGTTCCGTCCCAGCGTGAGCGCAACCTGGCCCTCCTTGACCGACAGCAGGATCAGCGCCCCGTACTCCTGCTGTGCCGTGCCCACGCCCCACTGTTTGTAGAGGGCCCCGGCGTAGGCCTGAGCCGTCGGGTAGCCCGCCAGGTCGCCCACGGTCACGACGACCATCTCCACGCCGGTCTTGCGCTCCAGGTCCTGGCAGACGGACCGGATGCGGGCCCTCCAGTCCGCGTCCAGCACGCCCGCATGGTCGCTCACGTAGCCGAGCGGACCGGGCAGCGGCGGCTTCTCTTGTTCCCCTTGAGCCAGGACCGGCCCCGGCGCCGCGAGCAGCGCGGCCAGGCAGAGCACGCCGAACCCGAGGCGTCCCACTAGGTCCCCGCCCCCGACCGGCCAAGCCGCCCTTCCGCGCGCAGGCGCGCGACGCGCTCGGCGAGCGCCTGCAGGGCGCCGCAGTAGCGATCGAAGAGCCGGGGCGCCTCGCACTGGCCCGGCGTCAACTGGCCGCGTTTCAGCCGGAGCGCATCCCGGATGGGCGCGAGGTCGAGCCCGACCGCATCCTGGAGCCCGTCCAGCAGGTCGTCGCTCGTCTTGGCCGGCGCGCGATCAAGCAGGCGCGCCAGCCCGCGCAGGCAGCAGAGCAGGCTCGTGACCGACAGGGGGATCAGGATCAAGGCGGCCTCGGCCGTGCCCCCGCCCTCCACGAACCGCTGGCGCGTCCTCAGCAGGTTGGCCCGGACCTCACGCTCGCACTGCTCGGGCAGCCGCCGAAGGTCCGGCGAGAGGGCCGTGAAGGGATCGTCGCCCGCCAGGAGCAGGTGGTGCTCCACGAGGTCCAGGCACTCGAGCGGAAACAGCGAGGGCAGGGCCTCCAGCTCCGTCCTCGTCAGGAGCAGGGGCACGACGATCCGTTCGCGGCTCCACCGCTTGTGGGCCTTGGCATACCGCTGAAGCCGCCCGACCTCGTGCGCCGCGACCAACAGCAGGAGGTTCAGGTTGGACCGCCCGGGCAGGTATTCGCCCCGCGCGGCGCTTCCATAGAGGATCACCGCCTCCAACGAGGGACCGAAGATTTCCGCCGCCTCGGCGAGGAAGGCGCGCAGGACCGGCCGCGTCTCCTCCGGCAGCAGCCGGCCCGCCGCCTCGTTCACCGCCGGGCCTGCACCGGCGCCCATCGGTGTTCCGCCCCCGCTCATTGCAGCACCGCCTCCGGCGGGAGCCGGTCGGCCGAGGGGTCGGGCAGGAAGCCCGCCGCCATCAGGCGGTCGAGCAGCCCGAAGGCGGGACGCTCCCGCAGGCCCGCCGTCGCCGTGAGCACCTGATAGCGCAGGCGCCGGTTGCGGTCCAGCGTGCGGAAGACGCGGTCGCGCAGGACGGCCAGGACCGGATTGCCCGTGTTCCAGAGGAGCACCTGCTCGTCGGCCATCCGCTGCAACATCTCCACCTGGGGCCGACGCCGGCGCTCGTACTCCGCCAGCGCCCCCGCGGACAGGTCGTCCCGCTCCAGGCAGCGGGGGATCAGGTCGGCCAGGGCCATCGCGTCGGCCATGGCCTGCATCCGCCCCTGCGAAGCATGGGGATTCATCGCGTGCGCCGCGTCCCCGATCAAGGCCGCGCCGTCGGCCGTCCAGCGCGCGGTCTTGACCCGGCCGGTCGGCATGTAGGCCGTCTGGGTCCAGTCGGACAGGGTGCGGAAGGTGCGCTCCAGCGAGGGATCGATCCGCGCCCAGCGGTCCTGCAGGGTCCGGAGCCCGGCCGCCTGGACCCGCTCCATCGAGCCGGCGGGGATCATGTAGAAGAGATAGACGCGGTCGCCCGCCGCGGGGAAGACACCGAGGATCTCCCGGCGGCCGACAACGTACCGGGACTCCTGTAAGTCGTCCGGGTTGTCCAGGAGCGCGATCAGATAACCCTCGCGATAGCGATGGACCCGGGCCGGGATGGCGAGGGCCTCGCGGACCTTGGACCAGGCGCCGTCGGCCCCGACGACGAGCCTGGCTTCGATCCGTAAGACCCGCCCGCCGCGCTCGACCTCCACGCCAGCCACACGGCCCCCCTCACGCAGGAGCCCCCTGAACGAGCAGCCGTAGCGGAGGCCGCCGGGCGCCGCCTCTTCCAGCGCGCCGAGGATCGCGTGGTGGGCGACGTTCGGCAGGGTGACGACGGCGCGGTTGTAGGGGGCCGGCAGCATCCCGTAGTCCACGGTGCAGAGCCGCTCCCCGCCCGCGCGCAGGAAATGAAAGTAGCGCACGGACCGCGTGGCGGCGGCGGGCAGGCTCTGGAGGACGCCCAGCCGGTCCAGGATCTGTTGGCCGTTCGGCTGCAGGATCTCCCCACGCAAGCCGGCCGGCGGCCCCGGCGCCTGCTCCAGCACGATGCTCGCGATCCCCCGCCGCGCCAGCGCCAGGCCGAGGACGGCCCCCCCGCCGCCCGCGCCGACTACGACCACATCCGTCCGCTCGTCCATCCCCCGCCCTTCGCCGGCCTCCGCGCGCCCTACCGCCACTCGTGGTAGCGGACCTGGTCCTTCCACATCGCCAGGAATTTGTCCTTCGCCTTCGCGGTGACCGCCCGGTCGGTGATGATGTCCAGCCGCTCGTCGTTCCAGCGGTTGGCGCTCCCGGTGTGGTTCGCGGAGCCGGTCACGTTCACCTCGTCGTCCACCACCACCTGCTTCATGTGCATGAGGCCGTCGTGCCGGTTGACCTTGATGGGGACGCCGGCGAGCCGCAGCGTATCCAGCGCCGCCCGCTGCTTGGGGTCGTCGAGCCGCTCGCGGTCGGTGATGAGACGGACGTCCACGCCGCGCTTCCTGGCCTCGACGAGGGCCTTCACGGCGGGGGGGAAGGTGAGGCCGTACACGGCCACGTAGATGTAGCGGCGAGCCTTCTCATAGAGCCCGACCAGCCGCTCGACGGGCAGGTCTTCCGGCGCGTAGTAGACCTCGACGGTGGCGGCGGGCGCCGGCGCGGGCCGAAACGGGGCGGTCGCCAGGGCCAGCGCCAGGATCGCCGCGCCGAGCCGCGGCGCGGGCCGGCCCGAGCGCCGCCCGCCGCCGTCGATCTGGTCGCTGATCACGTCCGCGCTCCGCCCGGCAGGCCGGTCAACTCGGCTCGAACACGAGGTGGAACTGATCGTCGGCGGATTCCCAGGCCGCGGGGGACGCCTTGATGAGCCAGTCCTTGAGGTAGGCCTTCTGGCCGGGGGTGAGCATCTGCCTGATCTGGTGGGTCCGGCCCTGGAGCGGCTGCAGGAACCCCGCGCGCTTCTGGAAATCCAGCGTGGCCGTCCTCACGTAGATGGTGGTGTAGGCGGTCGGCGCGTCCTCCTCGCCCTCTCCTTGAACCCAGACGGAGATGAACTTCTCCAGGTTCAAGCCCGCGCTGTCGAGGGCGGGATCGGTGTCGTGGAACAGCTCGTTCTCCGACTGCGACAACGGCACGGACTCCTGGTGCCGGAACATGAAATTGCGCTTCCACATCGTGGCGTTCCCGTCCTCCCTCGTCCCTCGTCCCGACACCGCGGCGCCGTCGGCGGCTCCTTCCGCCGGGCGCGGCGACCGCGCCATAGTGGCGGCGGAGGGAGCGGAAAGTCAACCCCGCCGGCGCGCCCGCCGCGTCCTTGACAAGCCCGCGCGCCATCTGGTAGCGTCTCAAAATTCCCGTGTTTCCTGGCCTACTTGGGAGCCCTCGATGCAGGTGACGATCAACGGCAAGCCGGAGGAGGTCCAAGCCGCGACGGTCCTGGACCTGCTCAAGGCCAAGAACATCGACCCGCACATGGTGGCGGTCGAGCTGAACCAGGGCATGGTCGAGCGCGACCGCCTCGGCACCACCCCCGTCAAGGCAGGCGACCAGATCGAGGTGCTCTTCTACATGGGCGGCGGCCGATGACGGCGCAGGCCTACCGCGAGATCACGGCGCTCATCGGCGGGACGCCCCTCGTCCGCTTGAACCAGCTCTCCCCGCCCGGCGGCGCGACGATCTACGCCAAGGTCGAATCCTTCAACCCCGGCGGCAGCGTTAAGGACCGCATCTGCCTCAACATGATCAACGAGGCGGAGCGGCAGGGCAAACTCAAGCCCGGGGCCACGATCGTCGAGCCGACGAGCGGCAACACCGGCATCGGCCTGGCCCTGGTGTCCGCCGTCCGCGGGTACAAGCTGATCCTGGTCATGCCGGAGAGCATGAGCATGGAGCGGGCCAGCCTGCTCTCCTCCTACGGCGCGCAACTCGTGCTCACGCCCGCCTGGGAGGGCATGAAGGGCTCGATCAAGGAGGCCGAGGGCATCGTCGCCCAGAACCCTTCCTATTTCATGCCGGACCAGTTTTCCAACCCGGCGAACCCGGCGATGCACCGCAAGACCACCGCCGTCGAGATCTGGGACGCGCTGGAAGGCAGACTGGACGCCTTCGTGGCCGCGGTCGGCACCGGCGGGACGATCACGGGCTGCGGCGAAGTGTTCAAGGAGCGCAACCCCCGGATTCAGGTGGTGGCGGTCGAGCCAGCCGGCTCTCCGGTACTGTCGGGCGGCGACCCCGGTCCCCACAAAATCCAGGGGATCGGCGCGGGCTTCGTTCCGAAGGTGCTCAACCGTGCTATCCTGGACCGCGTCATCACGGTCACGGACGACGAGGCCTACCAGACGGCCAAGCTGCTCGCCAAGAAGGAAGGGCTGCTGGTCGGCATCTCGGCCGGCGCCAACGTCGTGGCGGCGCAGCGGGTCGCGGAGCTGCTGGGACCGGACAAGACGGTCGTCACGGTGCTGCCCGACACCGGCGAGCGGTACATCAGCATCGAGAAATATTTCAACATCTAGCGCAGGAAGCGCGCCCGTGAAGCGTCGCCCGCCGGCGTGAGCCGGCCGGGGCTTCACGAACGACGAGCGACGCGATGAGCTTCACCGACGAGCAGATCACCCGCTACAGCCGCCACATCCTGCTGCCCGAGGTCGGGGGCAAGGGGCAGAAGAAGATCGCCCAGGCCCGCATCCTCGTCATCGGAGCGGGCGGCCTCGGCTCGCCGGCGGCTTTCTACCTGGCGGCGGCCGGCGTCGGCACGCTGGGCCTCATCGACAGCGACGTCGTGGACCTGTCCAACCTGCAACGCCAGGTGATCCACTTCACGCCCGACCTCGGCCGCCCCAAGGTCCTCTCCGCCAAGGAGAAGATCCTGGCCCTCAACCCCGACGTCGCGGTCGAGACCTACCAGGAGCGGCTCACCGCCGCCAACGCGCTGGGGATCGTCGGCAAGTACGACGTGGTCCTGGACGGTGTGGACAACTTTCCGGCCAAGTTCCTGATCAACGACGCCTGCGTGATGGCGGGCAAGCCCCTGGTGCACGCGGGCATCCTGCGGTTCGACGGCCGCGTCACGACCATCGTGCCCGGCAAGTCCGCTTGCTACCGCTGCGTGTTCAAGCACCCGCCCCCGCCGGGGCTCGTGGCCTCCTGCCAGGAGGCCGGCGTGATCGGGGTGCTCGCGGGGATCATCGGGACGATCCAGGCGACCGAGGCCCTCAAGCTCGTGCTGGGGATCGGCCGGCCCCTGACCGACCGGCTGCTGGACTTCGACGCGCGCCGGACCCTGTTCCGGGAGATCCGGGTCCGCCGCAACCCCGACTGCCCGGTCTGCGGGGAGCGGCCGACGATCACCGAGCTGATCGACCACGAGCAGGAGGTCTGCGTCGTGAAGGGAGCCGCCGGGAGCGACCGGCCCGCGGCGCTCGGTCGGGAGCAGGCTCCGCTCCGTCGCTGACGGCCTCGGCTTCCCATGTTGGTGACGCCATGCCCAAGATGAAAGCCCTTGTCTGCCGGGAATGCGGGAAGGACTATCCGACCGCGGCCATCCACGTCTGCGAGCTGTGCTTCGGCCCGCTGGAGGTCAAGTACGACTACGAGGCGATCAAACAGGTCGTCTCGCGCCAGAAGATCGAGGCCGGCCCCCACAGCATGTGGCGGTACGCGGACCTCCTGCCCATCGAGGGGGCGCCGACGGTCGGCCTGCACGCCGGCTTCACGCCGATGGTGCGGGCGCGCAACCTGGGCGCCTACCTGGGACTGGACGAGCTCTACATCAAGAACGACACGGTGAACCACCCGACGCTCTCCTTCAAGGACCGGGTCGTGGCGGTGGCCCTGAGCCGGGCCCGCGAGCTGGGGTACGACACCGTCGCCTGCGCGTCCACGGGCAACCTGGCCAATTCCGTCGCCGCGCACGCCGCGGCGGCGGGCCTGCGCTGCTACGTCTTCATCCCCGGCGACCTGGAGGCGGCGAAGGTGCTCGGCAACCTGATCTACCGGCCGAACGTCGTCGAGGTGGAGGGCACCTACGACGACGTGAACCGGCTCTGCAGCGAGATCGCGGCCGAGCACCGGTGGGCCTTCGTCAACATCAACATCCGGCCCTATTACGCCGAGGGGTCCAAGACGCTCGCCTTCGAGACCGTCGAGCAGCTCGGCTGGCGCGCCCCGGACCAGGTCGTGATCCCGATGGCCTCCGGCTCGCTGCTGACGAAAATCTGGAAGGGGCTGAACGAGCTGCGCGCGCTGGGCCTGATCGCCGCCGTGCCGACGAGGATCAACGGCGCACAGGCCGAGGGCTGCTCCCCCATCGCCACGGCCTTCAAGGAGGGCCGGGACTTCTTCAAGCCGGTCAAGCCGAAGACGATCGCCAAGTCGCTCGCCATCGGCAACCCGGCCGACGGCTACTACGCCCTGAAGACGACCGCGGAGAGCGGCGGCGCGATGGACGTGGTGACCGACGACGAGGTCGTCGAGGGCATCAAGCTGCTGGCCCAGACCGAGGGCATCTTCGCGGAGACGGCCGGCGGCGTGACGGTCGGGGTCCTCAAGAAGCTGGCGAAGCAGGGCGTCATCAAGAAGCAGGACGTCACCGTCGCCTACATCACCGGCAACGGGCTGAAGACCCAGGAGGCGGTCATCGACGCGGTCGGGCGGCCGGTCCGCATCCAGCCGAGCCTGGTGAGCTTCCAGCGGACCTTCAAGATGGGCAAACAGGGAGAGGGAGACGCATGATCAGGGTCCGCATTCCGACGCCGCTCCGGCCGCTCACCCGAGGTCAGGGGGAGGTCGAATCCACGGGGGGCAGCATCGCCGAGATGATCGAGGCCCTCGAGGCCTCGCATCCCGGCCTCAAGGACCGCCTCTGCGACGAGAAAGGCGAGCTGCGCCGGTTCGTGAACATCTACGTGAACGAGGAGGACATCCGCTTCCTGAAGGGCAAGGACACGGTCCTGAAGGACGGCGACGAGGTGTCCATCGTCCCGGCCATCGCGGGGGGACGGGCATGACCAGCCTGCGGTTTCACATCCGGTTCCCCGAGGACAAGATCAAGGAACCGATCATCTACCAGATCGGCCACGAGTACAGGGTCGTCACCAACGTCCGCCGCGCCGACGTCCGCGAGACCACGGGCTGGATGGACGTCGAGCTGACGGGCGAGGTGGCGGAGATCGAGCGGGCCGTGGCCGGCCTGCGCGCGAAGGGCGTCCTCGTGGACCCGATCGAGCTGAACGTGGTGGAGTAGCCGGTGTCCACGCGGCGAGTCAGGGCGAGCGTGCTCCGACACCACTGTGGGCCCACCTGCCGACTGGTCCACGCGTTCACTCGCTGACGTGCCACTGATCTCCATGGACTTCACCGACGAGCAAATCCAGCGGTACAGCCGGCACATCATCCTGCCGGAGGTCGGCGGCAAGGGACAGAAGAAGCTCGCCCGCGCCAGGGTCCTGGTCATCGGAGCCGGCGGGCTCGGCTCCCCCGCCGCGCTCTACCTGGCCGCGGCCGGCGTAGGCACGATCGGCCTCGTGGACGGCGACGTCGTGGACCTGTCCAACCTGCAGCGGCAGATCCTGCACACCACCGCCACGGTCGGCGTGCCGAAGGTCGAATCCGGCCGGCGGACCCTCGCCGCGCTGAACCCCGACATCACGGTCAAGACCCACCAGGAGAACGTCTCGGCCGACAACATCCTGGGCCTGCTCGCCGACTACGACCTCGTCCTCGACGGCTCCGACAACTTCTCCACCCGCTTCCTGGTCAACGACGCCTGCTTCTTCGCGAAGAAGACCCTGGTCTCCGGCAGCATTTTCCGCTTCGAGGGGCAGCTCACGACCATCAAGCCGCACGCGGGCTACCCCTGCTACCGCTGCCTCTACCCCGAGCCGCCGCCGGCGGGCCTGGTCCCGAACTGCCAGGAGGCCGGCGTGCTGGGCGTCCTGGCGGGGACGATCGGCGTGCTCCAGGCCGCCGAGGCGATCAAGGAGATCCTCGACATCGGCGAGACGCTCGCCGACCGCCTGCTCATCTACGACGCGCTGGAGATGAAGTTCCGCAAGCTCGCCCGCCCCAAGGACCCCGACTGCCGGCTCTGCGGCCCGCGGCCCGCCATCACCGACCTGAGCGGCGACTACACCGTCTCCTGCGCGCTCTGACCCCGCCGTGCCGACGCTCACGATCCCCCAGGCCGTCCTCGCGGAGATGATCGCCCACGCCCGCGAGATGGATCCCTTCGAGTGCTGCGGTCTCCTGGCGGGCACGGACGGCCGGGTCACGCGCCATTATCGCATCACGAACACGGTGGCCCGCGACGCGCGCGCCGTGGAGGTATTCGAGGAGGCGAGCGTCAAGAACCTGGCCTCCCTGTCCGAGACCGCCCGTGCGGAAGTCGCCTATTTCATGGACCCGACGGAGATGGTGGCGGCCTTCAAGGATATGCGGCGCCGCAAGCTCGACCTGACCGTCATCTACCATTCCCACACGCGCTCGTCCGCCTATCCCTCCACGACCGACATCGGGCTCGCCTACTACCCCGACGCCTGGTACGTCATCATCTCCCTGGCGGACAAGGACCGGCCGGACGTCAGGGCCTACCGGATCAAGGATCGCGTCGTGACCGAAACGCCCTTCGCCATCGCCTCACCCGCAGAATTTTTCTAGACCGGTCGCCATCGGCCCTGCCATAATGAGGGCCTTCATCCTCTCCTGGGAGGCCCGGACGATGCCTACGAGACCAACTTCCCGCCGGCCGGTCCTGCTGGTCGCCGCTCTCGCCTGCCTGTGCTGGAGCGGCCCCGCGGCCGCCGAAGACAAGAGCTATTACAGTCCCATCATTCAGGTGAACGCCAAGCAAGGGTACATCGTGATCGCCGCGGACGGGAAGGTCTTCGGCGTGGCGGCGAGCGAAGAGGCGAAGCCCCATCTCGAGAAGCTGCCGGTCGGCGGGATGCTGGACGTCGTGGTCGAGCTCAAGCCCGGGGACGAGCCGCCGGTGATCAAGCGCTGGCGGCTGATGAGCGGAGAGTCCGCCTGCAAGGTCTTCGACGGCAAGAGCTGCAAGTAGGGGGCCGCCGCCCGATCGGCTACTCCGAGCTGCCCAGCATGTCGTCGATCAGCGGGCGGTTGATGTCCAGGCAGCCCGGACAGACCGCGTCGAAGAGCGCGACGTAGTCGTTCGCGAAGTTGCGCTCGTCCACGAGGCCCTCGGCGACCACCTGCTCGTGGCAGGTATCGCAGAGCATCATCAGGCCCCGCATCACCGAGACGGTCTTGCGTCCGCCGCTGCCCGGCATCAGCCCCCTTATACCGATCCCTTCACCCGGGCCATCCAGAAGTCCTCGGTTTCCAGCTCCACGCCGCAGCGGGGGCATTCGTAGGGCCGATCCGGCGGCGGCGGCGCCATCTCCTCCGTCTGCACCCGGCCCAGACAGACGTGGTAGAACCGCCCGCGCGCGTGCTCGTTGTCCAGCGGATCGCTCTCGAAGATCAAGACCATCGTCCGTCGTCCCGTTACGTCTGGAACTGGGCCTCGTACAGCCCCGCGTAGGTCCCGCCCAGCAGCATCAGCTCGTCGTGGGCGCCCGCCTCGACGATCCGGCCGCGGTCCACGACCACGATCCGGTCCACGCTCTGCAGCGTGGACAGCCGATGCGCGATGATAAAAGTCGTGCGGCCCCTGGTCAAGTTGGCCAAGGCCTCGCGGATCCTCACCTCGGTCTCGGTGTCGATGTTGGACGTGGCCTCGTCGAAGACGACGATCGGTGGGTCCTTGAGCAGCACCCGGGCGATCGAGAGCCGCTGTTTCTGGCCGACCGACAGCTTGACGCCGCGCTCCCCGATCCAGGTGTCATACCCCTCCGGCAGCGCTGCGATGAAGTCGTGGGCCCGCGCCGCGCGGGCGGCGGCCTCCAGGCGGGCCTGGTCCGCGTCCGGGTCCCCGTAGAGCAGGTTCTCCCGCACGGTTCCGTTGAACAGGAAGGGCTCCTGCTGGACGAGGCCGATCTGGCTCCGCAGGAAGGCCAGGGGGAGGTCCCGCACGTCCACGCCGTCGATCGTCACGCGGCCGGCGCGCGCGTCGTAGAACCGCATCAGCAGCTTGAGCATCGTGCTCTTGCCCGCACCGCTCGGCCCGACGAGGGCGACGCGCTCCCCCGCCCGGACGTCCAACATGATGTTCTCCAGCACGGGAAGGTCCGGCCGGTACGCGAAGCTCACCCGCTCGAACCGCACGGCACCGGCGAGCCGCGTCGCGGGGGCTACGGCGCCCGGGCGGTCCTCGACCTCGGGCCGCTGGTCCAGGATCTCGAACACCCGCTCGCTCGCCGCCAGCGCATGCTGCAGCATGTGGTTGACCGAGTGGATCTGGTTGATCGGCACGTAGAAGAGGGCCAGGTACGAGAGGAACATGACCAGTTCGCCGATCGTGAGCGTCCCCGCCGCCACCGCGCCGGCGCCGTACCAGAGGATGAGCACGGCGCCCAGGCTCCCGGTGAAGACCATGCCGGGGGAATAGACCGACCAGAGGTACATGGCCTTCAGGTTGCTCTCCGCGTAGCGGCGGCTCAGTCGGTCGAACCGCGTCTGCTCGTAGGCCTGCCGGTTGAAACCCATCGTCTCCCGGATGCCCGAGAGCGCGTCCTGCAGGTAGGCGTTCAGCTCGGCCGCCTGCTTGCGGATCGCGTGGTAATAGCGATGGACGCGCCGGGTGAAGAGCGTCGCCGCCAGGACCAACACGGGGATCGGCAGGAAGGCCAGCAGCGCCAGCTTCCAGTCGAGCGCGAGCAGCACGCCGGCGATCCCGACGAGCGTCAGCGTCGCGATCAGCATCCCCTCCAGCCCGTCGACGAAGATCCGCTCCACGTGTTCGGTGTCGGCGTTCACCCGCGACATGATCTCGCCCGTCGAGCGGTTCTCGAAATAGCTCAACGACAGCCGCTGGAGCGCGGCGAACACCTCGGCCCGCAGGTCGCGCACGACCCGCTGCTCCAGCCAGTTGTTCAGACGGATGCGGAGGGAGGCGAAGAGGTTCCGAAGGGCGTGGGCGCCCACCAGACCCGCGATCACCCAGGGGAGCTGCGCGGTCCGGCCCGCCTGGATCACGTCGTCGATCGCGACCTTGACCAGCCAGGGCGGCACGAGCTCGAGCAGCGTGGTGACGGCGGCGCAAGCGAGGGTGGCCGCGGCGGCGAGGCGGTAGGGCCTGAGGTACCGGAGGACGCGAAGGAGGGAGCCCACGGCCGGGTCAGATCACGGTGGCGTGCTCTTGACGCCAGTAGCGGTCGAACTCGTCCAGTTGCACCAGTGTCGTGAGGTCGGTCATCCGGTCGATGAACACCTTCCCGATCAGATGGTCCAGCTCGTGCTGGATACAGACCGCGTAGAGCCCCGTCGCGTCCAGGTCGAGCCGGTTGCCCTCCCGATCCAAAGCCCGGACCCGCACCATCGAGGGGCGCGTGACCTTGCCGCGGAGGTTGTCCACGCTGAGGCAGCCCTCCCACATCTCGGCCTGCTGCGGCCCGTAGTAGACGATCGAGGGATTGATGAGCACCGTCCGCGGAAAGCCGCCCTCGCCCGGACACTCCATGATGACGACCTGCTCCGAGCGGGCCACCTGCGGGGCGGCGAGGCCGATCCCCTCGTACTCGACCATGGTCTCGAACATATCGTCGATGAACTGCTGGAAGGCCCGGCTGCCGATCTGGTCCGGGTCCACCGGCTCGGCGAGCTTCCGCAGCAACGGATTGCCCAGCTTGATGACTTTCAAGACGGCCATGGGAGTCTTCCTCGGAATTCGATCTTGCAACCCCGCGAATCCGCGACGGTTATAGCATAGCGACAGCGCGGCGGACAACCGCCGCGCCGTCGTGTCACAGCGGCGGCCGCTGGCGTCGCGGCTCGGGCAGCTCGAAGGTGGCTCCGCTCTCCTTCCACCAGTCCACCCACTCCTGGGCCCACTCCACCCGCTCCTCCTTCGAGGAGTTCTCCCAGTCGTGCATGTCGGTCGGATGGCGCGTCAGCAGCCAGAGCGACTGCACGGCGGAGATCGCCACGAAGCGCTCGTCGTCGGGAACGAGCTGGATCAGGACGGGAATGACCGCCTTGCTCCGGACGTGCCGCGCCTCGAAGGCGGCCGCCTTCCTGATCGTCGGGTTGGGGTCCTTGGCCATGACCTCGATGGCCGGGGGGGCCTGGGCCGCGTCCAGCCGGACCGCGACGCGCAGCGCGTGCTCCCGGACCCGCGGCATCTCCTCGGCGGTCTTCGCCGTCTCCAGGAGCGCCGGCACCGCGCCGGGGTCCTTGATCATCGAGAGCGTCTCGATCGCGTTGTACCGCAGCCGCGCGCCCGGCATCTTCAGGGCCCCCACCAGCACCGGCACGACCGGCGGCCCCAGGTGGACGAACTCCCCCATCGCCCAGAGCTCCTGCTTGCCCTCCAGCATCGGCAACAGCGCCTCGGCCCGCTTGACCTGCTCCGGGGTCATCGGCCCCGTCAGCGGCGGGACGGTCGTGTTGGGAATGTCCTCGGTCTTCGGCGGCCCCTCGTAGGGGACCTGGACCGGCACGATCCGGGCGAGGGCGCCCGCGTCGCCCGCAGAGGAGCCGACTGGCGCGAGAAGGCCGCCGGCCAGACAGCCGATCAGGAACAGTCGCTTCACGTCCATGTTCCAGCCCTTCTCCGATCTCGATCCCGTCCGACCCGACGCGCAACGGCCCCATCTTATCCGGCCGAAACGCGGGAATGCAATCGAGGGGCCGCCCGGGTCAGCCGGCTCGGCCGGGTGTCGTGCCTCCCTCGATCTCCGGCTCCCGCTCGCGGCGGTGGAGCAGCTCGTAGAGCACCGGCAGGACGACGAGGATCAGCACCGCGGAGGTCAGCATGCCGCCGACCACGACGCGGGCCAGCGGACGCTGGGCCTGGGAGCCGATGCCCGTGGCCACCGCCGCCGGCAGCAGCCCGATCGCCGCGGCCAGCGTCGCCATCAAGATGGGCCGGAGCTGCGCGTCCGCGCCCCGCAGGACCGCCTCGGTCACGGACAGCCCGGACAGCCGCAAGTCGCCGATCCGCGTGATCAGGAGCACGCCGCCCAGGATGGCCACCCCCAGCGTGGAGATCACCCCCACCGCCGCGGAGATGCTGAAGGGGGTCGCCGTGGCCACGAGCGAGAGCACGCCGCCGATCAGCGCGAAGGGCACCGTCACCAGGACCAGGAGCGCGTCGCTCAGCGAGCCGAAGGCCGTGTACAGGAGGAACAGGATCAGCACGAGGCTGATGGGCACGACCACGGCCAGGCGCCGACGCTCGGCTTGGAGCTGCTGGTACTGGCCGGCCCATTCGAGCCGGTAGCGCTCGGGCAGGCGCACCGATTCCGTGATGCGCGCCTGCGCCTCCTCGACCGTGCCGGCCAGGTCGCGGTTCCGGACGCTGAACTTGATCGGGATGTACCGCTCGTTGTTCTCGCGGTAGATGATGAAGGCCCCGGTCTGGGTGGAGATCGAGGCGATCTGCTTGAGCGGAATCTTGGCGCCGGTCGGGGTGCTCACCTGGATGTTCCCGATGGTCTCGATGTCCCGCCGGTACTCGGGGAGGAAGCGGACGACCAGGTCGAAAGACCGCTCCCCCTCGAACACCTTGGTCACGGCCTGGCCGCCGATCGCCGCCTGGATGACGGCGTTCACGTCCGACACCAGGAGGCCGTACCGCGCGCTCGCCACCCGGTCCACCTCGATCACCAGGTTGGGCTGGCCGAGGAGGCGGAAGAGCCCCAGGTCCTTCACGCCGGGCACCCGGCGCATCACCCGCTCGATCTCCACCGCCTTCTCCTCCATCGTCCGCAGGTCCGTCCCGAAGAGCTTGATCGAGTTCTCGCCCTTGACGCCGGACATGGCTTCCTCGACGTTGTCCTGGATGACCTGGGAGAAGTTCAGCGTGACGCCCGGGATCGCGGCCAGCGTGGCCTCGAATTCCTCGATCAGCGCCGGCTTGGTCAGACCGGGACGCCACCGCTTCTGCGGCTTGAGGTTCACCAGGAACTCGGCGTTGAAGAAGCTCGTCGGGTCCGTTCCGTCGTCCGGCCGGCCGAGCTGCGAGGCGACGGCGGTGACCTCGGGCCCCGCGCGGAAAACGTCCCGAATCTCGCTCGCCACACCCGCCGCCTGCTCGAAGGAGATGTCCACGGGCATCGTCGCGCGCACCCACAGGTTCCCCTCCTCCAGGGCCGGCATGAACTCCCCGCCGAGGACCTGCAGGGCCAGCAGCGCGACGGCGAGCAGCCCCAGCACGACCCCGAGGACGGCCCAGCGGCGCACGAGCGCCCGCCGCAGCACTGCCCGGTAGACGCGACGGACCACCCGGACGACCGCCGTGTCCTCCTCGCGGAGCGGTCCCGTCAGCAGCAACGAGCAGAGCACCGGGGCCAGCGACACGGCCATCAGCAGGGCGCCCAGCAGGGCGATCCCGTAGGTGATGGACATGGGGGCGAAGATCTTGCCGGGCACCCCGGACATGGTGAACAGCGGGATGAAGGCCACGACGATGATGGCCGTGGAGAAGAAGATGGGCCGGCCCACCTGCCGGGCGGCCCGCACGATCTGGTGATGCGGCGTCAGGCCGGGGCCGTGCGCGTGGGCCAGGTTGGCGAAGATGCTCTCGACCATGATCAGCGTCGCGTCGACGATGATCCCGAAATCGATGGCGCCCAGGGAGATCAGGTTGGCGGACTGGCCGATCGAGACCATCATCGCGAAGGTGAAGAGCAGCGAGAGCGGGATGGTCAGCGCCACGATCAGCGACGCCCGCAGGTTGCCGAGGAACACGAACAGGATCACGAAGACCAGCACGACGCCGCTGATGAGGATGTCGGTGACGGTCTGGATCGTCGTGTGGATCAACACCGTCCGGTCGTAGAAGGTCTCGATCCGGACGCCCTTGGGCAGCTTCCAGCCGTTCAGCTCCTCGACCTTGGCCTTCAC
This sequence comes from Candidatus Nitrospira neuquenensis, assembly GCF_979578155.1. Classification (NCBI taxonomy): domain Bacteria; kingdom Pseudomonadati; phylum Nitrospirota; class Nitrospiria; order Nitrospirales; family Nitrospiraceae; genus Nitrospira; species Candidatus Nitrospira neuquenensis. The sequence continues at coordinate 164,038 of NZ_CEFZDU010000033.1, read as the reverse complement.
CCGCGCCAGGACCTCCAGGGCCTTGGCCCCGCGCTGGAGCAGGACGACGCCCTCGACCACGTCCTCCCGGTCGTCGATCCCGACCTTCCCCAGGCGGACCCGGTGCCCCACGCTGACCCGTCCCAGGTTCTGGACGAAGATCGGGGTGCCCGCCTTCTCCGCCACGACCACGTGCTGGATGTCGTCGAGGTCCTTGATGAGCCCCACCCCCCGGACGTTGTAGTTCTGGGCGCCGATGGAAAGGTAGTTGCCGCCCACGTTCGCGTTGCTGTTGGACAGGGCGCCCATGACGTCCGAGAGGCTGACGCCGTAGCTCACCAGCGCCCCCGGGTCCACGTCCACGTGGTACTCCTTGGTCGTCCCGCCGAAGGTCGTCACGTCGATCACGCCGGGCACCCGCTTGAACTCGCGGCGCAGGTCCCAGTCCTGAATGGTCTTCAGGGCGGTCAGCGAATCGCCGTCGCCCCGCAGCTCGTAGCGGTAGATCTCGGCGATGGCCCACCAGGGCGACAGCGCCGGCTGGACGCCCGGCGGCAGCGACACCATCGCGATCCGATTCAGGACCTCCTGCCGGTCCACGTGGTAGCTGGTATTGAAGTCGAAGTATACCTTGATGTCGCTGAGGCCGAAGATGGACAGGGAGCGGATCGCGGTGAGGCCGGGCATGCCGTTGAGCGCCACCTCGAGCGGGATGGTGATCTGGCGCTCGATCTCCTCGGCGGACCACCCGGGGTTCTGGGTGATCAGCTCGACCATCGGGGGCGAGGGGTCGGGGTAGGCGACGATGTCGAGGACGCGGAAGGCGTAGAGGCCGCCGACGAGCAGCATCAGCCCGACGGCGCAAACCAAGGCACGTTGCTGCAGGGCGGCTTCGACGACCTTGGCGACCATCGCCGCTGCCCGGCCGTCAGCTCTTGAGGTCTTGGCCCTTGATCAGGACCGCGCCCTTCGTCACGATGCGGTCGCCGGAGGCCAGCCCCTCGAGCACCCGGACGCGGTCGCCGGACGCGGCCGCCACCTTCACCGGACGCCTGACGAACTTGCCGGGGGCCTCGACGACGTAGACGAACTGCTTGCCGTCCGCCTCCAGGACAGCTTCCTTGGGCACGGCTAGGAAGGGCGCGGCCTCGGCCACCTGGATGTGCAGACGGGCGAACATCTCGGGCTTGAGCTTGCCGTTCTCGTTGTCCACCCAGGCCCGCACCTTGATCGTGCGCGTCATCGGGTCCACCAAGTCGCCGATCGCCGCGATCACGGCGCTGAAGTTCGTGCCGGGGTAGGCCTCCACGGTGACGGTCGCCACCTGGCCCACCTTGACCAGGGCCAGGTCGCGCTCGTAGAGGTCCGCCACGACCTGCAGCCGGTCCAGGTCGGCCACGGTGAACAGGACCTGGGTCGGATCGCCGCCGACGGACTGGCCCGGCGTGACCAGCCGCTCCACCACCGTGCCGGTGAGCGGGCTCTTCATCTCGAACCGCGAGGTGATCTTCTGCTCGGCGAGGGGCTTCTCCAACTCCCCGGCCGGTACACGGAGGGACAACAACCGTTCCTTGGCCCGGCGGAACTCCGCCCGTGCCTTCACCAGGTCGTTCTCCGCCTGCTTGAGGTCCTTCTGCGGGAGAGCCTTCGTCTCGAAGAGGTCCTTGGCCAGCTCGTAGGCGCGGCTCGCGTACTCCAGCTCCGACGCCTCCTTGACGAAGTCGGAGTAGGCCGCCGTGATGTCCGGGCTGTCGATCACGACGAGGACGTCGCCCGCCTTGACCCGGTCGCCCAGCTTGGCCCGCACCTCCAGGACCCGGCCCTGGACCGGCGAGGAGATCTTCGAGTAGCGGTCCTCGCCGTAGGCGACCTTGCCGGCGAGCGTGACGACCGGCGTGACGGGGCTGTAGTCCACGACGGCCGTCTCGACCCGGCTCAGCAGGTCCGCCGACGGCGAGCCGTGCGGGGCCGCCGCGGGCGGCGCCGCACTCGTGGAGGCGGGCTCCTCCCCCCGGCCGCAGGCCCCGGCCAGGGCGGCGAGCCCCAGGAGACAGGCGACTGTGAGTCCGCGCGTCATGAGGTGATCTCTTTCCCCACGGCGTTCTCGAGCTGGAACAGGTTGTGCTGGTACTGGAACAGGGCCTCGATGTAGTTCTGTTGGATCGCCCGCGACGTCCGGGCCGCGTCCAGCAGGTCGAGGATGGTCGCGCCGCCGCGCTCGTAGGCCCGCTCCACGATCGTCAGGGTCGCCCGCGCGTCGTCGAGGATCCCGGCCAGGTAGGCCTCGACGAGCCGGCGGCTCTGGACGAGCGTGCGGTAGGCGATGTCCACCTGGTTCTCGACCTGGTTGAGCGTTTTCTGGAGGTCCGCGTCGGCCATCTGCAGCGCGACGTCCGCCTGGACGATCCCGCCCTGGTTCCGGTTGAAGATGGGGAGCGGGAGGCTGAAGCCCAGCCCCACCTGTTGCTGGTTGTCGGGACCGTGGGGGCCCTGTACCGCGTACCCCGCGTTGATCGTGACGTCGGGAATCCGGTGAGCCCGGGCGAGCTTGAGGTCGGCGATCCGCTGGGACTTGGTCAGGCGTTTCACGCGGATGTCGGGCCGGGCCTCGAGCGCCACGGTCCGGAGCGACGTGATGTCCGGCTCCACCCGGTGGTACTCCAGCTCGGTCGTCAGCTCCAGGGCCTGGTCGGGCGACAGCCGGAGCAGCATGCGCAGGTCCGAGCGGGCGGTGTCCGCGTCCTGCGTGGCCTGGATCACCTGGGACTGAAAGTCCACCACCTGCAGCCGGATCCGGATCAAGTCCACCTCGGCGATGAAGCCCTTCTTGAACCGGATCGTGTTCACTTCCAGGATCCGGGCGAAGCGATCGCGGTTCTCCTCGGCCAGGGCCAGGCGGCGCTGGGCGAGCTGCACGCGGTAGTAGGTGTCCTTGACCGTGAAGCCGAGCTGCCGGACCGCGTCCTCGAACTCGGCCTCGGCCGACCGGGTCCCGTAGTCGGCACTCTCGATCCGGTAACCGCGCTTGCCGGCCAGCTCGAAGAGCTGCTGGACCATGGGGAAGACCTGGCCGCTCCTGTCCAGCGTGTTGCCCTGCGTGTAGGAGCTCAGGGTCGAGACCTGCAGGTTGGGGTTGGGGAAGAGCGCCGCCGTGATCTGCTGCCCCTTGGCAAAGTCGATCCCGAACTTCGTCATGAGCAGGTCGAGGTTCTGCTTCAGGAACATCGCCAGCGCCTCGTTGAGGCTGAGGCGCAGGACCGACAGACCCGGCGCCGGGGGCGGCTCCGGGACCCTCATCCGCCCGCCCTCGGTCGCCGGCGCGCCCTGAGCCTGGGCCGGCGCCTTGGGCGGCGTACCCTGCCCGGCCGGCGCGGCCTGGACGGACGGCGCCGACAGCCCGGCCAGCCCCAGGACCAGCGCCAGGCAGGCCGCCATCCGGACGGGGGACGCGCGCCCGCCGCCGACACGTCCGCGCCCGTTCACGACCCGAGGTTCCTCCATGACCACGCTCCTCGCCTCCTCGGCCATCCGGCCAGCTTGCGCCCCGCTATTCTACAGAGTTCCCTCCGGGATTGGGACTAGGAAATTTGCTGGCCGATCTCAGTAGAGCTTGAGCGCCGTCCAGGCCCGGTCGTAGGCGCGGATGGCCCCCCCGACGTCGGTCATCCATTCCAGCCGGTCGAAGGCCGCATCGGGGGGGTACACGGCGGGGTTGTCCCGCACCTCCGGCCGGACCAACGGCAGGGCCTCCCGGCTCGCCGAGGCGAAGAGGAGCCGCTCCGTCGTGCGGGCCGCCACGCGGCGGTCCAGGAGGTGGTTGATGAAGGCCGTGGCCAGGTCCTTCCGCCGTGAGGACTTGAGCACGACCAGGCAGTCCACCCAGATCGTCGCCCCCTCCCGCGGCAGGGCATACTTGATGGACGGCCGCTCGGCCATGGCCCTCGCCACCGCGCCCCCCCACCCCTGGGCCAGGACCACCTCCCCGGAAGCCAGGAGCTGGTCGTAGGTGTCGCTCGTGTAGGTCTTCACGAGGGGCTTCTGCTCGAACAGCTTGCGCGCGGCCTGCTCGACGGCCGCCGGGTCCCGGCTGTTCTGCGAATGGCCCAGGAGGTGGAGCGCCGCCCCCAGGACCTCGCGCTGGTCGTTCAGCATGCTGATCCTCCCCGCATACCGACGGTCCCAGAGAGCCTCCCAGCTCTCCGGCGGCTCGGACACGACGGCCGAGTCGTAACCGATGCCGACCGTGCCCCACAGGTAGGGCACGGAGTAGCGCCGCTCCGGGTCGAAGGGCAGGGCCCGCAGCTGGTCGAGAAAGCGCTCGTCGCCGGGGATCTTCGACCGGTCCAGCTCGGCCAAGAGCCCCAGCTTCATCATGATCGCCGCCATGAAGTCCGAGGGCACCGCGACGTCGTAGCCGCCCGCCCCGCCCTGCAGCTTGGCCAGCAGCTCCTCGTTGCTGCTGAAGGTGTCCGCCACGACCCTGACGCCGGTCTTCTCCTCGAACTCCGCCAGCGCCGCCCGGTCCACGTAGTCCGACCAGGTGAAGTAGTAGAGCGTCCGCCCCGCGCCCGGCCCCTCCTCCGACGGGCCGCAGCCGGCGAGCAGCAGGATCAGCGCCGCGCCCGTGAGTCCGGCCGCTGTCGCCGCGCCCCTCATCGCCGCTGCAGGGCCAGGGACAGGCCGACCAGGGCCATCGAGGCGAGGACGAGCGCCGCCGAGAGCGCGTTGATGACCGGCGAGATCCCCGTCCTGACCATCGAATAGATTTTCAGCGGCAGCGTGGTCGCGCCGGGGCCGGCGGTGAAGAAGGCGACGACGAAATCGTCCAGCGACAGGGTGAAGGCCAGGAGCGCCGCCCCCGCCAGCGCCGGCGCGAGCAGCGGCAGCGTGATGCGCCGGAAGGCCTGCCAGGGCGTCGCGCCCAGGTCCAGCGCCGCCTCCACGAGGGCGGGGTCCAGCTTGCGCAGCCGCGCCCGGACGATCAGCGCGACGAGCGGGAGGTTGAGCGCCGTGTGGCCGATCGCGATCGTCGCCAGGCTCAAGGGCACCCGGACCAGGACAAAGAACAGCATCAACGACACCCCCATCATGACCTCGGGGATCACCAGCGGCAGGACCAGCAGGCCCTCCGCCAGCCGCCGGCCGCGCGGGCCCATGCCTTCCAGCGCGAGCGCGGCGGCCAGGCCGAGCGCGAGCGCGACCGCCGTGGAGGCCCAGCCCACGACCAGGCTGTTCCACAGGGCGGCCCGCAGGGAGTCGTCCTCGATCAGCAGCCGGTACCAGCGGAGGGTGAAGCCCCGCCAGTCGGCGGCCAGGCGCGAGTCGTTGAAGGAGAACAGCAGCAGGACGACGAGCGGCGCATAGAGAAAGGCCAGGTCCGCCAGGCTCGCGCCGACCAGCCAGCCGCGCCGTCCGTCCATCGGGTTCCCCCGCGCCCCGGCCTCACGGGGAGGCGGGGCCCTCCCCGTCGCCGCGGCCCTGGAGGCGCAGGTAGACGGCCAGGGGCAGGACGACCAGGCCCATCAGCAGGAAGGAGAAGGCCGAGCCCAGCGGCCAGTCGCGGATCACGAGGTACTCGTGCTGGATCAGCGTCCCCGCCATCATGGACCGTGCGCCGCCGAGCAGGTCCGGCGTGATGAAGGCGCCCAGCGAGGGGATGAAGACCAGCAGGCCGCCGGCGACGACGCCGGGACGGGCCAGGGGCAGGACGATCCGTCGGAAGACCGACCAGCCGGAGGCGTAGAGGTCCCAGGCCGCCTCGATCAGCGAGCCGTCGAGCCGCGCCAGCGCCGCGTAGAGCGGCAGCACCATGAACGGCAGGTAGCCGTAGACGAGGCCCAGCAGCACCGCGCCGTCGTGGTAGAGCAGGGCCAGCGGCCGGTCCACGAGCCCCAGGGCGAGCAGGACGCCGTTCAGCCAGCCCTCGGTCCGCAGGATGAACATCCAGGCGTAGGTCCGCACCAGAAAGCTCGTCCAGAACGGCAGCATGATCAGGAAGAGCCACAGCCCCTGGCTGCGGGGCGGCAGGCGCGCCATGTAATAGGCCAGGGGAAACCCCAGGACCAGGCAGAGGGCGGTCGTCGCGCCCGCCAGCCAGATCGAGCGCCAGTAGACCCGCAGGTAGAGAGGGTCGAACGCCAGCCCGTAGTTCTCGACCGTGAAGGTCCACTCCACGCCGCCGTACAGGCCGCGCGAGGCTAGGCTGATGGCGAAGACCAGCGCGAGCGGCGCGACGAAGAACAGGGCCAGCCAGGCGGCCGCCGGCGCCAGGAGCCAGGCCCGGCCGGCGGCTGCGGTCGGCACCGCCCCTGACGGCTCGGGGGAATTCACTCGGCGAGCACCGCTCCTTCCTCCGCGCCCCACCGGACGAGGACGGCCTCGCCGGCCTCGAAGGGCTTGGCGTCCGACCTGCCGTTGGGCGCCAGCGCCAGCCAGGTGGGGCCGCCGTCCAGGTCCACGAGATACTGGGTTTCGCTCCCGCCGTAAATGGCCTTGCGGACCCGGCCCGGCAGCAGGTTGTCGGCCGGCTCCCCGCCGCGCTCGCGCGCGAGGAGGAGCGCTTCCGGCCTCAGGACCAGCGTGGCCGCCTGGCCGGGGCCGGGCCCGCGCGGGCGCCGCGCGCGGAGCGGCGGCAGGCCGGGGCGGTCCGTCGCGACGAACAGGCAGCGCTCCCCCTCGACGGCGGCGACCCGTCCCGCCAGGCAGTTCGACCGACCGAGGAAGCGGGCCACCGCGGCGGTCGCCGGCGCGGCGTACAGCTCGCGGGGCGAGCCGACCTGGAGCACGCGCCCCCCGCTCATGACGGCCAACCGGTCCGAGAGCGTCAGGGCCTCGTCCTGGTCATGCGTGACGCAGACGAAGGTGATCCCCGCCTCCTCCTGGATGGTCTTGAGCTCGACCTGCATGTCCCGCCGGAGCTGTTGGTCCAGCGCTCCCAGCGGCTCGTCGAGCAGCACGAGGGCCGGCCGGTTCACGAGCGCCCGCGCGAGCGCGACCCGCTGCTGCTCGCCGCCGGAGAGCTGGGCCGGATACCGGTCGTGGTGCTCGTGCAGCCGCACCATCGCGAGCGCGGCCCGCACGCGGGCGTCGATCTCGGGCCGCGGCCGGCGCTGCATCTCCAGCCCGAAGGCGACGTTCCGGAAGGCGGTCAGGTGGGGAAAGAGAGCGTAGTGCTGGAAGACCAGGTTCACCGGCCGGCGGTTGGGCGGCACGTCCCGCATCGAGCGGCCCTCGATGAGGATCTCGCCGCGGTCCGGCCGCTCGAACCCGGCGAGGAGCCGCAGCAGGGTCGTCTTGCCGGAGCCGCTGGGACCGAGAATCGAGAAAAATTCGCCCCGCCGGATCTCCAGCGACACCCCGTCCACCGCGCGGACGCCGCCGTAGGCCTTCTCGACCTGGCGTATGGCCACACTCGTGTCGGCCAACCCTGCGGGTCCTCCGATGGGGGCGGGAACCAGCCGGTCCGGGCAGCGGGCGGGGTCAGTCGGCGAGCCCGGCCTTGCGGCCGCCGTTGCGGGCGCGCTCCCGCTTGCGGCGCCACTCCTGGTGTTCCTGGAGCAGCTCCTGCCGCAGCGCCTCGTGGTCCTCCGCCACGATGCGGACGAGCCGGTCCGCGTCCTCGGCATGGTCGCGGACCAGCTCCGAGAGGGTGCACACCTGTCGTTCCAGCCGTTCGAGGCGCCACAGCACCTCCGTCATCCGCGCCGCCGGGCTCGTGGGAGCCGGCCCCCGTCCACCCGTCGGCGCCGCCGCTTTCTTGGCCATTCCCCCTCCTCCGCTCGCGGTCTCGCCGCGATGGCCCGTAGTATCGTCGCGCGGCGCCGGCCTGTCAACCGCTTCGTGGGCGCCGTCCTTTCCATTTGTCCCCTGTCCTGTTACAATTCCGCCCCATGCGGACCACCCTCGCGATGGTGCTCGCGGGAGGCAAGGGCGAGCGCCTGCATCCGCTGACCCAGTACCGGGCCAAACCCGCCGTCCCCTTCGGGGGACAGTACCGGATCATCGACTGCACCCTCAGCAACTGCCTGAACTCGGCCGTCCGGAAGATCGCCGTCTTGATCCAATACAAATCACACTCCCTCGACCGCCACATCCGAAGCGGGTGGGACCTCCTGAGCCCCGAGCTGGGCGAGTTCATCATCTCGGTGCCCCCGCAGCAGCGCATCAGCGAGGACTGGTACCGCGGGACGGCGGACGCGGTGCATCAGAACCTGTTCCTCCTGGACGCGGAGCGGCCCGAGTACCTGCTGGTGCTGGCCGGCGACCACATCTACAAGATGAACTACGCGGACATGCAGCGGTTCCTCGTCGCGAAGGAGGCGGACGCGGTCGTGGGCGTGATCGAGTTTCCCCTGGAGGAGGCCGGCCGCTTCGGCGTGATCGGCGTGGACGAGGAGGACCGGATCGTGCGCTTCGAGGAGAAGCCGGCCCGCCCCTTCCCCGCGCCGCGCGACCCGTCCAAGGCCTACGTCTCCATGGGCATCTACCTGTTTCGGACCTCGGTCATCCGCGACTACCTGAGCGACGACGCGCGGCAGGACTCTTCCCACGACTTCGGCCGCGACATCATCCCCCGCATGATCCGCGAGGCCCGCGTCTTCGCCTTCCAGTTCCGCGACGAGAACCGCAAGGACGTCCAGTACTGGCGCGACATCGGGACCCTGGACGCCTACTGGGAGGCCAACATGGACCTGGTCGCGGTGGACCCGCTGTTCAACCTCTACGACCAGAACTGGCCCATCCGCACCTACCAGATGCAGGTGCCCCCCGCCAAGTTCGTCTTCGCCCAGGACTACCAGGGGGGGCGGATGGGGGTCGCGCTGGACTCGATCGTCTCGGGCGGCTGCATCATTTCCGGCAGCCGCGTGCAGAACAGCGTGCTGTCGCCCAACGTGATCGTGCACGACCATGCCGAGGTGCGGGAGTCCGTCCTGATGGAGAACGTCGTCATCGGCGAGCGCGCGCGCATCCGGCGCGCGATCATCGACAAGGACGTCGTCCTCCCGCCCAAGATCGAGATCGGCTACGACCCGGAGGCGGACCGCCGACGCTTCACGGTGACGGAGTCCGGCCTCGTGGTCATCTCCAAGGGAACCAAACTGCATGCCGCCTTCGATCCATCCGGTTGACCTGGTCAACGCGCTCCGCCACAAAAACCTCACGCCGGCGATCGTCTTCCTGACTTCGCGCCGGGCCTGCGACGACGCCATGCAGGCCTTCGAGCGGAGCCACGCGACGCTGCCGCCGGCCCGCCAGGAGGCCATCGCCCGGGTCCTGCAGGAGGTCGTCGCCCAGTACCCCAGCGTGGCGGACCATCCGCTCGCGGCGACCGTCCGGCGCGTGGGCGTCGCGGCGCACCACGCCGGCCACCTGCCCTCCTGGAAGATCGCGATCGAGGAATTGATGCGCCAGGGCTGCCTGGACGCGGTGTTCGCGACGACGACCCTGGCGGCGGGCGTGGACTTCCCCGCCCGCACGGTCGTGATCACGCAGTCGAGCGTGCGCAAGGCGCGCGACTTCACCGACCTCACGATCGGCGAGGTCCAGCAGCTCGCCGGACGCGCCGGGCGCCGCGGGAAGGACCTGGTGGGCTACGCCGTCGTCACGCCCTCGCCCTACATCGACCTGCAGGTGCTGATCAAGGGCTTCACCGGACACCCCGAGCCGATCGACAGCCAGTTCGTGATTTCCTACCCGATGGTGTTGAACCTCCTGAAGGCGCACCCGGTGGACCAAATTCAGTCCATCCTCGCCAGGAGCTTCGCGCAGTTCCAGCTCAACCGGCGGGCCGAGCAGCTCGAGGGGAAGCTGGACCAGATCCACGAGCAGATGGCGCCCTACGGCCCGCGCGTCTGTACGGACTGGATCACCCAGTGGCAGGTGTTCGAGCAGGCCCGCCGGCAGAAGGCCCACCGGGCCCACACGCGTCAGCGCGAGCCGGCGGAGCTGCGCGCGCGCCTGCACTTCCTGACGCCGGGACGGGTCGTCGGCCTCGTCAAGGGCCGCGGCCTCGTGCTCCGACAGTACCGGAGCCGCGGGCAGCGGAGCCCCATGCTGACGGTGCTGCGGCCGGGCGGCGGGATCGTCGAATACCCGGCGACCTTCGTCACCCAGGTCGTGGACCGCACGATCGAGATCGCGGAGGCGCCGGTCTACCCCTGGTGCACCCCGGCGAGCCTGGACCGGGCGGCGCGGGAGCTCGCGGACCTGCCGGGCCGGCTCCCGGAGCTGCCCATCCTGGTCCAGGAAGACGACGAGGGCGACTTGGTGCAGACGCTGACCGACGAGTTCCCCTGCCCCACCTGCCCCTCGCGCCCCGCCTGCCGGAAGGACCACCCGGCGGCGCTGCGCCTGCGCCAGGAGATGCAGCGGCACAGCAAGGCGATCCAGGCCCTCCGCAACAGCCTGTGGCATCGGTTTCAGGAGCGGGCCGAGGCGCTGCAGCGGTTCGGATACCTGACGCCGAGCTTCCACCTGACGGAGGACGGCGAGTGGGCCCGACTGATCCGGATCGACCACTCGCTCTTGATCACGGAATTGATCCGCGCGGACGCCTTCGGCGGGGCCGAGCCGCCGCTCCTCGCGGCGGTCATGGCGAGCATCGCCCACGACGACGACCGGCCCGGCGCCTTCCCGCGCATGAGCCCCGGCCTCGCCTCGCTGCTGGGGCAAGTCCGCCAGCTCGCGGAAACCCTGGCACCCCACGAGGACCCGCCGCTCCTGCGCGCCGACGTGGCGGCGCTGGTCGAGCGGTGGATCGGCGAGCCGGCGCTCACGTGGATCGGGCTGTGCCGCGTCACCACGATGGCCGAGGGAGACATCTATCGCCTCCTCGCCCGCACGATCGAGTACCTGTCGCAGATCCAGACGCTCCGCGCCACGCATCCGGGCCTGGCGGATGCGGCCGCCCGCGCGATCAAGGCGGCGCGGCGCGGCGTCCTGGAGGAGTTGCCATGACCACCGACGAACTGGAACAGTTGATGGCGGAGCAGCCCGTAGGCGTGCTGCACCAGTTGGCGCGGGGGCGCGTGCATCGGCACTTCCGCATGGGTAAGCGCCGGCTGATCGAAGCCCTCCTCCGCCACACGGCCGAGAACCGCGCCGGACTGGAGTCGGACCTCCAGACCCTGATCCGGGAGCGGAGCACGCGGCCCCCCACTCCCCCACAGCCCAGGCCGGAGCCGCGCCGTCCGCGGCCCGGCCGCGCGGCCACCCCGGCCCAGGCCCATCAGGCGGAGGTCGAGCCGGCGGAGCCGCCCGTGGACCTGGCGGCCTTCCTCGAGGGCATCGGCGTCCCCGAGCCGCGCCCCTTCGTTCCCGACGCCTGGCAGGAAGAGGCGCTGCGGCACCTTGCGACCACGGACGTGATCGTGAGCGTGCCGACCGGCAGCGGCAAGACCTACGTCGCGATCGAAGCCGCCCGCCGCGCGATGGCCTTGGAAGAAACGGTCATCTACACCTCTCCGCTCAAGGCCCTGTCCAACACGAAGTTCACGGAGTTCACGCGGCTGTTCGGCGCGGACCGGGTGGGCATCCTGACCGGCGACCGGCGCGACAACCCGCAGGCGCCGTTACTCATCATGACGACGGAGATCCTGCGCAACCTGCTCTACGACGCGGCCGGCGGCGAGATCGACGTGCGGCTCGACACGCTCGGGCTCGTCATCATGGACGAGTCCCAGTACCTGGCGGACCCGGAGCGCGGCGTGGTGTGGGAGGAAACGATCATCTTCTGCCCCTCTCAGGCCCGCCTGCTCCTCCTCTCGGCCTCGATCGGCAACCCCCAAGACGTGGCGGCCTGGCTCACGAGCATCCGCCAGACACCCTGCCACCTGATCCGCCATCACCGCCGTTCCGTCCCCCTGCGCGCCGGGTACCTCCATCCGAACGGCAAGTTGACCCCCCTCTTTCGCACGGCAGGAATTCCGCAGGGCCCCCATCCCCCGATCCACCCCGAAGCCCGAAGACTCTTTGCCCAATACGAGGACGAAACGCTCCGGCCGCATTCCCGTTAGCAGGCCGTCACATAAAACGGACAGCGTGTTGAAAACGCAACGGTTTATCCAGCCTTGACACTTGGTGTAGCAACCAGAAGGCCAAAGATTTCAATTGACTTTGAATGGCGCCTTATGGCACCAGTGTTGCTTGTCCTGTGGAGCGGGTTCTTGCGGTGGAGGGGTTTTCTATGATGAGACGAACGGTGATCCTCGGCTTGGCGGTGCTGTTGAGCGGTTGTCAGACCTCCCACCTCTTCGAGAAGGACGTGGTGGTGGACAATGCGACGTTCATGCAGCTCTGGGGCGTCTATAATCACTGCCGCACGGCCCAGGACCTCGACACGATGACCTCCGACGCCAACCGGCTGGAGCAGGCCGTCCAGAACACGCCTTCCGTGAAGGACCTGGCCCCTGTTCCCAGGCCGATCGAGCGCTTCGTCGCAGACCCGGTGAACCGCCTGTCCGTGGACCTCAAGGCCATGACCGCGTCCTGCCGGCTCTACGCCGGCCAGTCCGCGCTGGCGGCCGGCCGGAACGACATCGCCACGGACATGTTCCGCGCCGTCATCGCCGAGAACAGCGAGCCGACCTACGGCTACTACGTGGCCCAGGCCAAGGCCGGTATGCAGGAAGTGGAATTCCGCCTCCAGTTGGCCTCGGCCCGTCCCGCTCCCAAGAAGTCCTAGCCGCTGCCTCGCGTCATCCCCCGTGGATGATTCTCGACCTCAGCCGCCCTCGGCCAGGATCCGCCGGTAGAGCTCCACGTACGTGGCGGCCGACCGGCTCCAGGATACATCCGTCGCCATCGCTGCCCGCATGAGGCGGGCCCACTCTCCGGCATCCTTCTTCACCTTCAAGGCGAGCAGGATCGTCGAGAGCAGGTCCTCCGCCCTGGCCTCGCCGAAGAGAAAACCGGTCGCCCGCCCTTCCCGCACCGCGAGCGGCGAGTAGCCGACCACCGTGTCGGCCAGCCCGCCGGTCCGGCGCACGATCGGAATGGTCCCGTACCGCAGGCTGTAGAGCTGGCTCAGGCCGCAGGGCTCGTAGCGGGACGGCATCAGGAACAGGTCCGCCCCCGCCTGGATGCGATGGGCAAGCGGCTCGTCGAACCCGATGCGCACCGCCAGCTTGGCCGTATCCCGCCCCGCCAGGTCGCACAACAGCCGCTCGTACATCGGCTCACCCGTCCCCAGCACCACGACCTGCACGTCCAGCGCGAGCAGCTCGGGCAGGACCTCGGCGACCAAGTCCACGCCCTTCTGCGCCGTCAGCCGCGACACCATGGCCAGCAGGGGCACGTTGCGGACGGGCAGCGCGAGCTCCCGCTGCAGCGCCCGCTTGCAGGTCCGCTTGCCGGAGGGATCGGCGGCGGAATAGCCGCGAGGCAGGTGCGGGTCGGCCGCGGGATTCCAGTCGTCCGTATCGATCCCGTTCACGATGCCCACGAGCCGGCCGCTCCGCTCCCGCAGGACCCCGTCGAGGCCGAAGCCCAGCTCCGCGGTCTGGATCTCCCGCGCGTAGGTCGGACTGACCGTGTTGAGAAAGTCGGCGAAGAGCAGGCCGCCCTTCAGGAGGCTCACCCGGCCGTAGAACTCGAGCCCCTGCAGGCCGAAGAGGCGCTCGTCCAGCCCGGTCAGCGCATAGTCGGCCGCCGGAAAGATGCCCTGAAAGCCCAGGTTGTGGACGGTGAGCAGGCTCGCGGTTCGCGCATGGGCCGACCGTTCGGCGTAGAGGGTTTTCAGGTAAACGGGGCAGAGCGCCGTCTGCCAGTCATGGACGTGGAGGACGTCCGGCGTCCACCCCTCCTCCGCGCCGAGGGCCGCGATGAGCTCCATCACCGCGCGGGAGAAGAACGCAAACCGCGCCAGGTTGTCCGGGTAGTCGCCGCCGCCTTCCTGATAGAGCCCGGGCCGGTCGAAGAAGGGATCGTACCGGATCGCGTAGACGCGCGCGCGGGTGTCCCGGCGGGAAGGATAGGGCCCCCGTTCGACCAGGGCGGCCACGGCGCCGGCGGCGACGGGCACGGCGAGCGTCGTCCAGGGATCGAGCCGCGGCGCGGCGCCCCCGGCCCACCGGTACCGCGGCAGCGCCAGCCGGACATCGTGGCCCTGGCGCGCCAGCTCCAGGGTGAGGGCGCCGGCCACGTCGGCGAGCCCCCCGGTCTTCGCCAGGGGCGCGGCTTCCGACGCCGCCATGAGGATCTTCAGCGGGTGATCGCCCATGCCGCGACGGCGCGGAGCGGCCTTACCGGACCGCCCGCTCCAGGTCCGTCTTGAATCGGTCGTCCCGTTTCCACAGCTCGCCCACGGCGTGGACGGCCGCCGGCGTCATCCGCTCCCGGTAGACGAGCACGTCGTCGAGGAAGCCGAGCAGCTCGCCGCGCTCGGCGTAGGCCAGGTACCGGGCCTCCCCGACCGCGGTCATGCTGACCCAGCCGCGCGGCTGCTCGCCCAGCGGCACGCGGAAGCGGGGCACGTAGCTGCCGTCCTCGACGACGAAGAACTGGGTACGCTCGGCCCGCTCGTAGGTGGGACGGCCCCACACGTCCAGGAACGCCTGCACCCCCACCCGGTGCAGGATGACCTGCCCCTTCAGGATCTGCTGGCGCTGCTCCTCCAGCGACGGCATGGCGCAGGCCGCCAAGCCGACCACCAGGACGACCGACAGGCGGACACAGAGAGCGCGGCAAAGGACGCGTGGATGGCGGATGGGCATCTGAGGGGTCAGAGCAGGCGACGGCTCTTCGGCTCCGGGAGCTTCACCGGCTGACAGACGTCGCATCGGCAATGCCGGCGCAAGAAGGCGAAGGTATAGATGCCCGTGTCGTGCCCGTCGCTCCAGACGAATCGGAGCGCATACCGCCCCACGGGTTGGACGTCCTGGACCGCGATGAACATGGGGATGTCGTCCGGCTTGATCCGCAGCTCCCCGGTCCACTCGTCGGTGCAGGCAGCGCAGGGGCAATGTTGCCGCAGGTACCGGACCGGATAGACGCCCTTGTGTCCGTCGGACCACTCGATCCCCAGAACGCCCTTGTCCAGCCATTCCATGTCCCTGGGCTCCAGGGGCTGTTCGGCTCCGGATTCCATGCGAATTCACGACCTCTCACGCCGGGCCGGCACTCTATCAGAACGCCTTAGTCGCCACAAGGCGCCACGGCCAGGAAGTCCGCCGGCGGCAGGCGCCGGCCGGCGACGACCGTGACGTAGGCGTCCACGGCGGCCTCCAGCTCCTGACGCACCAGCCCGGCGGCCTTGAGGCGAGTCATCATGGCCGGCGACCATCGAAGCGCCTGCCGCAGGAAGGCCAGGCCGCCCGGCGAGAGGGGCAGGCAGCGGTCCGGTTGTCGGCCGGCGCAGGGACCGCAGACCAGCCCGCCAGACTGGGGGGCGAAGGCGCCGCGGCCCGGCGGCGCGGCGGCCGACGGCGGCGTGAGGGGGGCCGAGACCTCCCGGCCGCAGGCGGCGCACTGGTCGGTCTGCGGCCGGAAGCCGGTGAGGCCGAGGAGCTTGACTTGAAACAGCAGGGTGACGAGGCCCGGTTCCTGCGCATCGCTCAAGGCCCTGAGTCCCGCCAGCAACGTCTCGAAGATCCGCGGGCCCGGATCATGGTCGGCGGTGACGGCCGCGACCAGATTGGCCAGCCGCGCGGCCGCGGACATGCGCGCGAGGTCCTCCCGCAGCGGGCCGAAGGGCTCCCGGATGTCCGCCTGCGTGACGCGGTACAGCGAGTCGCCCGCCTTCTCGAACAGGTTCAGCTCGCTGTGCACGAAGGGTTCGAGCGCGCTGCCGAAACGACTCTTGATGCGCCGCGCGCCCCTCGCCACGCCCCGCACCTTGCCGAACCGCAGCGTGTAGAAGGTGACGATGCGGTCGGCCTCGCCCCACCTGCGGCTCTTGAGGGCGATCGCCGGGGTCTTCAGCAGGGCCATCGGAGCCGGCTCGTCATTTGAGGTAGTCAAGCAGCCAGGTCGCCAGCGCCAGGTAGATGGTGATACCCGTGATGTCGTTGGCCGTGGTCACGAAGGGGCCGGCGGCGACGGCCGGGTCCACGCCCCAGCGCTTCAGGAGGATCGGCAGGATGGTAGCCATGCTCGTCGAGACGATGAAGGCGATCATCATCGAGGCGCCCACCACCGTCCCCAGGACGCCGTGGCCGTGCCACAACCAGCCGACGAGCGACAGGAGCCCGCCGCAGGCCAGGCCCAGCAGGAGGCCGATCCGGACCTCGCGGAAGAAGACGGTCCACATGTCGGCCAGCTCCACCCCCCCCGTCGCCAGCCCGCGGATGATGACGGTGGAGGACTGCAGCCCCACGTTGCCGCCCATCGCCGCGATCACGGGGATGAAGGTCACGATCGCGACCATCTCCTGGATGGTCAGGCGGAAGTACCAGAGGATCGCGCCGGAGAGCAGCCCGCCGGCCAGGTTCGTGAAGAGCCAAGGGAACCGCAGCTTGGCCGCGTGAACGCTGGAGGACTTGAGCAGGACGTCCTCGGCCGCGCCGGCCATCTTCAGCATGTCCTCGGTCGCTTCCTCGCGGATGACGTCCACCACGTCGTCCACGGTCACGATCCCGACCAGCCGGTTGTCCTTCTCGACGACGGGGATGGCCAGCAGGTTATACCGGGCCACCTGGCGGGCGACCTCCTCCTGGTCCGTGTCCACCGTGACGTAGAGCACGTCGCGGGTCATGATGTTCTTGAGCGGGGTGGCGGGCGGGACGGTCAGGAGCTGGCGCAGCGAGAGGACGCCGACCAGGTGCTCGTCCTTGTCCGTCACGTAGATGTAGAAGACCATCTCCGCGTCCGTCGCCTGCTGGAGGCGGCGGATGGCGTCCTGGGCCGTGGTCTCCTCCGTGAGCGCGAAGAACTCCGTGGTCATGATCGCCCCGGCCGTGGCCTCGGGGTACTGGAGCAATCCCGCGACCTCGGTCGAGACGTCGGTCTTCATCAGGGCCAGGATCTCCTGCGCCCGCTCGTCCGGCAGCACGCCCAGGATGTCCGCCACGTCGTCCGGCCCCAGGTCCTTGAGCAGCCAGGCCACGTCCGCGGGCGGCAGGTCGGCCAGCAAGAGCTGGATGTTGTCCTCGTCCAGCTCGCTCAGCACCTGGCCGCGCTTGGCCTCCCCGCGCACCAGCTCGAAGACGGTGCGCTTCTCCTTGGGCGAGGCGAGGTGGGCGAGGATCTTGGCCACGTCGGCCGGATGGGTGCGGGCGAGCATCTTGGCCAGGTTGGTGATCGCCCCGCGGCGGAGCAGCCGCTGGACGGAGGCCAGCACGAGATCGAACTTGCCCTGGCCCTTCTCCGCCGGCTCGCGGTTCTGGGCCGCCGCCGGCTCCCGCTCCGCTTTCGTGCGCTCGATCGGCTGCATGGCCTCGCTCAATACCCCAGGTCCCTCAAGGCCTGCTCATCCTCCCGCCACGCGGGCCGGACCTTCACCCAGAGCTCAAGGAACACCTTGAGCCCGAACAGCCGCTCCATGTCGCGACGGGCCTCCGTGCCGACCGCCTTGAGCCGCTCCCCCTGCCGGCCGATGACGATGGCCTTCTGGGTCTCCCGCTCCACCCAGACCGTGGCGGCGATCTTCGCCAGCTTGGGCGTCTCGACGAACCGGTCGATGTCCACGGCCACGGCGTAGGGCACCTCTTCTCTGGTCGCCTGGAGGATCTTCTCGCGGATCAGCTCGGCCGCGAGCGTTCGCATGGACTGGTCGGTGAGGATCTCCTCGCCGTAGAGGGCCTCGCCCTCCGGCAGCAGCTTCACCGTCACCTCCAGCAGCCGGTCCACGTTGTCGCCGGCCTGCGCGGAGAGCGGCACGATCTCGGCCCATTCGTGCAGCCCGGCATACGCCTCGATCAGCGGCAGCACGCGCGATTTGCGCACCAGGTCCACCTTGTTGATCAGCAGCAACGTCGGCCGCCGGCCGGCCGGTCGCGCCTCCCGCACCTGCGCCACGATCTCGCGGTCCTCGCGGCCCGGCGGCGCGGTCGCCTCGACCATGAAATAGACGAGGTCCGCCTCGCGCATCGTCTCCAGGGCCGTCCGGACCATCCGCCTGTTGAGCTGGTGGCGCGGTTTGTGGAGGCCCGGCGTGTCCAGCAACGCCGCCTGCGCGTCCGGCCGGTGCACGACCCCCAGGATGCGGGTGCGCGTCGTCTGGGGCTTGTCCGAGACGATGGCGATTTTCTCCCCGAGCAGGGCGTTCAGCAGCGTGGACTTGCCGACGTTCGGCCGGCCCACGATGGCGACGGTGCCCGACCTCATGGGCGCTCACCGCGTCGGCTCATCCTCCACCTGAAACACCCGCTCGCCCTTGCGGACGAAGCCCAGCCGCTCGCGCGCCAGCTCCTCCAGTCGCGCCGGGTCGTGCTCGATCCGGTGGATATCGTTGCGCAGGTCCGCGTTCGTGCGCTCCAGCTCACGGATCTCGGCCTGCAGTTGCTCCGCTTGCTGCCGCATGGCGACGTACTTCCGGAGCCCCATGTCGTCGAACACGAAGGACGCGGCCAGCGCGCCGCCGAAGACGACCGCCGCCGCCAGCGTGACCCGCCGCGCCCGCTGGCGCCAGCGCTGCAGCGTCTTCTTGCTGCGGTTCCGCCTCGCCATCGCGTTCCCGATTCAGGCTCCGGCCCGCACCGCCGCCCGCCCCGGATACACCGCGCCCGCCCCCAACTCCTCCTCGATGCGCAGGAGCTGGTTGTACTTGGCCACGCGGTCGGTCCGCGACAGGGACCCGGTCTTGATCAGCCCCGTGTTCAACGCCACCGCCACGTCCGCGATCGTCGTGTCCTCCGTCTCGCCCGACCGGTGCGACACGACCGCGGTGTAGCCCGCCCGCTTGGCCAGCTCGATCGCCTCCAGGGTCTCGGTCAGCGTCCCGATCTGGTTCAGCTTGATCAGAATCGAGTTGCCGATCCCGTCCTGGATGCCCTTGGAGAAGATCTCCACGTTGGTCACGAAGATGTCGTCGCCGACGAGCTGGACCCGGCGGCCCAGCCGCTCGGTCAGCATCCGCCAGCCCTTCCAGTCCAGCTCGCTCAGGCCGTCCTCGATCGAGAGGATGGGATGCCGGTCCAGGAGCCGCGCGTAGTACGCGATCATCTCCTCGGCGGAGCGCTCCGGTTGCTTTTCCGCCTCCAGCCGGTACCGTCCCTTTTCGTAGAATTCGCTCGCCGCCGCGTCGAGGGCCAGCGCGATGTCCCGCCCCGGGCGATAGCCGGCCGCCTCGATGGCCTGCTCGATGAGGCTCAGCGCCTCCTCGTTGGACTCCAGGTCCGGCGCGAAGCCGCCCTCGTCGCCGACCGCCGTGCTCAGGCCGCGCGTCTTGAGCAGCGCCTTGAGCGCGTGGAAGACCTCCGTGGCCATGCGCAGGGCGTCGCCGAACCGCTCGGCGCCGACCGGCATGATCATGAACTCCTGCAGGTCCAGGCGGTTGTCCGCGTGGGCGCCGCCGTTGATGATGTTCATCATCGGCACCGGCAAGGTCCGGCCGTTCGCCCCGCCCAGATAGCGGTAGAGCGGCTGGCCCGTCTCCGCTGCCGCCGCGCGGGCCACGGCCAGCGACACGCCGAGGATCGCGTTGGCGCCGAGCCGGCTCTTGGCCTTGGTGCCGTCCAACGCGATCATCGCCCGGTCCACGCCCGCCTGGTCCAGCGCCTCCATCCCGAGCAGGCGCGGCGCGATCGCCTTGCTCACGTTGGCGACGGCCTTCGAGACGCCCTTGCCCATCCAACGCCGCTTGTCGCCGTCCCGGAGCTCGATCGCCTCCTTCTCCCCGGTGGAGGCGCCCGACGGCACCGCCGCCCGCCCGCGGGCCCCGCTCTCCAACAGGACCTCCACCTCGACCGTCGGATTCCCCCGCGAGTCCAGAATCTGCCGTCCCTTGACCTCCCGAATCGCGCTCATGCCTCACTCCGATCCATTGCGATCCATGGCGTTCACCCGCCCGCCAGCTTCCGTTTCAGCAGCTCGTTCACCTTCCCGGGGTTCGCCTTGCCGCCGGAGGCCTTCATCACCTGCCCGACGAAGAAGCCGAACACCGCCTCCTTGCCGCTCCGGTATTGGGCCACCTGGTCGGGGTTCTTTTCGATGGCCTCCTGCACCAGTTTTTCCAGCGCCCCCTCGTCGGAGACCTGCGCGAGCCCCCGCTCCGTGACGATCGCCTCCGGCTCCCTGCCGCTCGCGTAGACCTCCGGAAAGATCTCGCGGGCCACCTTCAGGCTGATCGCCCCCCGCTCCACGAGCGCCAGCAGGCTCACCAGCCGCTCCGGGCTCACGGGCGAGCGCTCTACCGGCGTCCCGCCCTGGTTCAGCTCCCGCAGCAGCTCCCCCATCACCCAGTTGCTGACGGTCTTGGGGCGGGGGAACAGCGTGACGCAGGCCTCGAAGTAGTCCGCCAGCGGCTTGGACGCCGTCAGGACGCCGGCGTCGTACTCCGGCAGGCCGTAGTCGGCGACGAAGCGCCGCTGGCGCGCCGCCGGCAGCTCGGGGACGGTCTTCCGCAGCTCCTCGATCCAGTCCTCCGCGAGCGTCACCGGCACCAGATCCGGGTCGGGGAAGTAGCGATAGTCGTGCGCCTCCTCCTTGCTGCGCATGACGACGGTCTCGCCCCGGTCGGCGTCCCACAGGCGCGTCTCTTGGGCGATCCGCCCGCCCTCGTTCAGCACCTTCGTCTGTCGCTTGATCTCGTACTCGATCGCCTCCTTCACGAACCGGAACGAGTTGATGTTCTTGAGCTCGACCTTCGTCCCCAGGGTCGTCGAGCCGGCCGGCCGCAGCGAGAGGTTCGGCTCGCAGCGGAGGCTCCCCTGCTCCATGTTGCCGTCGCAGACCTCCAGGTACATGAGGATGTCGCGGAGCAGCTTCAGGTAGGCCACGACCTCGTCGGCGGAGCGCAGGTCCGGCTCGGTGACGATCTCCAAGAGCGGCGTGCCGGCCCGATTCAGGTCCACCCGGCTCCCCCCGCCGCCCTCGTGCAGGTTCTTGCCCGCGTCCTCCTCCAGGTGCGCCCGCCGGATCCGGACGGTCCGCGCGCCCTCGGCCGCGGGCACCTCCACCCGCCCCCCCTCGCAGATCGGCGCCTCGTACTGGGAGATCTGGTAGCCCTTCGGCAGGTCCGGGTAGAAGTAGTTCTTGCGGGCGAAACGGTTGCGCGGCCGGATCGCGCAGTTCAAGGCCAGGCCGGTGCGGACCGCCATCTCCACGGCCTTCCGGTTGACCACCGGGAGCGCGCCGGGCAGGCCCAGGCAGACGGGACAGGTCTGCGTGTTGGGCGGCTCCCCGAACCGCGTCCCGCAGCCGCAGAACATCTTGGAGTCGGTCTGGAGCTGGGCATGGACCTCCAGTCCGATCACGACCTCGTAGGCCACGGTCAGCTCGGCCAATCCCCGGACAGGCGCTCCCGTTCCCGGCGCATCGCCTCCCGCCCGGCCTCGATGGCCTCGGTCAGCACGGACTTTTTCTCCTGGACGAACTCGCGGCCCTTCTCGACGACGCGGTCGATGGCCTCGCCCGCCTGGCCGGCGGCCTCGCGCAGTTTCTCCTCGGTCCGCCTGGCGTAGCGCCCGAGCTGTTCGCGCGACTCGCGGCCCGTCTGCGGCGCGGTCAGCAGCGCCACGACGGCGCCCGCCGCCGCTCCGGCCAGAAAGGACAGAATCACCGCGCCCGCGGAAAACCCCCGTTCATTCCCCACCATTGTCGTGCCTCCCTTCCCTGTGAAAGCGCTCCCGCAACACGGACGAAGCGGCCCGCACGCCGGCCAGCATGCTGGCCACGTTCACCAGGATGTTCCCGCTCGACCCGCGCACGAGCCCGTGAACCTGCTGCACCGTCTCGCCGACCTCGCCCACCGCGCGAAGCAGCACCGAGGCATGCTCGACGCCCTCCCGCGTCTGGTCCGCCAGGTCGTTGACGTTCTCGGTCATGGTCCGGAGCTCCGTCAGCAGTCCCGGCAGGTCGTTGTTGAGCTTGGCCAGCAGCTTGGCCGACTCCGCGGCGGAGTTGCGGAGCTCCATCAGCGTCGGCACCAGCAACGCGACCAGCACGACGAACGCGATCGCGGCCAACAGCGCGGCTATCTCGATCATCGCCCCTCCTCCATTCTCCGTGTGCCCGGTCCGCCCGCCGTGCCTGCGTGGCGGGCGGGGACGTCCCGTCGGCGAACCTTCGGCTACCGCAGCGGGGACCGCTTCGCCCGCCAGGCCGTCTCCTGCTCGTAGGCGTGGCCCGCCCGCAGCAGCACGCTCTCCTCGAAGGGCCGGCCGATCATCTGCAGGCCGATCGGCAGGCCCGCCTTGCTGAAGCCGCAGGGGAGAGCCAGCGCCGGGTTGCCCGCCAAGTTGACGGAGATCGTGTAGATGTCCGACAGGTACATCTGCAGGGGGTCGGCGACTTTCTCCCCCAGCTTGAAGGCGGGCGTCGGCATCACCGGCGTCGCGATCAGGTCCACCTCCCGGAACGCCGCCTCGAAGTCCCGCCGGATCAGGGTGCGGACGGCCTGGGCCTTCCCGTAGTAGGCGTCGTAGTAGCCGGCGCTCAGCGCGTACGTGCCCAGCATGATGCGGCGCTTCACCTCCGGGCCGAACCCCTCCTGCCGGGTCTTCATGTACATCTCCGCCAGGTCCCTCGCCTGCTTCGACCGCAGGCCGTACTTGACCCCGTCGTAGCGAGCGAGGTTCGAGCTGGCCTCGGCCGTCGCGATCAGGTAGTAGGTCGCCACCGCCGCGTCGGTGCGCGGCAGGGAGACGTCCTTGATCTCCGCCCCCAGCCCCTTGAGCGCTTCGATCGCCGCCCGGACCGCCTTCTCCACCTCCGGGTCCAGCCCCTCCGTGAAGTACTCCTGCGGCACGCCCACCTTGAGCTTCTTGAGGTCCTTCCGCTTGAAGGACTTGGTGTAGTCCGGCGCGGGGACGTCGGCGGAGGTCGAATCCAGGGGATCGTGTCCGGCGACGGCGTTCAGGAGCAGGGCCGCGTCCGCGACCGTCTTGGTGATCGGGCCGATCTGGTCCAGGGACGAGGCGAAGGCCACGAGGCCGTACCGCGACACCAGCCCGTAGGTGGGCTTGAGCCCGACCACCCCGCAGCAGGCCGCGGGCTGCCGGATGGACCCGCCCGTGTCGGACCCCAGCGCGGCCGCGCATTCGTCCGCCGCCACTGCCGCCGCGGACCCGCCGCTGGACCCGCCGGGAACGTGGGCGAGGTTCCAGGGGTTCCGCGTCGGACCGAAGACCGAGTTCTCGGTGGACGAGCCCATCGCGAACTCGTCCAGGTTCGTCTTGCCCAGCAGGAGAGCCCCGCGCTCCCGCAGGCGCGCGACCACCGTCGCATCGTAGGGCGGCACGAAGCCCGCGAGCATGGCCGAGGCGCAGGTCGTCCGCACGCCCCGCGTGCAGATGTTGTCCTTGACGGCGAGCGGCATGCCCATGAGGGGGACCGTCTTCCGCCAGCCCTTCAGCCGGTCGTCCAGCGCCTCGGCCTCGGCCATGGCCGCCTCCAGACCCAGGGTGACGTAGGCCTTGACCTTCGGCTCGACCTGCTTGATGCGCAACTGATAAGCCGCGACGATGTCCCGGGCGCAGACCTCGCCCTTCGTGAACTTGTCCTGCAGCTCGGACAGCGTCAGCTTGTGAAGAGCCATGCCTTCAGCCCCGTGACGCGCGAAGCGCGGCGCAGAACGGGCGCAGCCCTTGCCCCATGGCGGCCGAGTCTTCGATCCCCTTACGCCTCACGCCTCCCCCCTACGTCTTGCTGGTGATCCGGTTCCTGTCGTCCACCTGGATGATCTTCGGCTTGTGGCGCTTGGCCTCCTCCTCGGAGTAGTACTCGTAGCAGAAGATGATGATCTTGTCCCCGACGACGGCCTTGCGGGCGGTCGGGCCGTTCAGCACGATCTCCCCGCCGCCGCGCTTCCCCGCCATCGCGTAGGTGGTGAAGCGCTCCCCGTTGTTCAGGTTCGAGATCATCACCAGCTCGTAGGGCAGGATGCCGGCCGCGTCGAGGAGGTCCTCGTCCACGGTCAGGCTACCCTCGTACTCCAGGCAGGCGTCGGTCACGGTCGCCCGGTGAATCTTGGCTCGCAACATTTGGCGAAACATGGCTGCCTCGTCGGGCGTGAGGCGCGCGGCGGGGGGGGTGACGGCCTCTCGCCCCCTCACGCCCCGCACGTCACGGTTGGTGGATGATCCTCGGCACGATGAAGAACCCCTCCGCCGCCTCCGGGGCGTTGGCCAACGCCCCCTCCTGCGGCAGGCTCGGCCGGACCCGGTCCTCGCGGAAGACCCCGGCCGAGTCCACCACGGTCGCCGTCGGCTCCACCCCCTCCGTGTCGATCGCCTTGAGCTGCTCGACGTAGGTGAGGATGTCGCTGAGCTGGCGGCTGAACGCCTCCCGCTCCGCCTCGGAGATCTCCAGCCGCGCCAGCTTCGCCACGTGCTCGACTTGTTCCTTGCTGATCCGCATCGATCCGCTCCTCCGCGTTCCGGTCCGTCATTCCGGCGAAAGCCGGAATCCCGCTCGACCCCGGATTGAAGCTCTCCGGGGTGACGGAGGAAAGCCGACGGCTTGCTCGCGCCTCACTCGACCGTCACGCTCTTCGCCAGGTTCCGCGGCTGGTCCACGTCGGTCCCGCGCAGGACCGCGACGTGGTAGGCGAGCAGTTGCAGCGCCACCGCGAACAGGATCGGGCTCAGCAGCGGCGGCACGTCGGGGATCGTGAAGACCGCGTCCGCCACTTTCCCCAGCTCCCGTTCCCCCTCGCTGACGAGGGCGATGACCGGCGCCTTGCGCGCCTTGACCTCCATCAGGTTGCTCACGGTCTTCTCGTAGAGCTTGTCGCGCGGCGCGATGACCACCACGGGCATGTCCTCGTCGATGAGCGCGATCGGCCCGTGCTTCATCTCGCCGGCCGCGTAGCCCTCCGCGTGGATGTAAGAGATTTCCTTGAGCTTGAGCGCCCCCTCCAGCGCGATGGGGTAGTTGATCCCCCGCCCCAGGTACAGGAAGTTCCGCTTCGTGTAGTAGCGGTCCGCGATGGCGGCCATCTCGGCGTCCTGCGCGAGGACCCGCTCGACCAGGCTCGGCAGCGCCACGTAGCGTTCGAGCCAGACGCGCCCGTCGTTCGCGTTGAGCGTCCCGCGCAGCCGCGCCAGGTACAGGCCGAGCAGGTACAGGGCCGTCAACTGGGCCGTGAAGGCCTTGGTGGACGCCACCCCGATCTCCGGGCCGCAGTAGGTGTAGAGCACGCCGTCCGACTCCCGCGCCAGCGTGCTCCCGACCACGTTGACGATGGACAGGACCCGCGCGCCCTTCGCCTTGGCCTCGCGCGCCGCCGCGAGCGTGTCGGCGGTCTCGCCGGACTGCGAGATCGTCAGGAACAGGTCGTCCTTGCGGACGAGCGGGTCGCGGTAGCGGAACTCCGAGCCGATGTCCACGTTGACCGGGATGCGGAGCAGCTCCTCGAACAGGTACTTGCCCACGAGCGCCGCGTGCCAGGAGGTGCCGCAGGCCACGATCCAGATCGAGCGCGCCGCCTCGAACTGGGCCGGTTCCAGGCCGATGCCCGCGAGGTCCGCGTCGCCCGTCTCGAAGCGGTACCGCCCCCGCATCGTGTCCCGGATCGCCTGGGGCTGCTCGTGGATCTCCTTGAGCATGAAGTGGCGGAAGCCGCCCTTCTCCGCCGCCTGGGCGTCCCAGGTGATCCGAGCCGTCGGACGGGCCGCCGGCCGTCCCTCGCGGTCGAGGATGCGCGTGCCCTCGCGCGTCACGACCGCCAGGTCGCCGTCCTCCAGGTAAACCACGTCCCGCGTGTGCGCCAGCATGGCGGTCACGTCGGAGGCGACCCAGGCCGAGTCGCCTTCGCGGCCCAGCACGAGCGGACAGCCGGACCGGGCGGCGACCAGGGTCCCGGGCTCGCTCTCGGCGAGCACGACGATCGCGTAGCTCCCGCGGAGCAGCCGCGTCGCCGCCAGCACGGCGTCGGCGAGGCCGCCGCCCGCGCGCAGCGCGCGGTGCACGAGGTGCGCGACCACCTCCGTGTCGGTCTCCGACTGGAAGCGGTAGCCCTGGGCTTCCAGCTCCTGCTTGAGCGGCAGGTAGTTCTCGATGATCCCGTTGTGGACGAGGACGCAGCCGCCGGAGCGGTGCGGGTGGGCGTTCTCCTCCGACGGCTTCCCGTGGGTCGCCCAGCGCGTGTGTCCGATGCCGATCGTCGCGTCGAGCCCCTCCCCCTGAACGAGCCGCTCCAGGTTCACGAGCTTGCCCGGACTCCGCCGCACCTCCACGCGCCCGTCGTGCAGGACCGCGATGCCGGCCGAGTCGTAGCCGCGGTACTCCAGCCGCCGCAGCCCCTCCAGCAGAAGCGGCACGGCGGGCCGGCCGCCGATGTACCCGACGATCCCGCACATGGTCCGTTAACCCCTCCCCCGCTTGCGCGCCGGGCCGACCTTCGCCGACGACCGCTTTGCCTTCGCGACCGGAGCCCCACCCTTGGCGGCCTGGACGGCTCGCCGCCGCCCCGACGCCGAATTCGTCTCCTGCTTCGCGCTCGGCGCGGCGCGATCCGGGGTGGCCAGCAGCGCCCGGTGCCGGGCGGCCCACCCCTCCCGGTTGACCTGCGGCGTCCGCGCGATCGCCAGGGCGTCGGCCGGCACGTCCGCCGTGATCGTCGCGCCGGCGGCCACCACCGCGTTCCGGCCGACCGTCAGCGGTGCGACGAGCTGCGTGTCGCTGCCGACGAAGACCCCGTCCTCGATCACGGTCACGTGCTTGCGCACCCCGTCGTAGTTGCAGGTGATGGTCCCCGCGCCGATGTTCACGTCCCGACCGATCCGCGCGTCGCCCAGGTAGCTGAGATGGTTCGCTTTCGAGCCCTCGCCCAGGTCCACCTGCTTCAACTCGACGAAGTTGCCGACCTTGGCCCTGCGTCGCAGCACCGTCCCCGGCCGCAGATGGGCGAAGGGGCCGACCGTCGTCCGATCCTCCAGCACCGCCTCCCGAATCACGCAGCCGTCCAGCACGGCCACGCCGTTCCCCAGCCGGCTGTCCGCGATCCGCACGTGAGACCTTAGCTCGCAGTCCTCGCCCACGACCGTGCCGCCCTCGAGCGTCACGCCGGGATGGATGACCGTGTCCGGCCCGATCGCCACATCCGCGCCGATCCAGGTCGTGGCCGGGTCGAGGATCGTCACGCCGGCGTCCATCCACCGCGCGCAGACCTGCTCACGGAGGACGCGCTCGGCCCGCGCGAGCTGTCGGCGCGTGTTGATCCCCAGCCCTTCCTCCGGCTCCCGCGTCGCCAGGGCCTCGACGCGCAGCCCGCGCGCGACCGCCTGCGCGACGACGTCGGTCAGGTAGTACTCGCCCTGGGCGTTCGCCGCCTCCAGCCGGTCCAGGGCTTCGAAGAGAAAAGCGCCCTCCACGACATAGGTCCCGACGTTCACCTCGCGGATCCGCGCCTCCGCCTCGGAAGCATCCCGGTCCTCGACGATCCGTAGCACCCGGCCGGCCCCGTCCCGCACGATCCGCCCGTAGCCCGAGGGATCGTCCAGCACCGCCGTCAAGACCGTCACCGCCGCCCCGCTCCGCTCGTGGCGCGCGAGCAGCTCGCGGACCGTAGTCTCGGCCAGCAGCGGCGTGTCGCCGTTCAGGATCAGGTAGCGGGGCGCGCCCGCGCCCCTCGCCCGCAGGATCGTCTCGCGGGCCTGTCGGACCGCGTGGCCCGTGCCGAGCGGCGCCTCCTGGCGCGCGATCAGGATCGGCGGGCCGCCCGCCGGGGGCCGGACGCAGGCCGTCACCCCCTGTTCGCGGACCGGGGCGCCGCGCATCCCGCCGGAGCCGGCCGCCGCATACCGCGCTTCGACGACCGCCGTCACCTCGTCGCCCTGCCGGCCGACGACGACCGTCACGCCCTCCCCCGCGAGCCCCATCGCGAGGTCGAGGGGGTAGAGGAGCATCGGCCGTCCCGCGACCCGGTGGAGGACCTTGACCAGCTTGGATTTCATCCTCACGCCGACGCCCGCGGCCATCACGACGGCGGCCAGGCCCCTGACGGCTCCCTCGGACGGCGCGGCCGCGGCGGACGACGCATGGCTGTCGGCGAGGCCGGATTTCATGCGATCGGCACCTCGACGTCCCGGCGGACCTGACGCGACGACGGCCCGGCGGGCGGCGCGTAGAGGCCGCCGGAGACGATCAGCTTCATCGCCTCCTCGACGCTCATGTCCACCGGCACGATTTCCTTCTCCGGGACGAGCAGGAAATAGCCGGATGTCGGGTTGGGCGACGTGGGCACGTACACGTTCACCAGCGGGTCGAGCGACACCTCCTGCACGCGGCCCTGGGTCGTCCCCGTCACGAACGCGAAGCAATAGTGGCCGTTCTTCGGGAACTGGATGAGGACGACCCGGTTGTACTTCTCCCGGTCCTTGAACGAGAGGATGTCCATCATGGACTTGAGCGTCGCGTAGATGCTCCGCACGACCGGCACCCGGTGCAGCCAGTCCTCCCAGAGCCGGACGATCTGGCCGCCGATGATGTTCGTGGCGAGCAGCCCGGTCGAGAGGATCAGCAGGAGGAGCGCGAGAATGCCCAGCCCTGGTACGTAGGAATTCGGGGTCAAAAACCGGGCGAGCACGTTCCCCAGGATCCCGTCCACCGCGACGAAGAGGGTCTTGAGGATGAGCACCGTCCCCCAGATCGGGGTGATGACCAACAACCCCGTCAGAAAGTAGCGTTTGAGAAGGGCGATCAGGGTTTTCACCGGTGGCGCGCCTCGATCGCTCATCATACAAGCTTTGCCGGGGTGTCGCAAGCCTATTCATTGCGAATTTCAAAGACTTGGACTAGGATGGCGCGGGGGCGATCGGCCCCGCGGAGGGGGCACATCCGGTGGGGAAACGGGGCCGCCGAAGGGGGGGCACGCGGTGACCAGACAGCCGGCGCAGGAAGGCTCACGGCCCGCCGGGGGCATCGGCCTGTGCGGGGCGCACCGTGTCGGCAAGACGACGCTGGCGGAGGCCTTCGCCGCGGCGGCCGGCATCCCCTGCGTCCGGACCGCCACCAGCGCGGTCTTCGCGCGGCACGGGCTCGATCCGTCCAAACCGATGTCTTTCGCCGCCCGCCTCGCGATCCAGCGCGAGATCCTCGCGGCGGCCGAGGACGCCTGGCGCGCGGCGGAGGGCCGGTTCATCACGGACCGCACTCCCGTGGACATGATGGCCTACACGCTCGCCGACATCAGGGGGGATACGGAGGTGGGGTTTCAGGACTTGGCGGCCTACCTGGAACGCTGCTTCCGGGTCACGAACGAGGTTTTTTCCACCCTGGTCGTCGTCCAGCCCGGCATTCCGCTGGTCCGCGAGGGCGGGAAAGCGGCCTTGAACGAGGCCTACATCGAACACGTGAACGCCGTGGTCCTCGGCCTCTGCCATGACGACCGGTTGCGGTGCCGCACCTTCCTGCTGAATCGCGAGGCAATCGCCCTCCAGACACGACTCTCCTTCCTCCACAAGCTGCGCCTCTTCGAGTCGGACCGGCAGCCACCGCCGGGCGGGCGTCAGGATTCCGAACCATAGAACCGGGCGCGGCGGCTCACCGCCACATCCGAGACGAACATCACGCCGGAGTGCCGGTCGAAGAGGGGGCCCAGGCCGGAGAGGATCGGTTCGACCTTCTCCTCGGGCACGACCGTCATCACCATCTGCAGGCTGCTCGTCTCGTTGAACATGAGGTGGCCTTCGTGGAAGCCGTGACTCCCCTTGCCGGAGATGTTGCTCACGATCGTGTAGCCGGTGGCCTTGACCTTGTCGAGCAGCTCCGTCACGAACCCCAGGTGCTCGCCCTGGACGATGATCTTGATCTCCTTCATGGGGTAGAGGCTGAGGCCGCTCATCGCTGTCGCTCCTTCTGCAGGGCCCATTCCCCCGCCTCCGTCCGGTCCGGGGCCCGCCCGACCGATTCCGCCTCGCGGAGGGGAATCCACTGCTGTTTGGGGTGGTACCGATAGAAGCGTCCCTCGTCCGGCTCCAGGGCCGCCAGGTGGACCCAACGCCCGTCGAAGAAGTGCTGGAGAATCTCGTTGCGCCCGATGATCCGGCCGATCCGCTCCCGCGGCGCTTCGATCACCGCGAGCAGGCGCAGGGGCTCGTGAAACGGTCGGTCCCCGTCGAGGACGGTCTGCCGCGCCAGCCCGATGCGCAGGTCGCTCTGCGTGCCGAACATGACCCCGATCCGGCCCACGACGTTGTGATAGACCTTGCTGCCGCTGCCGTACACGTCGTTGTCCACCGTGGAGAAGTAATGCTCCATGTTAATCCATTCCGTCACCACCAGGGGAGCCGTCATGATGGTTTCGAGCGCCCTGCCCGTCTCGTCCTGCCGGGGGTCGTAGGAATGGAGAAAGACACGGCCCCCGAGGTCGAGGCCCCGGGTCAGCTCCCGACGTCCGATGACGAAGGCCGCGTTGCCGGCCAGCCCCCACTCCGGGCGCACCTGGGACCAGTCGGCGCTCCGCCGCTGCACGTGCCGGGCCGCCTCGCGCGGCGAGAGTGGGCGTCGGACATCCGGGAACTGCCTGACCCGCTCCCGGGCCGTGCGGAGGCCGGCCTCCTTCAGGTCCCCCATCAGCCGGAGCAGGTCCTTGCGGTGGGTGGGCGGCACGTCCTCCAGGTCCAGCAGCTCGACCTCGTCGGTGGTCGTGTCGTGCCGGCCGGCGAGGAAGTGGGTGTCCGGCGGGATCTCGATGCCGTTGGCGGCCAGCCGGGCCCGGACGGCGGCGCGGTTCGCCATGGCCGCGAACACCCGCGCGTTCGGCTGGCCCTCGTTGCCCCCGCAGGCCCCGCAGTCCAGCGCGGACTCGAAGGGGTTGTTGTCCGACGTGCTCCCGTGTCCGCAGACGAGGACGAGGCGTGCCAGGTTCCGGGTCAGGCCCATCATCCGCAACGCGTTCTCCACGTAGAAGGCCTGCTCGGCCAGGGTGAAGCCCGTCCTGGTGATCCGATCCAGACGGGAGGCCGCCCAGCGCGCGTCGATCCGGTGCCGGCCGCGCAGGTCCGCCACCCAGTCCGTGAGCGCGGAGGCGGGCAGCCCCGCCTCCGCCAGCCGACGTGCAAGCCCGGCCGGCGCCGGCCCCTCCTCCAGCGCCGCCCGGCGGACCTGCTCGATCAGGTCCGCCGTCAGAAGGACCTCTGCGACCCCCTGCTCCTCGCGCAGGACCCGGCGGACCACGGCCCGCTGCTCCGCCGCCAACATCTCCCCGGCCTCGTCCTTGGACAGCTTGTCCACGGTCAGGGTCGTGGCGATGGGCGGGGCGATCCGCCGCCGCGCCCACCGGCCGAGCCGGCGCAGCCAGAGGGGCAGGAGGGTCTTGCCGACGAAGGGCAGCAGGAAGAACCAGCCGATGGCCTCCACCATGACGTAGGGCGTAATGACGTTGAGCTTCAGGTCGTGGAGCAGCTCCCGGCCGGCCTGGATCAACTGCGCCCCCGCGCGATGCCGGCCGGCCTCCTCCCCATGGTAGGAGCGGGGCACCTCGCGGACGAGGTGCTTGGGCTTCAGCAGCACGGGGCACTGGTCCGTCTCCTGCTCGCCGGCGAAACCCCGGTAGCAGAGCGGCACGGCGAAGAACCCGGCGAACCCGAAGGTCTCGCAGTCGCCGACCACCTCCAGATGGCGCCGCAGCCGTTCGGAGCGGACGTCGATGCAAAAGACCGCCTGCACCCCCGGCCGCACGGAGCCGGACCGCGCCGGCTGCGCCCCGTCGGACCCCGGCTCCGCCCGTCGAGCGGCGCCGCCCAGGTCCGCGAGCAGCCGTTCCCGATAGCCCGCCTCGAAGGCCTCCTGCCAGACGGCGCCGTGCGCGGACTCGGGAACGGCGTCGAGCCACTCCAGCAGGGTCCGAAGGCTCGCCGCGTCGCCGTCCGCGAGGACGGCGGGGTCCACGCCCAGGGCCTTGGCCAGGGCGACCAGCCGCAGGGCGTCGCCGCGGAGGGCGCGGGCGACCCGCCGAGGCTCGCTCTCCTCGCAATACCGGCGGGCGAGCCGCTCCCATTCCTCGCGACCGGGCGTGCGCCACCGGAACCGCAGCCGGGCTACCCGGCGGGCCCAGCGCGGCGGCAGACGGCCGGCCGCCCGCTCGCGCAGCAGCGCATAGGCATGGGGCTCCCGCTCCATGTACCGGCCGATCGCCGGGTAGTCGCCCGCGATCCCCAACTCCCTCGCGCAGACGGCGGCCACGAGCTCGCGCTCGTAGAAGAGACGGATCGCCAGGTACTTCACCGGGTCCGCCGGATAGGCCTGCTGCCAGGGATGCTGGCTCTGGCCGGCGCGCCACTTGATGAACCCCACCCAGCCGGGCAGGGCCCCCAGGTGCAGGGAGAGGTAGTCCACCCACAGCGGCTTGGGAATGCCCATCTGCTCCAGGCCGGACAGGACGGCGTCCTCGGGGCGGGCTGGCAGCTCCGCGACCTTGCGCCGCCCATCGGCGATGCCGAGCAGGGCCAGGCTGGCGTCCCGCGCGGCCAGGTGCTTCCAGGCCCCATACAGCGTCTTGTCCCGATCGGGCATGGCCCAGGCGGCCTGGCCCTCGTCCAGGAAGGCCGAGCACCACTTGACCATCTCCTCGTCGATCGCCGCCGTCACCCCGCTCCCCAGCGTCCGGTCGCACCAGGCGGCGAGCGTGACGCCGGTCGCGAGCGCCGCGCGGTCCTCCCGGCCGAGTTCCTCCAGCCACTCCTCCGTGCGACGGGGCCTGGGCCCGGGCTGCAGCCGCTCGCAGAGCCGCTCCAGCAGCGGCCGGTCCGGCGCAGACTCGAACGCGCGGTCCAGCGCCTCGCCCGCGGGCGCGCCGATCCCATGGACCAGGTGCGCCTTGAGCACCGCCGCCTGCGTGACCCGCCCCCCGCCGATCTCCACCCACCCGTCCCGGACCAGCGGCGCCAGGGCCTCATCGAGGTGCTCGGGACGGATCCGCCCCCGCCGCAGCTCGGCGCGGAACCAGGCCGGCGGCAGCCGCCCCCGCCCGCCCACCAACCGTTCGCCCCGCCGGACGGCCTCGTCGAACCCCAGGTACTCCAGCTCGTGCAGGGGGTTGTGGTGAATGAAGGTGCGCATCGGCCAGTAGGGCGCGACGACCTCGCCGGCCAGCTTGACCAGCGAGCGCAACTCCATCCGCATCGTGTCAGGATAGGTCGTCCGGCGGATCGGCTCCATGGTCGTTCCCCTACAGGCCGGCGGCGACGCGTTGCAGGAACCGCGTCACGCCCTTCCCGACCCTGCGGTACCAGGCGTCGAGGTAGAGACGGTTCAGGAAGAGCACGTACAGCCGGGCCTCCAGGAGCGGCAGCCACGAGGGCCGCCACAGCCGCTGCCCGTGCGCGTGGGCGTATATCAGGCCCCAGCCCGCGACGATCAGCAGGGCGGTCGCGCCGACCAGCAGGTCGAAGAGCCATCCCGGCAGCGCCGCGGCCCCGTAGTAGGAGGTGACAAGGGCCGGATCGGGGTACAAAAAGTAGGTGAAGGCCTCGCCCGCCCAGAGGTAGGTGACCACGATGAGCCCCAGGGCCAGCAGCATCGTGCCGGCGATCTTCCAGGACTCAACCGCCCGGAGGCGCGACAGGCTGATGACCGCCTGGGAGGCCGTCACCCAGCCGAAGAACAGGAAGATCACCGCCCCCTGGGCGTCGCGGAGCGGGACCCGGAGCACCCCGTGGGCCGCCAGGACGATGACCAGGGGCAGCAACAGGGTCACGGCGACGCCGGTGCCCCAGGCCAGCGGCGAGAACGCCGCCGGCGTCGTCACGGTCGCGGAGGGCGGCAGCTTGGGCTCCCGGCGCGCCGCATGGATCGCCTGCCCGGCGTTCAAGAACAGGGTGGCCTTGAACAGGCCGTGGGCGACCAGGTGGAATACGGCCAGGGCGAAGGCGCCCAGCCCGCATTCCATCACCATGTAGCCCATCTGGCCCATGGTCGAGAACCCCAGGGTCTTCTTGACGTCGGACTGAGTGAGCATGATGGCGGCGCCGACGATCGCCGTCGCCCCGCCGATCAGGAAGACCAGGTGCAGGGTGCCCGGCGACTCCACGTAGAGGGGGGCGAGCCGGTTCAGCAGGAAGCCGCCGGCGTTGACGATCCCCGCGTGCATGAGGGCGGAGACCGGCGTGGGCGTGTCCATCGTGTCCGGCAGCCAGACGTGGAGCGGCACCTGGGCGGACTTCGCCACGGCCGCGACGAAGATGAGCCCCGTGACGAGGGCGGCCGTCGGGACCTCCGCCCAGCCTCCGGGCGGGAGCACGACCGTCCCCGCCTGCGCGGCCCGGGCGAACAGCTCGTCGAAGTCGAGGGTCCCGTACCGGCCGTAGGCCACGAGCAGCCCGGCCAGGAAGGCCAGGTCGCCCACGACATGCACCGCCAGGGCCTTGCGGGCGGTGTGCTGCGCCGGTGCGGACCGCCGGTTGAAGGCCAAGAGCAGGTACAGAAGCCAGCTCAGCCCGTGCCAGCAGAGGAAGAGCATCAACAGATTCGGGCTCGTCACGAGCCACAGGAGCAGGCTCGTGGTCAACCCGAGGAGGCAGAAGAACCGCGCGTAGCCCTCCTCCCCCTGCAAGTACCGCAGGGAGTAGAGGTGGACGATCGCGCTCACGCCCGTGATGAGCACCATCATGACGGCGCTGAGCCGGTCGAGGTGCAGGGCGATCCGCAGGGGGCCGCCCTCCGCGCCGCCGGGAAGCAGGAAGACGGTGCTCGGGCCACGCTCGACCACGGCAGCCAGCAGCCAGACCGCCCCGAGCAACGCCAGGGCCACGGCGAGCACCCCGCCCCGCGCGCCGTCCTCGCCCAGTCGCCGCCCGAACAGGCCGACGGCGAGCCCGCCGACCAGCGGCAGCAGAGGGACGAGGCACGCAAGCTCCACGGGCATGACCATGACCACGATTCCCGGCTCCGCCGGCCGTCGGACTGGCCGCATCCTACGAGGGTTCCGACCGTCAGTGCAATCTCCTGTTCGGCAGGGGGGATGGCTGGGGCGAACGGACCGTCTTGCTAAGCCGATCGTCCGGGGGGAAGGGCCGGCTCGACCCGACCCCGCTTTCCCTTTTCGGCCCCCTTCGGCTAAGATGCCGCGGCGAGGTGCGCCCATGCCCTTCCGCGACGTGATCGGACACGACCGCCCCAAGGCGATGCTGCTCGCCGCGCTCCGCCGCGATCGCCTCGCCCACGCCTACCTGTTCCACGGCGAGGCGGACATCGGCAAACGCCTGCTGGCCCTGCGCTTCGCCCAGGCCGTCAACTGCGACGCCGAGCCTGGCCCCGACGGCCCGGACGCCTGCGGCGCCTGTCGCTCCTGCCGCCAGATCGAGGCGCAGACCCACCCGGACGTGAGGGTGATCGAGCCGGACCGGGAGGCGGCCACCCCCCAGATCAAGATCGAGCAGGTCCGCGAGATCGAATCCCAGGTCGTCTACCGGCCGCTGGTCGGCCGCTACAAGATCTGCCTGATCGACCAGGCCGACCGGATGACGATCGGCGCCGCGAACGCGCTGCTGAAGACGCTGGAGGAGCCCCCGCCGCACTGCCTGTTCCTGCTGGTGTGCGACCGCCCGCTCGCGCTGCCGGCGACCGTCCGCTCGCGCTGCCAGCCGCTGCGCCTCGCCGCCCCCGCCCCGACCCTGGTCGAGGCCGAGCTGATGGCGCGGCGCGGCCTGCCGCCGGATGCCGCGCGACTCCTCGCGGCGGCGACCGAGGGCCGGATCGGCCTCGCGCTCACGGCGGACATCGAGGCCCTCCAGCGGCGGGAGGAGCGCCTCGGCCGGGCGACCGCCCCCGGCACCCTCCGCTCCGTCGCCGCCCTGCTGGCGGAGGCGGAGGCGCTGGCCAAGGGCGAGGACGGCGCCGAGGCGCTGGACCGGCTCGCCGGCTGGGTCCGCGACGCGCTCCTGCTGCGCGTCGGCGTGCCCGAGACGCAGATCCTCCACCGGAACCGGCTGCCCCAGGTGCGCGAGCTGGCCGCGGCGGCCGACGCCGACGCGCTCCTCGACCTGCTCGACCACCTCGACACCCTCCAACGCGCCGCCGCCCGCCACCTCAACCTGCAGCTCGCCCTCGAGTCCGCGCTGCTGCGGCTGCGCGACGCGACGATGCCCGCCGCCCCCGCGTCGCCGCCCGCCCGCTCCGTCTAGCAATCGGCCAGAGCAACCTGGTATCTTCCCCGCCATGGGCCGCTTCTACGTCACGACGCCGATCTACTACGTCAACGACGTGCCCCACATCGGCCACGCCTACACGACGATCGCGGCCGACGTGCTCGCGCGGCACCACCGGCTGCGGGGCGACGACACCTTTTTCCTGACGGGGCTCGACGAGCACGGCCAGAAAGTGCAGCGGGCGGCGGCCTTGGCCGGTATCCCGCCGCAGGAGCATTGCGACCGGCTCGCGCCCAAGTTCCGCGACCTCTGGGCGAGGCTCGCGATCTCCCACGACGCCTTCATCCGGACGACCGACGCCCCGCACAAGGCCGAGGTGCAGCGGTTGCTCCAGACCCTCTTCGAGAAGGACCTGCTCTACCGCGCGGACTACACGGGCTGGTACTGCACGTTCGACGAGCGCTTCTGGACCGAGAAGGACGTGGCGAACGGGCAATGCCCCGAGTGCCACCGGCCGGTCGAGCGGCTGAGCGAGCGCAATTACTTCTTCCGGATGGGCCGGTACCGCGAGCGGCTCATCCGGCACATCGAGGCCGCGCCGGACTTCATCCAGCCGGTCGCGCGGCGCAACGAGGTCCTGGGCTTTCTGCAACGGCCGCTGGAAGACCTCTCGATCTCGCGGCCCAAGGCGCGGCTCTCCTGGGGCATCGAGCTGCCCTTCGACCGGGACTACGTGACCTACGTCTGGTTCGATGCGCTGGTGAACTACGTCTCGGCGCTCGCCTACCTCGCGCCCGCCGGCGCGGTCGCACGCTATTGGCCGGCCGACCTGCACCTGGTCGGCAAAGACATCCTGACGACCCACGCGGTCTACTGGTCCACGATGCTGATGGCGCTCGACCTGCCGCTGCCCCGCGCGATCTTCGCCCACGGCTGGTGGACGGTGAACGGGGAGAAGATGTCCAAGAGCCGCGGCAAC
Organism: Candidatus Nitrospira neuquenensis; assembly: GCF_979578155.1. Taxonomy (NCBI): domain Bacteria; kingdom Pseudomonadati; phylum Nitrospirota; class Nitrospiria; order Nitrospirales; family Nitrospiraceae; genus Nitrospira; species Candidatus Nitrospira neuquenensis. The sequence continues at coordinate 126,955 of NZ_CEFZDU010000033.1, read as the reverse complement.
GTGGTGGACCCCCAGGCCATCGTGGCCGAGTTCGGCGCGGACGCGTTCCGCTATTTCCTGCTGCGCGAGGTCCCCTTCGGCCACGACGGCGACTTCTCGCGCGAGGCGCTGGTCGGCCGGATCAACAGCGACCTGGCGAACGGCATCGGCAACCTGCTCAGCCGGACCCTGACCATGGTCGAGCGCTTCGCGCAGGGCCGCATCCCCGAGCCGGGCGAAGGACCGGAGACGGACGTGGACCGCGAGCTTAGGGAATCGGCGGTCGAGGCGATGATCCGCGTCGACCAGCACCTGGCGAAGCTGGAATTCAACCGGGCGCTGGAGGCCCTCTGGACCCTGGTCCAGCAGGCGGACCAGTACCTCGACAAATGCGCCCCCTGGACCCTCGCCCGCAAGCCCGACCAGGCGCCGCGGCTGCGGACCGTGCTCTACCATTCTGCCGAGACGCTCCGTCTGCTCGGCCTGGCCCTCGCCCCCTTCATGCCGGGCAAGGCGGAGGCCCTGCTGCGGCAGCTCGGTCCGACGGTCGACCTGTCCAAGCCGCTGCCCGCCGCCGCGTCGGCCTGGGGCGGCCTGAAGCCGGGCACGGCGACCGCCAAGGGCCCACCGCTGTTTCCCAGGATCGAATCGCCGACCGTCAGCACAGGAGGCCGACCCGTGACGTTGAACGAGCCGACACCCCAACCCGCGCCGCCCGCCGCGGCGGCCGACCCGGCGCAACCCGCGGCCGCCGTCCCCCAGATCACGATCGAGGACTTCCAGAAGGTCCAGCTCAAGGTCGCCCTGGTGCTGACCGCGGAGCGGGTGCCCAAGTCCGAGAAGCTGCTCAAGCTCCGGGTGGACCTCGGGGACGAGCAGCGGCAGATCGTCGCCGGCATCGGCAAGACCTACGAGCCGGACACGCTCGTCGGCCGCCGCATCGTCATCGTCGCCAACCTCAAGCCCGCCAAGCTGATGGGCGTCGAGTCCCAGGGGATGGTGCTCGCCGCGGGCGACCAGGAGGTCGGCGGGCTCGTGACGATCCTGGAGCCGGTGGCGCCCGGCACGAAGGTGAAGTAGAGAAGGCATGAACCGCCCGGCCCCGATCGGTCCATGGCTCGCGGCGATGGCGTTGGCGCTCGGCCTCGCGGCCCCCGGCGCGGCGGCCGACCCGTCGCCGGGCGCGCCCGGCCGTCCCGCCCCCGAGGAGGCGGAGCCGACGGACGCGCTGCCGATCCCCCAGGGCCCGCTCCCCACCGAGATCATGGTGCGGGTCGTCGCCCACGGCGCGATGGTCCTCGGCGACGAGGTCGGCGGGGCCCGCGTCACGATCACCGACGCGGCGACGGGGCAGATCCTCGCGTCGGGACTCCAGACGGGCGAGGCCGGCGACCAGAACCAGATCATGCGGACACCGCGGTTCATGGGCGAGCCGCGGTACACGTCGCGCCCCTCCGGCTCCTTCCACGCGACCCTCCTGCTCGACAAGCCGACCCTGGTCGAAATCGCCGCCCAGGGCCCGCTGGCCCATCCGGCCGCGATGCAGCGCGCGAGCAAGACGGCGTTGCTCATCCCCGGACAGGACCTGACGCAGGACGGGCTCGTGCTGGAGCTGAACGGCTTCATCGTCGAGATCCTCCGGCCGCCGCCCGGCCAGCCTCTGCGCGCGACCGAGGACGTGACGCTGACCGCCTCGATCCGCCTGTTGTCCGGCGCGCCGCTCCGTCCGCACGGGGACTGGGATTCGCGCAGGGTGAAGATCTATGGGGAGGTGCTGATCGGCGACCGCGTGGTCGAGCGGCTCCAGCTCTTCTACAGCGGCGCCAAGAGCCACTTCGAGGCGCCCTTCTTCGTCCCCTCCCCGACCGACGCCCCCGACGGCGTCCGGCTGCGCGTCGTCGCGGCGGACGGCGCGGGAGCCAACTTCGGCGTGGGCGAGGCCCGCTACCCGGTGCTCCCGGCCCAGTTCACGCCCTCGAAAAAGCGGTAGCCCCGCGGCGGGACGGCATCTCGACCCCGGACGCGAGGGCCCGGAGGCGACCATGGACCCCAAGCAGCGCCAGTTCTCGATCTGGTACATCTTCATCGCCCTCTGGACGTTGATGCTGATCCAGATCTTCGTCACCCCCCTCTTCAACCAGGGGGAGATCCCCTACAGCGAGTTCAAGGCGGCGGTGGAGGCCGGCCGGGTCCAGGCCGTGTCCATCACGCCGACGATGATCCACGGCCGGATGAAGGACGAGGGCGCGGACGGCCAGCCGGCCGAAGCCCGCATCTTCCACACGGTCCGGGTGGAGGACCCCGACCTCGTCCGCGACCTCCGGCATCGCGGCGTCACGATCACCGGCGTCGTCGAGAACACCTTCTGGCGCGACCTGCTCTCCTGGGTCATTCCGATCAGTCTCTTCGCCGTGGTCTGGCTGTTCCTGCTCCGCCGCATGGGCCAGGGCCAGAGCGGGTTCATGACGATCGGCCGCAGCAAGGCGAAGATCTACATGGAGAAGGAGGTCAAGGTGACCTTCGCCGACGCCGCGGGGGTGGACGAAGCGAAGGAGGAGCTGCGGGAGGTCATCGAGTTCCTCCGGACGCCCGAGAAGTTCGGCCGGCTGGGCGGGAAGATCCCCAAGGGTATCCTGCTCGTGGGCCCGCCGGGGACCGGCAAGACGCTCCTGGCCAAGGCGGTCGCCGGCGAGGCGGGCGTACCCTTCTTCTCGATCAGCGGCTCGGAGTTCGTCGAGATGTTCGTCGGCGTGGGAGCCGCCCGCGTGCGCGACCTCTTCGAGCAGGCCAAGCAGAAGGCCCCCTGCATCATCTTCATCGACGAGCTGGACGCGCTCGGCAAGGCCCGCGGCGTCGGGCCGATGGCACACGAGGAGCGCGAGCAGACCCTGAACCAACTCCTGGTCGAGATGGACGGCTTCGACCCCCGCGCCGGGGTCATCATCATGGCCGCGACCAACCGGCCGGAGATCCTCGACCCCGCGCTGCTGCGCGCCGGCCGCTTCGACCGCAACGTGCTCGTCGACCGGCCGGACAAGGCCGGGCGCCTCGCGATCCTCCGGCTGCACGCGCAGAAGGTGCCGCTCGCGCCGGACGCCGACCTGGAGGTCGTCGCCTCGATGACAGCCGGCTTCGTCGGCGCCGACCTCGCCAACATCATCAACGAGGCGGCGCTGCTCGCGGTCAGGCGCGAGAAAGACCGCGTCGGCCTGGCGGAGCTGCAGGAGGCGGTCGAGCGGGTCGTCGCCGGGCTGGAGAAGAAGAACCGCGTGCTGAGTCCCAAGGAGAAGGAGCGGGTCGCCCACCACGAGGTCGGCCACGCGCTGGTCGCGCTCTCGATCCCCGGCTCGGACGCGGTGCAGAAGATCTCCATCATTCCGCGGGGCGTCGCGGCGCTCGGCTACACGCTCCAGCTCCCCACGCAGGACCGCTTCCTGATGACCAAGTCGGAGCTGGAGAACCGCATCGCCGTCCTGCTGGGCGGCCGGGTGGCCGAGGAGCTCGTCTACGGCGAAGTCTCGACCGGCGCGCAGGACGACCTGCTCAAGGCCACGAACATCGCCAAGAGCATGGTCAAGGCCTACGGCATGAGCGACCACCTGGGCCGGGTCAGCCTGGAGCGGGACCGCCAGCCCCTCTTCCTCCAGACCGGCGAGCCCGCCGGCCCCGGCGACTACAGCGAGGAGACGGCCCGCGAGATCGACTGCGAGATCCGGCGGATCATCGACGAACAGCATGCGCGCGTGAAGGCCCTCCTGTCCGCCCAGGAGAAGGCCCTGCGGGAGGCGGCGGGCGCCTTGCTCGTCCGGGAGACGCTCAGCGGCGACGAGCTCACGGCCATCCGGGACCGGGCGAGGCAGCCGGCATGACCCCTCTCCCCGGCCGGCCCCGCGCGCTGCTCTTCGACCTGGACGGCACGCTCATCGACACCTGGCGGCTGTATCTCGACGCGTTCCGGTACGCGCTGTCACCGCCGCTCGGCCGTCCCCTGTCGGAGGAGGACATCGTCGCCCTGTCGCCCTCGGCCGAGCGGCGGCTGATCGAGCGGGTCGCCGGCGGGCCGGCCTTCGAGGCGACCTTTACGCGGTTCCTCGACCGTTACGCCGCTTCGCACGCCGGCCTGTTCGACGGCCCCTACCGCGGCGTGCCGCGGATGCTCGCCGAGGCGCGGGAAGCGGGCGTCCGGCTGGCCCTGGTCACCGGCAAGAGCCGGGCGGCCTGGCGGATCACGGAGCGCGAGGCGGGGCTCCCGCCCTTCGACGTCGTCGTGACCGACGACGACGTGACGGACCCCAAGCCCAGTCCCGACGGCCTCCGGCTCGCGCTGAACGCATTGCGCCTCAACCCGGCGGAGGTCCTGTTCATCGGCGACTCGCTGCTGGACGGCGAGGCGGCCCGGGCGGCGGGCGTGCCCTTCGGCGCGGCGCGCTGGGCCGACCCGCCGCGCGACCAGGAGTCCTTCGGCTCCGTCGGCCGCTACGGCGGGCCGATGCTGACCTTCACGACGCCGGAGTCCGTCCTCGCCCTGCTGCGGGAGGGTACCGGCACGGCGTCGCTCGCCGGAGAGGATCGCCGATGACCGACCGCCGGCTCAGCCGTCGCACCCTGCTCCTTGCCGCCGCGCTGGCGCTCTCGGCGGGCCCGCTCGGGACCGTGCCGGCTCCCGCCCAGGAGGCGCAGCCCCACGGGGGAGCCCACCAGGGGGCGGATCGCCACCGCCGGCCGGAGGACCTGCAGCGGTACCTGCGCGACCTCGACAGCCCCTCGCGCGACGAATACCAGAAGCCGGCCGAGGTGATCGCGGCGCTGCGCCTCGCGCCCGGCATGGCCGTGGCGGATCTCGGGTCCGGCTCCGGCTACTTCACGCGCCGCTTCGCCCAGGCCGTCGGGAGCCGCGGCCTCGTCTACGCGGTGGACGTCGAGCCCGAGATGCTGGCCTATGTCGAGAGGAGCCTCCCGCCACCGGCCGGCCGGGCCAAGGTCGAGATCGTGCTGGCGGACCCCGCCTCCCCGCGCCTGCCGCCGGCCTCGGTCGATCTGGTCTTCGTGTGCAACGTCTACCACCACCTGGAAGACCGGGCGGCCTACTTCGCGCGGCTCGCCGCGGCGCTGAAGCCCGGCGGCCGGGTGGCCATCGTGGACTTCCACCAGGACGAGCGGTCCGGCAACGTCGGCTTCCCGCGCCGCCACCTCGTGGCCCGCGAGACGGTGCTCGCGGAGATGGCCCGGGCCGGCTACCGCCCGGTGCGCGAGCACGGGTTCCTGCCCCGGCAGTATTTCCTGGAGTTCGAGCCGGTCCCGAACGCGCCGTAGGCCTCCGTTGCGGCCGCCTTGCTCCGCGGCCGCAACCGTGCCAGACTACGCCCGATGCCTCGAAGCGAGTATGACCTGCTGCGGTTCCGCCTGCGGCTCGCGCTCGGCCTGAACGCGCTCGTGATCCTGGCCGAGTTCGTCGGCGGCTTCCTGATCAACAGCACCGGCGTCATGAGCGACGCCGGGCACAACCTGATCGACCAGGGCTCGCTCTTCCTCGCCCTCTACGCCCACATCCTGGCCGCCCGACCGGCCACGGAGGAGCGCACCTTCGGCTACCACCGGGCGGGCATCGTCACGGCCTTCGCCAACGCCTTCGTCCTGCTCCTGACCGCGGCGGCGATCGGCCTCCTGGCCGTCCGCCGCTTGGTCGAGCCCGTGCCCGTGGACGGCGGCTGGGTGAGCGCGATCGCGTTCCTCGCCTTTCTCGCCAACCTCGGCATCGCGCTGCTCCTCCAACGGGGCGCCCAGGACGACCTCAACATCCGCGGTGCCTTCCTGCACATGCTCGCCGACGCCTGGGTGTCGCTGGGGGTCATGGCCACGGGGCTCCTGATCTGGTGGACGGGCTGGACCATGTTCGACCCGGCGATCTCGCTCGCGATCGTGGCGGTGATCGTCAAGGGCGCCTGGCCGATGTTCCGGGAGTCGCTGGAGGTGCTGCTGGAATCCACGCCGCCCGGCATCCGGACGGCGCACGTGGTCGAGGCGATCGAAAAGGTCCCCGGCGTGAAGAACGTGCACGACCTGCATATCTGGGCGGTGGAGCCGCGGCTGGTCATGCTGACCTGCCACGTGATGGTGGAGGGGGACGACAGCCGGCTCACCGACGAGCTGCTGCGGACGATCCGCTCGCGCGTCGCGGCGGAGTTCGGCATCCGGCACCTGACGATCCAGATGGAGACGCGCTGCTGCCACCCGGAGGCCGTCCACTGCAACCTGAACGACCTCACGGGCCACAAAAAAGCGACAACTGGGCAAGCGGACAGGTAACACGTGGGCAAGGACACCACGTGCCCATGGGGGAAGGACGAAGGCGGCGGCGCTCGCCCTCCCCGTCGACTTGTTACTCGTTGACTGGCCCGCTTGCCGCCGTGCCGCTCGTCACCTTCCTTCCAAATTCCGGCCGGCGGAGCAGCCAGAGCGCGACGCCCGCGCCGACCAGCCCGCCGAGCAGCCACCCGCCGAGCACGTCGCTCAGGAAGTGCGCCCCGACGTAGATCCGGGCGAATCCGATCATCGCCACGAGGGGCCAGCTCACCCAGCCCGTCGCCGGGTAGAGCACCTGGAGGAAGGCGGCCGCGGCCGCGCTGTTCACCGCGTGGTTGGAGGGAAAGCCGAAGGTGGCGCCGCAGCCGGCCAGCTCCCGGACGTCCGGCAGGACCCGGCAGGGTCGGCCTCGGGCGACGGCCTGCTTGAGCTGCGCGCCGAGGAAGTCCGCGACGACGATCAGGGCGACGAGCGCCGGGCCGGCGATCAGCGCCTCGCGCCGCCTCGTCCAGAACCAGTAGGCCGCGGCGAGGGCGCCGGGCCACAGGACGGTGCCGGCGCGGGAGAGGGCGAGGGCGGCCTGGTCCAGGAGCGGCGACCGCCCCGCCAGCCCGTTGATCGCGTAGAAGACCGCCTCGTCCAGGCCCACAACGCCTCCCGCCGCGCCGACCCCGCGCTATCGGGTCCGGAAATGGATGCGGACGGTCAGCTCGCCGTCCACCGGCTCGTCACCCTGCAACTGGGGGTTGAACTTCCAGCGCTCGAGGGCGTGGATGCCGGCGATCGTCAGCTCCCGATGCTGGGCCGGCTGGAGGACGACGACGGTCACGACGGCGTCCTTGGAGACGAGCATCCGCGCCTTCATCCAGTCGTCGAGGGGCTGCCCCTCCAGCGACGGCGGAATCGCCGGCCACGGGGTGTAGGTCGGCACGGGTCCCGCCTGCCGGTCCTTGTTGAGCGGCAGCCCGTGGACATGGACCTCGGGCAGGACCACCATGTCCTCCAGATGGTCGGACTCGTGCGTCGCCCCGTCGCCCTCCGCGGCCCCCGCCGGCCCCGCGAATAGCAGCCCCAGCAGCGCCAGCCACGCCGCCCGGCTTCCGCCCCTGCGGCGTCCGCGCCGCGCGCTCCCCTCAGGCCTCTTCCCCCCCTTCCCCCTCACGCCCCCCTCACGGCATTTAGAAAAACCACTGGCCCCGGAGATAGAAGGTCCTCGGCATGCCGGCATGGGCGATGCCCAGGCCGATGCTGCCCTCCGAGTTGTTGTAGAAGTAGCCCTGATCCAGGATGTTGATGACGTCGAACCCCAGCAGGAACTTCTGCGTGCTCGTGATCGGGATCTCGTGCGTGAGCGAGGCGTTGTAGATCGTGTAGGAGGGCATGTGGGTCGAGTTGACCTGCGCCCCCGGGTCCGCGGTGCGGATGCCGGAGCCGAAGAGCATTTGGCCGGACACCGTGCTGCGCTCCAGGAACCGGTACGTCACGATCGCCGAGCTGGTGATGATCTGCATGTGGTCGGTGAACACGCCGCCGGGCCGGTTGATGTCGTTGATCTCGCTCTGATCGAGCAGAAACTGGCCGGATTGCAGCCCGTAGCCCTTGGACTGGCCCCAGGCCAGGTTGGCCCGCCCGGTCAGGTTCTCGGTCATGTTGACCTTCAGGATCGTATCCACGCCCCGCTGCCAGCCGTAGCTGTAGGCGAAGTAGTTGAGCAACGGGGTCGAGCCGAACTGGCCCGCGTCGCCCATGTTCCGGTTGAGCTTGTAGTACCCCACGACCTCCAGGGTGGCCTTGTGTCCGAACGCGTGGTACCAGCCGACCTCGAAATAGTTCGCCCGCTCCGGTTTCGGCGGGGTCGTCGTCAGGTTCTCCGGCTGGGCGGTGGTCCCGACGGTCTGGGGGACCAGAAACGCGACGGATTCCAGGTTGGGCGGCGTGAACATCCGGCCGTAGTAGGCGTGCACGACGTTGGCCTGGTCCAGCTTGTAGGTGACGCCGACGCGGGGGCTGAGCTGCATGGCGTCGGTGAGCGCCTGGATGTAGTCATACCGTAGGCCGATGTTGAAGGTCAATTTCTCCGTGGGCGTGTACTGGTCCTGGATCCAGAGCTCCTCGCGCCAGCCGATCACCCGGCGGCTCCCGTCGATGTTGATGACGGGCCCGGTGGGATCCCCAGCCCCGTCGCGCTGGAAGGCGAAGATGGACGTCTTGTTCACCGCCAGCGTCCGGTCCACCTGGAAGCCGTACTTGAGGAGGTGCCGGCCGGAGAGCTTGTTGGTGTAGTCGAGCCGGACGCCGACCGAGTAGGCCATCCGGTCCTGGTTCGCGGCCGAGAAGGGCTCCGCCGTGTCCTGCGGGTAGCTCAGGACGTTGAAGGGGTCGGTCTTGAACGTCGCGCGCGTCTGCCGGCCGTAGAGGGCCAGGCTGAAGAACTGGGTCGCGCTCACGTCGTGCCGCCAGACCATGTGGCCGTACTGGTTGTTCTCGTACTGGTTCTGATCCACCGCCTGGGAGGCGACCGGCGTGAAGCCGGGGTTCTGCGCCTGGATCAAGGCGACGGTGGCCGCGCTGGGCGTCAGGCCGGGCAGGTTCGGCACCTGGTACTTGGCGACCGCGCCCATGAAGAGGAAGGAGAAGTTGTTGCGATTGTTGAGCTGGTAGTCGCCCCGGAGATAGGTCTGGTTGCGCTCGCTCTGGTCGTGGAAGGGCGGCCGGCCGAGCGTCGGCGGGTCGATGCCGCGGTTGGTCGAGAGGAAGCTGTTCAGCGCGTAGAAGCGGAACTTCTCGCCGAGCATCCCGCCGTACTCGAAGGAGGGGTTCAGCATCCGGTTCTGCCCGCCGAACATCTGGATCGAGCCGAAGCCCGGCCTCGTCCCGCTCTTGCTGGTGATGTCGATGAGCGCGGCGGTGCGGTTCCCGTACTGGGCCTCCATGCCGCCCAGGATGATGTCGGCCCGCTCCCAGGCCCGCGGCGTGATCACGTCGGCGAAGGTCGTCGAGACCGTGTCCGGGATCGGCACGCCGTCGATGCGGAACTGGAGATTCGCGTGGTCCTGCCGGACGTACACCTGCTTGAGCGCGCTGACCGCCGCGCCGGGGATCGTGGCCAGGACCTGGTCCACGTCGTTGTTGTTCCCGCGCGGAAGCTGCTCGACCTCCTTGCGGCTCAGGGAGTAGGTCTCGCTGGAGGCCTTGTACTGGATCGGCGGCAGCGGCGAGACGATGTCGAGCGCGATCTCCTGCGTGAGGGCCAGGGTCAGCTTCACCGGGGCCGGCCGCTCGGTCCCGACCTTCAACACCAGGTACTCGCTCCGGTAGGTGTCTTGGACGGCGCTGACCGAGTAGGTCCCCTCGGCCGGCGCGACGAGCGCGAACTCGCCCGCGTCGTTCGTGACCGTGTCGGCCACGACCATCCCTTCCTGATCCCGCAGTTCGACGATGGCCTGCGCCACCCGTCGCAGGTCCTGGTTCTGGACGTAGCCCGTGATCGTCCGCGGATCGTCCGCGGGCGGCTGCGCGGACGCTTCAACGAGCCACGCGCCCCAGAGACACACCGAGAGCCCCGCCGCGCCGAGGCAGCATCGAGCCGATCTGCTCACCCTTCGATCGGACATGCACGGCCTCCCTTTCCCATCCAAAGTCCAATGGCCGGCCGCGCGGCGACGGCGCGGAACAGGCCGCGCCGGGGCCGCCAACGGACCGGGCAAGCGACCGACCGAGCCGGCCGCCGTCCCGCGACAATTCGAACGCCGGGATCAGGTCGAGGGAGGAGCGCGCGAAGGCCGGTACGACAGGAGCTGGGCCGAGAACCGCACGGCGGGCAAGGACGGATCGTGCCGCTCAGGGGAGAAGAACCGACCCGGGTCCACGATGGGCGCGAGGAGGGAGGCGAAACTGTGGGCCTGCACCCACTGGCAGAGGTCGGTGTCGGAATGCTCGTGGCCGTCGTGGTCGGCGGCCGCGAGCGCGTGGTGGACGCCGAGCGCGACCGCGAAGGGCCCCATGGCCAGCAACAGGCCGGCGAGGACCAGCGCCAGCCCGGTCCGGGCCGCTGCGGCTCTTCGTCTCACCGGCACTTGGGGCACCATCCGAAGAACTCCAGCGCGTGGCCGTCCACCCGGAACCGGGTCTCTCGCTCGACCAGCGCGGCCAGCTTTTTGAGGGGACAGAGCATCAGGTCCACGATGCGTCCGCAGCCCTGGCAGCGAATATGGTGGTGGTGGTCCCGGCCATGTCGGACCTCGTAGCGAAACTGGCCCTCCTGCAGCTCGATCGGAGAAACGAGCCCGAGGTCCTTGAGCACGGTCAACGTCCGGTAGACCGTCGCCGGGTCGGCGGATACGCCCGTCGCCCTCAGGTGCTGGTGAATGTCGGCCGCGCTCAGGGGATAGCGCGCCCGCTCCAGCACCTCCAGGATGGCCTTGCGGGTCCTCGTGAGCCGCCGCCCCGTCGCCCGCAGACCCGCCGTTAATGTGGCCGGCATGGTGCCCCCCTCAAACTCACACATGCAAGTGAGTTGCATTTAGCATATCGCCGCGCACGTGTCAACACCCACCCCCCTCTAGAGGCCTCGCCCTTTCGAGCGAAATGCGGCCGTGTTAGGATACGGCGCCTTCACGGGATGGAGCCGTTTCGTCAAGACCGGAGGCGCCGTGTGCTGATCGACACCCACGTCCACCTCGACGATCCCCGGTTCGCCGCGGACCGGGACGAGGTCCTCGCGCGGGCCCGGGAGGCCGGCGTCGAGCTGTTCGTGACGATCGGCTGCGACCTCGCCACGAGCCGCGCGGCCGTCGAGCTGGCCGACCGCCTGCCCCCGGTCTTCGCCTCGGTCGGCGTGCACCCGCACGAGGTCCGGCACATCGGCGACGACTGGTACGACCAGCTCCGGCGCCTGGCCGCCCACCCCAAGGTGGTCGCGTACGGAGAGATCGGCCTCGACTACCATTACAACCATTCCTCCCCGCGGGAGCAGCGCGAGCGGTTCCGCGAGCAGGTCGGCCTGGCGAAGGACCTCGGCCTCCCCATCGTCGTCCATACGCGCGAGGCCCCGGAGGACACGGTGGCGATCCTGACGGAAGAGAAGGCCGGGGACGTCGGGGGCGTGTTCCACTGCTTCTCGGGGAACGCGGACCTGGCGAGGCGGGCGCTGGACCTGGGCTTCCACCTCTCCTTCTCCGGCGTCGTGACCTTCAAGAACGCCGAGACGCTCCGCGAGATCGCCCGGACCGTGCCGGCGGACCGGCTGCTCGTGGAAACCGACTGTCCCTACCTCGCGCCGGTCCCGCACCGCGGCAAGCGGAACGAGCCGGCCTATGTCCGGCACGTCGCCGAGCTGCTGGCCGGCTTGAGAGCGGGGACCGCCCCCGCCGCCATCGAGGAGATCGGGCGTCAGACCAGCCTCAACGCACGGCGCCTCTTCCGATTCGACGAGCGGCGGGGGCCGGCCTCGGCCTCCTGACCTCCACCGGGAGCCACACCATGGACGAGAAAGACATGACGCTGGCGATCGAGCTGCTGGTCAACCACCTCGTTCACTTGAGGACCCAGGTGGATATCCTGCAGGAGCAACTGGAGCGGCAGGGAGCCCTGCCGACGGAGGTGGTCGGCCGCGAGCTCGACCGGACCTGGACGACCCAGGGGAATGAGGCGGTGGAGGCCTTCTGGAGCGAGTTCGAGCGGATCAGGCGGGAGGCGGAATGAGCGGCCGGCTCAGAAGCGATCAAGTTGCCGGAGCCGCTTGCGGACGGCTTTGGGGAGCTTGCGGGGGTTGCCGCGCTTGCCCTGGGTCTTCCGGGGCGTCACGTCCTCCTCGTCGCGCCCGGGCCCGGGACGGGCGGCCGGGACGGCCGGCGCCGCCTGGAGTCTGGCCGCGAACTCCCGGGCCGCGATGATGAAGGCCCCGCGCGCCCTCGCGTAGTCGGCGACCTCGCGATCCGAGGACACCACCGCGCAGTCGCTCCCGAACTCCTCCGCCAGCCGCTGGATCACCCGGTCGGCCCGCTCGCCCCGCCTCGTATAGACCACCTCGACGCCGGCCCGGTGCTCGCGCCGCTCGGCGCCGGGCCCCTGCTGCCAGGCGTCGAAGACCACCGTCACCGCATGGCCCCTGCGCTGCCGGTAGAGGGCCAGCTCGCGCAGGAGCGCCTCGCGCGCGGCCTCGCCGCGCTCCGGGTCGGGACGGCCCGCCTGGCCGCGGACGCCGAGGAGATTGTACCCGTCGATGATCACGTGCCGGGGCATGGACGCAGCCTATGCCGCGGGGGCCGGGGCTGTCAACGCGCGCAGGGCGGGCCATGACCGTCACCCGGTCGAGCCCTGCCGTCCGGCCGATGCCGCTTCCATCCGGCTTGACAATCCCCCCCGCATCTGAGACAACCGTGACCGGAGGCGTCACGGATGCTCCGGTTGTTCCACAGGATGCTCGCCCTGAGCCTCGCGGCCCTGCTCCTGAGCTGGGCCGCACCGCCGCAGCCGGCCGACGCCGCCGTCGCCTCCCTCGGCCGCTCCGAGCCCCACACCGCCGGTCAGCCGGTGCAGACCAATGGCAAGAAGGCCGCGAAGCCGGCCTCCCGGGCCGCCGCCGGCCCGACGCTCGTCAAGGACCTCCGGTACCGGGCCCATCCGGACTACACGCGCCTCGTCTTCGACCTTCAGCGGAGCGTCACCTTCACCCAGAGCCGGGAGAAGGCCCCGGACCGGGTCATCATCGAAATCCAGAACGCCGTCCTCAGCAAGGTCGCCAAGGGCCGCCTGAGCGACGGCGGCTTCCCCCCCGCCATCGCCGTCGCTCAGCCGAATCCCCGGTCTGTGACGATCGTTCTGGACCTCGGCTCGGTGAGCGATTACAAGCTGCTGCCGCTCCGCGACCCCGACCGGCTCGTGCTCGACGTGTACCGCCGGGGTACCCAGGCGCCGTCCCGCACGGCGGCCGCGCCCACGACGCCGCCGGTCATCAAGGCGGCTCCGAAACCGCCGCCCGCCGAACCCGCCGAGCCGACCGAGCCCGCCCAGCCGGCCGACGCGCCCCACGCCGTCCCCGCCTCCTCGCCGCCGCCGGCCGCTCCCAAGGAGCGCGAGGCGGTGAAGGTGTTGACGCCCGAGCAGCGCGAGGCGAGCGAGATCCGGACCATCGTGATCGACCCGGGCCACGGCGGCAAGGACCCCGGCGCGATCGGCCGCACCGGGGCGGAGGAAAAGGAGATCACGCTCCGCGTCGCGCTCAAGCTCCGGGACCTGATCGTCAAGCGGCTGGGCAAGAAGGTCCTGATGACGCGGGACCGCGACGTCTTCATCGAGCTGGAAGATCGCGCCAAGTTCGCCAACCGGAACAACGCCGACCTCTTCGTGTCCATCCACGTCAACTCGCATCCGCAGCGCGCGGTCAAGGGCCTGGAGGTCTACCACTTCGGCAAGGCCAGCGACCGCCGGGCGCTGGAGGTGGCCGCGCGGGAAAACGGCATCCCCATCGACCAGGTGGACAACAACCCGGTCAACGCCATCGTGCTGGACGTCGTCGCGACCAAGAAGGTCAACGAGTCTCAGACGCTCGCCTGGGCGACCAAGGAGGCGATGGTCACGCGGCTGGACGACCACTACGACGTCGTGGACCACGGCGTGAAGACCGCGCCGTTCTACGTGCTCCGCTTCACGACGATGCCCAGCATCCTGGCGGAGATCGCGTTCATCTCGAACCCGACCGAGGAGCGCCTGATGCGCAGCGAGGCCTTCGTCTCGCGCATGGCCGAGGCGATCTTCGAGGGCGTCCGCGCCTACGTGACGCCCGTCCAGACCGTCAAGCAGTAGCCGTCCGCCGAGCCGGCGGCCCCGCCGCATGCAGACCATCAAGCTCATCCTGGAGTACGACGGCTCCGCCTACGCCGGATGGCAGCTGCAGCCGAACCGCCCCACGGTCCAGGCCGCGCTGGAGGAGGCGATCGCGCGCATCTGCGGGGTGCGGCTGCGGGTCGTCGGCGCCGGCCGGACCGACGCGGGCGTCCATGCCCTGGGCCAAGTGGCCGGCTTTCGCGTGGAAAGCCGGCTGACGCCCGAGCAGTGGCGGCGCGCGCTCAACGCCCTGCTCCCCCCGGACATCTGCGTGAGGGCCGCCGAGGTCGCGCCGGACGACTTCCACGCCCGCTACGACGCGCGCGGGAAGCTCTACGAGTACCGCCTCCTGCAGCAGCCTTGGCGCCCGGCGCTGGAGCGCGCTCGCGCCTGGCACGTCTGCGGCCCGCTCGACTTGGCGGCCATGCACGAGGCAGCGGCCGTCCTCGTCGGCCGCCACGACTTTTCTTCCTTCCAAGGCCACCCGACCGATACGGAAAACCCCGTCTGCCACCTCCGGCGGCTGGAGGTGGCCGGCGAGGGACCTCTTGCCTCTTCCCATCTCATCCGCATCGAGGCCGAGGCCGACCGCTTTCTCAAACAGATGGTGCGCGCGATCGTCGGGACCCTGGTGGAGATCGGCCGGGGCAAGCGGCCGGCCAAGGCCATGCAGGAGATCCTCGCCGCCAAGGACCGCCGTTCCGCCGGCCTCACCGCCCCACCACAGGGGCTGTACCTGGTGAGGGTGGACTACGCGCCGGCGGCCGGCGGCCGTTGAGCTGCGCCGCCAGGTTGTCACAGCCGCCGGCGAAGAATCCCCAAGGGGGACCGGGCGCACGGCGCGACGAAGAAGGAACGCGGCGTTTACGCGCGCCGTCGAGATGGTGCGGCGGGCGGGGCGTGCGAGGCCCACGGGGGGCGCGCCGCGACACGACCCGTTGGAGCCTGGAGGCGTGGACGGGGCAAGGGCTCAGGAATCAGCCGGACGGTTCTGGTTCTCCAGCTTCTTCCTTAGCTCGATGATCTCGCGCTCGAGGGCTTCGAAGCGGTCGGCGATGGGGTCGGGCAGGTTGATATGGTCCATCGTGGCCTCGGGCAGGCGCTGGCCCTCCATCTTGATCACGCGGGCCGGGACGCCCGTCACGGTCGAGTTGGGCGGCACCGACTTGAGCACGACCGAGTTGGCGCCGATCTTGACGTTGTCGCCGATCTTGATCCCGCCGAGGATCTTCGCGCCCGCCCCGACGACCACGTGGTTGCCGAGCGTCGGGTGCCGCTTGCCGCGCTCCTTCCCCGTCCCCCCCAGCGTCACGCCCTGGAACAGCGTCACGTAGTCGCCGATCTCGGCCGTCTCGCCGATCACCACGCCCATGCCGTGGTCGATGAAGAAGCCGGTGCCGATCTTCGCGCCGGGATGAATCTCGATGCCGGTCAGCCAGCGGGCGAGCTGGGAGATGAAGCGGGGCAGGAAGGGCACGCCCCAGGCGTGCAGGCGGTGCGCCACCCGGTAGGCCAGCAGGGCGTGGAAGCCCGCGTAGGTGAGGATGACCTCCAGCGCGCTGGTCGCGGCCGGGTCGCGGTCGAAGACCGCTTGGAGGTCCTGTCGAACGGCTTTGAACATCGCGCGGTTACTTCCCCGTGATCAAGCAGACCGCCTGCGCGGCGATCGCCTCCTCGCGGCCGATCGCGTCGTCGAGCCCCTCGCCGCCCTTGACCTTGACGTTCACCCGCTCCCGCTCGACCTTCAGCACCTCGGCCAGGCGCGCCTGCATGGCCGCGAGGTGCGGGCCGAGCCGCGGCGCCTGGGCGATGATGACCGTGTCCAGGTTGACGATCCGCAGGCCCTTCGTGTCGAGCATGGCCGCGACGTCCTCCAGCAGCCGCAGGCTGGAGATGTCCTTGTAGCGCGCGTCCGAGCTGGGGTAGTGCCGCCCCAGATCGCCCTCCCCCATGGCCCCCAGCAACGCGTCGCAGACCGCGTGGACGAGCGCGTCCGCGTCGGAATGGCCGACGAGGCCCTGATCGTGCGGCACGTCCACGCCGCCCAGGATCAGCTTGCGCCCCCGGCCCAACGGATGGATGTCGTAGCCCAATCCGACCCGCATGCGTCCCCCGTTCCCCGCGAAGCGCCGCCGCTGGTGACGCGCGGACGAACCCGCGCGGCGGGCGCGTCACGCGTCTCGCGCCCCGCTCCTTCGCGCGGCCAGGATGGCCTCCCCGATGACGAGGTCCTCCGGCCTGGTGATCTTGATGTTCTCGCCGCTCCCCTCCACGACCGCCACGGGGTTGCCGAACCATTCGACAAGCTGCGCGTCGTCCGTGGCGCGGACTCCCTCGAGCTGGGCCTTGCGGTGCGCCTCCCGCAGAACCCCGACCCGGAAGGCCTGCGGCGTCTGGGCGAGCCAGAGGCCCCGGCGGTCCACGGTCCGCTCGACGAGGCCGTCCGCGCCGACCCGCTTGACCGTGTCGCGCATGGGGATCGCGACGACCGCCGCGCCCCACTCCGCCGCCCGCGCCAGCGCCCGGCCGATCATGTCCGCGGTCAGGAAGGGCCGGACGGCGTCGTGCACCAGCACGAACTCCGCCTCGTCGCCGACGGTCTGGAGCCCCAGCCGGACCGAGTCCTGCCGCTCCTCCCCGCCGGGGACAACGCGGGCGACCTTGGTCAAGCCGTGCCGGGCGACGATCTCGCGCAGGCAGTAGTCGCGCTCCGCGGACGGGACGACGAGCACGACCTCGTGGACGGTGTCGGCGCGTTCCAGGGCGAGGAGGGAGTGCACCAGGATGGGGAGCCCGCCCAGCGTCAGGAACTGCTTGGGGACGTCGCCCCCCATGCGGAGCCCCCGCCCCGCCGCCGGGACGAGGGCGACGGTCCGGTTAGCCACGCGCGACCTGGAATTCCTCTTTTTCGGCCTCTTCCTTCAGCCGGGTGAAGATCATCCGGCCGGCGGTGGTCTGCAGCACGCTGGTGACGACCACGTCCACGTTGCGGCCGATGCAGCGCTTGGCGTTGTCCACCACGATCATCGTGCCGTCGTCGAGGTAGGCGACGCCCTGGCCGGCCTCTTTGCCCTCCTTGAGCACGAAGACGCGGATGGTCTCGCCCGGCAGCACGACCGGCCGGAGCGCGTTGCACAGCTCGTTGATGTTGAGGACGCGCACCCCCTGCAGCTCGGCGACCTTGTTCAGGTTCAGGTCGTTGGTGATGACCTTGGCCCCCACCTTCTTGGCGAGCACGACGATCTTGGAATCCACGTCCTTCACCTGGGGGAAGTCGTCGTCCACGATCCGGACGTCGATGTCCACCATCTTCTGGATCTTGTTCAGGATGTCCAGCCCGCGCCGCCCCCGCGCCCGCTTGAGCGAATCCGACGAGTCCGCGATGTGCTGGAGCTCGTGGAGGATGAACTGCGGGACCAGGAAGGTCCCCTCCAGGAAGCCGGTCTCGCAGAGGTCGGCGACCCGGCCATCGATGATGACGCTCGTGTCGAGGATCTTCATGTTGGACACGGACATCGCGTGCTCCGGATGCTTGGCCCCGCCCGGCAGTTTCTCCCGCCCGAACCGGGCGCCGAGGACGAGTCCCAGGTAGGGCAGCCCCAGCAGGAACACGAGCCCGCCGATGTGGAAGAGGAAGGTCTCCACGTCGAAGACGACGCTGCCGACCCACTCCACCAGCCCGGTCAGCACCAGCCCGATCGCCACCCCGGCCGTGCCGCCGACAATGACGCCGAACGAGAGCTGCTGCAACGCATATTCACCGGCCAGAATAAGTCCGCCCGTGGCCGCCCCGATCGCGAACCCGGCGAGCATCAACGGCACGCCCGGCTCCCCTCCCCTGAGGAAAAGGGCCATTCCCGCCAAGGCGCACAGGAGCACGAAGACCGCGCGTCGTGCCATAGACTCACCCCCTTCGGCGTCGAATTATAGCACCGGTCCGTCTCCGACTTACGACTTCACCGTCACATAGCTCGTCCGTCCGTTCCGCTGGATCAGCAGCAGCACGCTCGGCGCCTCCGCCGCGGCCGAGGCCGCCTCCCGGTAGGCCTTCAGGTCGGCCACGGGCCGGCGGTTGACCTCCAGGATCACGTCCCCCGGCCGGAGGCCGCTCTCCTCCGCGACGCTGCCCGGCCGCACGCCGGCGATCACCACGCCGCGCTGCGCGGCCGAGAGGCCCAGGCGGCCCGCCATTCCCCGGTCCAGATCCTGCACCTCGAGGTCCGACAGCAGCCCGGCGGGGCGCACGGCCTCCGCGCTCTCCTCTTCGCCGGCCTGGGCGACGCTCTTGGGCTGCTCGGCGATCGTGACCTCGACCGTCTTCGGGCTCCCCTCGCGGATCAGCTTGACGACCGCCTTCCGCCCCACCTCCGTCTGGGCGACGAGGTTCTTGAGATGGGCGGGGGTGTCCACCGGCTTGCCGTCGAACTCCACGATGATGTCGCCGCGCGCGAGGCCCGCGCGCTTGGCCGGGCTGCCGTCCAGCACGTCGCTCACCAGCGCGCCCTTCGTGTCCGCGGCGCCGAACTGCGAGGCCAGCTCCGGCGACAACTCCTGGATGGAGACCCCCAGCCAGCCCCGGACGACCCGTCCCGATTTCACGAGCTGATCCATGATGGACCGGGCCATGTTGCTCGGGACGGCGAACCCGATCCCCATGTTGCCGCCGCTCTGGCTGAAGATGGCCGTATTGATCCCGATCAGCTCGCCCCGGGCGTTGACCAGCGCCCCCCCGGAGTTGCCCGGGTTGATCGCCGCGTCCGTCTGGATGAAATCCTCGTACTCGGCGATGCCCATGCTCGCCCGCCCGATCGCGCTGATGATCCCCATCGTCACCGTCTGGTGCAGCCCGAAGGGGTTGCCGACCGCGAGGACGAACTCGCCGACCTGGAGTCGGTCGGAGTCGGCCCAGGGGATCGTGCGCAGCCCCTCGGCTTCCACCTTGAGCACGGCCAGGTCGGATTTGGCGTCGGTGCCGACCAGCTTGGCCTTGTACTCGCGCTTGTCGGCCAGGTAGACCTTGATCTCGTCGGCCTTGCTGACGACGTGGTTGTTGGTCAGGATGAGGCCGCTCGGGTCCACGATCACCCCCGACCCCAGGCTGCGCTCCTTCCGCTCCCGCGGCCCTTCCCGCTCCCGCGGCGCCTCGAACCGGCGGGAGAATTCGTCCCCGAAGAACCGGCGGAAGAAGGGGTCGTCGAAGGGCAGGGCATGGGGGGGACCGCCGGAGCTGGTCCTGGTCGTGAAGATGTTCACGACCGCCGGCGTGACCGCCTTGGCCACCTCCACGAAGTTCTGCCCGCCGGGCCCCGCCGTCGGCGGCAGGGCGACCGGCAGGGGCTGCGGGAGGGACGGCTCGGGCACGGCGTGGCCGAAGGGCAGCCAGCCCAGGTCCGACGCGACGACCAACCCGATGAGGACGCCCGCGCCGAGCAGCAGCGCGCGCGCCGCCCACGAGGCGGGCGGGCGCTGCCGCGGGCGGTAGGGTTCGTATCCGGTCACGGGAACTCCCTCACTGGCCGTCGGCTGCCGCTACGGAATCTCGCCCGCGTAGATGCCCATCACGGTCTGCAGGAACTTCAGGGCCTCGGCCTTGGGCCGCTGGAAGGAGTTGCGGCCGATGATCGAGCCGAAGCCGCCGCCGTCGCGGATCGCCCGGACCTCGTCGAAGAAGACCTTGTCCTCGCTCTTGGGTCCGCCCGAGAAGATCACGATCCGCCGCCCGTCGAAGGAACTCTGGACGACGTGCCGCACCCGCTCGGCGAGCGTCTTGATCGGCACCTGGAGGGACTCGTACACCTTCTTGGCGGCGGCCTGCTCCAGGTGGGCGGTCGGCAGCTTCACCTTCACGACGTGCGCGCCGAGCTGGCAGGCGATCTGGGCGGCGTAGGCGACCACGTCCACCCCGGTCTCCCCCTCCTTGCTGAGCTGGGAGCCGCGCGGGTAGGACCAGACGACGACGGCGAGGCCGTGGGCCTTGGCCTCCTCGCTGATCTCGCGGAGCTGCTGGTACATCGTCGTGCAGTGGGCCGAGCCGGGGTAGATCGTATAGCCCACCGCGGCGCAGCCGAGCCGCAGCGCGTCGCGGACGCTGCCCGTCACCGACGGCAGGGGATCCTTGTCGTCGTGCAGGAGGTCGTGGTTGTTCAGCTTGAGGATCAACGGGATGCGGCCGGCGAACTCGGCGGCGCCCGCTTCGATGAAGCCCAGCGGCGCGGCGTAGGCGTTGCACCCGGCGTCGATCGCCAGCTCGAAGTGGTAGTGCGGGTGGTAGCCCGGCGGGTTGGGGGCGAAGCTCCTGGCCGGCCCGTGCTCGAAGCCCTGGTCCACCGGCAGGATGACCAGCCGGCCGGTCCCGCCCAGCGTGCCGTGGGTGAGCAGGCGCGCCAGGTTGGCGCGCGTCCCCGGATTGTCGCTCCCGTACCAGCTCAGAATCTCCCGGACCCGATCGCTCATGCTCGCCCCTCCCGACTGAATGACGCGGTTATGAAGTCCGTCGTCCCTGGATGAACTGCTCCGCGGTCTCCACGTCCTCGCGGCTCCCGATGACGAGCGGGACGCGCTGGTGGAGCCCGGCCGGCTCGACCGCGAGGATGCGGTGCAGGCCCGTGCTCGCGCGGCCGCCCGCCTGTTCGACGACCATCGCGAGCGGGTTGGCTTCGTAGAGCAGCCGCAGCTTGCCCTCCGGCTTGTCCGCCTCGGCGGGGTAGAGGTAGATGCCGCCGCCGAGCAGGATGCGGTGCACGTCCGCCACGAGGCAGCCGGAGTAGCGCCCGGCGTAGGGGCGGCCCGTCGCCCCGTCCTTCGCCTTGAGCCAGTCCATGTAGCGCCTCGTGCCAGCCGGCCACTTCTGCGCGTTCCCCTCGTTGACGGCGTAGACGCCACCCCGCGCGGGGACCCGGATGTCCTGGTGGGAAAGGACGTATTCGCCCACCTCCGGGTCGAGGGTGAAGCCGTGCACCCCCTGGCCGGAGGTGTAGACCAGCATCGTGCTCGACCCGTAGAGGAGGTACCCCGCCGCCACCTGCTCGGTCCCCCGCCGGACCAGCTCGGCCTCCGCGGGCAGCCGGTCCTGCCCCTCGTGCCGGAGGACGGAAAAGATGGTCCCGAGCGGCATGTTCACGTCCGTGTTCGAGGAGCCGTCGAGGGGGTCGAAGAGGAGCATGTACTTGCCGTGCGGCCAGTTCTCGGGCAGTTGGACCGGCTTTTCCATCTCCTCGGAGGCCAGCGCGCAGACCAGCCCGCTGTAGGAGAAGACCTTCAGGAAGGTGTCGTTGGCCAGCTCGTCCAGCTTCTTGACGGTCTCGCCCTGGACGTTGACCTCGCCGGTCGTGCCCAGGATGTTGATCAGGCCGGCCCGCCGCAGGTCCCGGGCGATCATCTTGCCGACCAGGCCGATCTGGGCCATCAGGGCGGAGAATTCGCCGGTGGCGCCGGGATGGGCCGCCTGTTTCTGAATGATGAACCGCGTCAGCGTGACGGGAAAGGGACCCATGAGGACAGTCTCCCCGCGACGAGGTCACAATTATAGCCGGTTCGGGGTGGTCCGGCAATCACGGCCTGTCGGGTTTTCCCTCCGGCGCGTGCTCGCCGTAGCCCGCGATCAGGTCCGCGACGACCGATCCGATGACGACCTTGGCCTTCATCCGCAGCGGGACGTGCCGGTCGTCGTTGGTGAGCCAGACCCGGATGTTGCCCTGGTTGAGGAAGATGCCCTGGAAGGGCATGACGGCGAGCACGCGGATCGCCTCGGCCTCGCCCCAGGGCCCCTTGATCCGCTCGACCTCCTCCACTCTCACCTCCAGGCGGTAATTCTTCTTGTCGTGATGGACGGTGAGGACGGTCGAGCTTCCGGGGCGGAGCACCGGCAGGCTCCGCACGTAGTAGAGGCAGGAAATCGCGTCGTGGATGTCCGGCGGGATGGGGATCGTCTCCTTCACCCCGTCCTTGATGGAGACGGCGACGCCCTCTTCCCGGCGGAAGGTCACGTCGAAGTCGTTCTTCCGCTTCCCCTCGCGCCGGCGGAACAGCAGGCGCCGCGGGGCCAGCGTCTTCGCGTCCACGAGGGACTGGACGCGGTTGTCCACGGGGTAGAACTTCGACACGAAGGGACTCGACCGGGCGGTGGTGACCAACTCCAGAGCGGGCGGTCCCTCGGTCGGCGGCGGCTCGCGGACCTCCATCACGGCCGTGCCGGCGCGCAGGCTCAGCCAGGACAGGGCGTAGGTGAAGCGCTCGCCCGCGGCGAAGGGCGGAGACGGAGCCGGGCGGATGACCGTGGGCTCGGAAAGGACCGCGGTGGCGGCGAGCAGGGAACCGCCGTAGAGCAGGAGCGGGAGGACGAGCCGGAGGAGCCGGCGCCGGTCAGGCGCCCGTCTCACGGCGCGCCTCGTCCAGGCTGGCTTCGATCAGCGCCTGGATCGCGGCCAGCCGCTCCGCCGTCCCGGCCTCGAACCGGAGGACCAGGGCCGGCTGCGTGTTCGAGGCGCGGATGAGCCCCCAGCCGTCCTCGAAGATCACGCGGATGCCGTCAATGGTGACCACGTCCCGGATGGCGAGGCCGTCCTTGCCCGGCGACCGGCCGGCCTTGGCGTAGGCGGCGAACCGCTCCTGCACGCGCCGGACGAGGTCGAACTTGATCGGGTCCGGGCAGTCCACGCGGATCTCCGGCGTCACGCAGGTGGCGGGCAGGTCCGCGATCAGCGAGGAGAGCGGCCGGCCCGCCCGGCTGAGGATCTCCACGAGCCGGCAGGAGGCGTAGATCGCGTCGTCGTAGCCGAAGTAGCGATCGGCGAAGAACATGTGCCCCGACATCTCGCCGGCCAGCACCGCCTGCTCCTCCTTCATCTTGGCCTTGATGAGCGAGTGGCCGGTCTTCCACATGATCGGGCGGCCGCCGCGCGCGCGGATGTCGTCGTAGAGGGTCTGGGACGCCTTGACCTCCGAGAGGATCGTGCTGCCCGGCCTGGCCGCGAGGATGTCGCGCGCGTAGAGGACCATCAGCTTGTCGCCCCACAGGATGTCGCCGCGCTCGTCCACGGCGCCGATGCGGTCCGCGTCGCCGTCGTAGCCGATCCCGACGTCGGCCCCCGTCGCCTTGACGGTCTTGATGAGGTCCTGCAGGTTCGCGACCACGGTCGGGTCCGGATGGTGGTTGGGAAACCGCCCGTCCAGCTCGCAGTAGAGCCCCGTCACGCGGCACCCCAGCAGCTCCATCGCCTGCGTGGCGACGAGGGCCGCCGCCCCGTTCCCGCAGTCGATGACGACGTGCAGGCGGCCGGCGTCCACGTGGGCGAAGTGGCGCTTGAGATAAGCCAGGTACTCGGGCAGCATCGGCCGCTCGGTCACCGTGCCCGAGCCGGACGAGAACCGGCCCCCCTCGATGACCTTGCGGATGTCCTGGATCTCCTCCCCGTGCAGCGCCTCCGTGCCGACGCAGAGCTTGAAGCCGTTGTACTCGGAGGCGTTGTGGCTCCCCGTGATCATCACCCCGCCGTCCACCGGGAGGGTGAACAGGGAGAAGTACAGGACCGGCGTCGGGCAGACGCCGACGTCCACGACGGTCAGGCCGGCGGCGGTGAGCCCCCGCACGAGCCGGTCGCGGAGGACCGGCGAGCTGGCGCGCCCGTCGCGCCCGACCGAGACGGTCTTGAGCCCCCGCTCGCGCCCCATCGTCGCGAAGGCCCGGCCGATCCGCTCGGCCATGTCCTCCGTCAGCTCCTGCCCGACGATGCCCCGGATGTCGTACTCGCGAAAGAGTGCCATCGTATGCGCGCCTCGCTGGTCGTCCCTCGTCGCTCGTGGTTCGTCGTCCGCCCGAGCCGTCCCGTTGCCCTGGGGAGACGCGTCACGAACGACGCTTCACGCTTCGTCCGTAGTCGTCGTGCAGCCGGACGATGTCGTCCTCGCCCAGGTAGGGGCCGTTCTGGACCTCGATGATGTGCAGGGGCTCCGAGCCCGGATTCTCCAGCCGGTGGGCCGTCTCCTTGGGCACGGCCGTGCTCTGGCCCACGGCGAGCTCGAAGACCCGCTTCCCGCAGGTCACGCGCGCGCGGCCAGCGATGACGACCCAGTGCTCGCTGCGTCGGTGGTGGAGCTGGAGCGACAGCCGCCCCCCCGGGCTCACGGACACCCGCTTCACCTTGTAGCCCGGCCCCTCCTCCAGCACGGTGTAGGAGCCCCACGGCCGGAACACGGTGCGGTGCTCCAGGTGCTCCGGCGCGCCCCGCCGCTTCAGCTCCGCCACGACCCGCTTCACGTCCTGCGCGCGCCCCTTCGGGCAGACGAGCGTCGCGTCCGGCGTGTCCACGACGACCATGTCGGCCAGGCCGATCGTCGCGACCAGCCGCCGGTCCGCGTAGATGATCGAGTCGCGGCTGCCCAGGTCCACGACGTTGCCGGTCAGCACGTTGCCGGCCCGGTCCCGGTCCGCGACCTCCTCCAGGCTGCTCCAGGTGCCGACGTCGGACCAGCGGAAGGCGACGGGGATCATCGCCGCGCGCGAGGACCGCTCCATGACGCCCTGGTCGATCGAGAGCGGCGGGAGCCGGCGGTAGAGCCCATGCAGCCGCCCGTCCGACGCCCCGGACGCGAGGAGCCTCGCCAGGCCGCGGATCGTCCCCGCGAGCGCCGGCTGGTGCCGCGCGTACTCCTCCAGGATCGTCGCCGCGCGCCAGAGGAAGATCCCGCTGTTCCAGTAGTAGTGGCCGTCCCGCAGGTAGCGGGCCGCCGTCGCGGCGTCGGGTTTTTCCACGAACCGCTCGACCCGGTAGCCGGTCAGGCCCTGCCGCGCGGCCAGCCGCGCCCGCCGGTCCGGCCTGATGTAGCCGTACCCGGTCTCCGGACGGATGGGCGGGACCCCGAAGGTGACCAGGTGGCCCGCCGCGGCCAACTCCGCCCCCAGCCGGACCGCGGCCCGGAAGGCCCGGTCGCCCGTGATCACGTGATCCGCCGGCAGCACCAGCATCACCGCCTCGGGGTCGCGCGCGACGAGCGTGGCCGCCGTCAGGGCGATGGCCGGCGCGGTGTTCCGCGCCTCCGGCTCGATGACGAAGTGCCCGTGGAGGGCGTCCTTCCACTGGCCGAGCTGGACCCGCAGGGACTCCGCCTGGGCGGGGGTGGTGGAGAGATAGACCCGCTCGACGGGCACGCAGCGCAGGACCCGCCGCATCGTCTGCTGGATCAGGGTCTCGTCGCCGATCAGGCGGAGGAGCTGCTTCGGGTAGAGCTGGCGGCTCAGCGGCCAGAACCGCGTGCCGCTGCCGCCGGCCATGATGACGCCGTAGAGGCGCCGCTCGGGACCGGACGCCGCCATCGGTCAGCTCCGCCCGCGGGGGGCGTCCGCCCGCTCGCCGCGCGGGTCGAACCCCTGGGCCGCCAGCAGCAGGTCGGCGACCTCGCGGACCGCTCCGTCGCCCCCGCGGTGCCGGCAGCGGTAGCGGACCGCCTGCAGGACGGCGGGCACGGCGTCGGCCGGCGCCGCGGAGAATCCCGCCCCGCGCAGCGCCTCCAGGTCATTGACGTCGTCGCCGACGTAGGCGACCTGGTCGAGGGAGAGGCCGTAGCGGGCCGCCAGGTCTCGCAGCGCGCCGAGCTTGTCCATGATCCCCTGGTGCACCTCGGGGATCGCGAGCCGCTCCGCGCGGCGGGCGACCAGCCTGCTCTGCTCCTGGGTGATGATCGCGGTGATGAAGCCGGCCTTCTGCAGCAGCTTGATGCCCATCCCGTCCCGCACGTGAAACCGCTTGCTCTCCTCCCCGGACTCCGCGTAGACCATCCCCCCATCCGTCAGCACGCCGTCCACGTCCGTGGCCACCAGACGGATGCGCCGCAGGGCGGCGGCCAGCGACGGCCGTTCCTTCTTGCGCTTCGATCGGCTGGGTTGGGCGGTCGGCATGGGGTTGGGGTCCGGGGTCGGAGGCGATCTTAGCAGAGCCGGACGGAAGGCGCCACCGGCCGGCGGCCGGTCTCCGTCACGCGCCCCTGCCGCTCCTGAGCGCCCGCAGGTCCTCGTCCACCATCTCCTCGACCAGGGCCGTGAAGCGGACCTGGCAGTCCCACCCGAGGTCCCGTTTGGCCTTGGACGCGTCCCCGAGCAGGGTGTCCACCTCGGCGGGCCGCATGAACTGCGGGTCCACCACGACGTAGTCCCGGTAGTCCAGGCCGACGCGGGCGAAGGCGGCCTCGGCGAACTCCCGGACCGAGTGCTGCTCGCCGGTGGCGATGACGTAGTCCCCCGGCTCGGGCTGCTGGAGCATCATCCACATGGCGCGGACGTAGTCGCGGGCGTGGCCCCAGTCCCGTCGCGCGCTCAGGTTGCCCAGCCGGAGCTCCTTGGCGAGCCCCAGCTTGATGCGCGCCGCGTGGGCGGTGATCTTCCGGGTGACGAACTCGAACCCCCGGCGGGGCGACTCGTGGTTGTAGAGGATGCCGCAGCTCGCGCGGATGCCGTAGGCCTCCCGGTAGTTCCGGGTCAGATGGAACCCGGCCACCTTCGAGATGCCGTAGGCCGACCGCGGGTGGAAGGGCGTGGACTCGGTCTGCGGCACTTCGGCGACCTTGCCGAACATCTCGCTCGACGCGGCGAAATAGAACCGGCAGTCCGGTGCGCAGTCTCGGAGCGCGGCCAGCACGTAGTGGGTGCCGTTGACGTTGGCGTTGAACGTGGAGAACTCGTCCTCGAAGGAGTAGGTCACGAAGCTCTGGGCGGCCAGGTGGTAGCACTCATCGGGCTTCACGATCTGGAACACCCGGTAGATGCTGGGCAGGCTCTCCATGGAAGCCGCGTGGAGGTGTATCCGGTCCCGGAGGTGGAGGATCCGCCACAGCCGGTGCTCCGGGTCCTCGATGGCCACGCGCCGGACGATCCCATGGACCTCGTAGCCCTTCTCCAGCAGCAGCTCGGCCAGGTAGGAGCCGTCCTGGCCGGTAATCCCCGTGATCAGCGCGCGCTTCATGACGACCCGCTCACCCTTCCGACGGGCCGGAGAGGGCCGCGGGGGAGGCCGCCCCCGCCTTCAGCCGGTCCCGGTACTGCCGCTCGTAGTAGGCCCGGAACTCGCCGGACTTGATCTTCCGCCACCAGGCCTCGTTCGCCCGGTACCAGTCCACCGTGGCGCGCAGCCCCTCCTCGAAGGGCACGGTCGGCGCCCAGCCGAGCCGCCGGAGCTTCGCGCAGTCCACCGCGTAGCGGCGGTCGTGCCCCGGCCGATCCCGCACGAAGCGGATCAGCGACGCGGGCCTGCCCAGCCGCGCCAGGATGAGCCCGGCCACCTCCAGGTTCTCCCGCTCGTTGCCGCCACCGACGTTGTACACGGAGCCCGGCTCGCCGCGGCGCAGGACGTGCTCGATCGCCGCGCAGT
Source organism: Candidatus Nitrospira neuquenensis (assembly GCF_979578155.1). Taxonomy (NCBI): domain Bacteria; kingdom Pseudomonadati; phylum Nitrospirota; class Nitrospiria; order Nitrospirales; family Nitrospiraceae; genus Nitrospira; species Candidatus Nitrospira neuquenensis. The sequence goes on along the minus strand of NZ_CEFZDU010000033.1, from coordinate 99,488 downwards.
GGTCGTGGACCGAGAGCCAGTCGCGCCGGTGGCGGCCGTCGCCGTAGAGCGGCAGCGGCTCCCCGTCGATCGCGTTCGTGATGAACAGGGGGATGAATTTCTCCGGGTACTGGTTCGGCCCGTAGGTGTTGCTGCCGCGCGTGATGAGCACGGGAAACTTGAAAGTCGTCCAGTAGCTGCGCACCAGCAGGTCCCCCCCGGCCTTGCTCGCGGCGTAGGGACTGCGCGGGGCGAGCGCGTCCTCCTCCGTGGAGGCGCCCGACTCGACGCTGCCGTAGACCTCGTCGGTGCTCACCTGCAGGAAGCGGGACACCCCCGCTTTGCGGGCGGCCTCCAGCAGCACCGCCGTGCCGACGACGTCGGTCCGGGCGAAGCCGTCCGGGTCGAGGATGGAGCGGTCCACGTGGGTCTCGGCCGCACAGTTGACGACGGCCGCGATCGCGTGGTCGCGGAAGACCCGTTCGACGGTCCCGGCGTCGCCGATGTCGCCGTGGATGAAAACGTGGCCGGCGTGGCCGGCCAGGTCCGTGAGGTTGTCGAGGTTGCCGGAGTACCGCAGCGCGTCCAGGTTCACCACCCGCTCGCCCCCGGCGACCAGCCGCCGCACCAGGTGCGAGCCGATGAAGCCGGCGCCGCCGGTCACGAGCAGGGCCACCTCAGGGCTCCATCTTGTTCGCGCCGGTCCGGGCGACGAGCTGGTTCGCGTGGAGCAGCGAGGCGATCGTGCCGGCGTCGGTCCACCAGCCGTCGAGGACGTCCCAGGTGAGCTGCCCCTCGCGGATGTAGGCGTTGTTCACGTCGGTGATCTCCAACTCGCCGCGGCCGGAGGGCTTCAGCGTCTTGATGATCTCGAAGACCCGGGCGTCGTAGAAGTAGATGCCCGTGACCGCGTAGGGGGAGGCCGGCCGCTCGGGCTTCTCCTCGATCCGCACGACCCGGTCGCCCTGCAGCACGGGCACGCCGAAGCGCTGGGGGTCTTTGACCTCCTTGAGCAGAATCTTCGCCCCGACCTTCTGGTCGCGGAAGGCCCGCGCGGCGCGCAGGATGTTCCGCTCGATCAGGTTGTCGCCCAGCACCACGCACACCGGCCCGCCCTCCGCGAAGTACTCCGCGAGGCGGAGCGCGTCGGCGATGCCGCCCTCCCCCTCCTGGTAGGTGTAATCCAGGTGGCGGAGCCCGAACTCCTTCCCGTTGCCCAGCAGGCGGAGGAAATCCCCGGCGTTGTTCCCGCCGGTGACCAGCAGGATCTCCCGGATGCCGGCGTTGACCAGCGTCTGGATCGGGTAGTAGATCATCGGCCGGTCGTAGACCGGCAGCAGGTGCTTGTTCGTGACCTTGGTCAGCGGGAGCAACCGGGTGCCGAGCCCGCCCGCCAGCACGACGCCCTTCATGGCGCGCCGCCCTCCAGCCGGGGCAGCATCGAACGGAAATAGTCGATCGTCTTCGCCAGCCCGTCCTCGAGCGTGATCTGCGGCTCCCACCCGAGGAGGGTCTTCGCCTTCCGGATGTCCGGCCGGCGCACCTTCGGATCGTCCGCGGGCAGCGGCAAGTGGCGCAGCCCGCTCCGGCTGCCCGTCAGCTTGAGGACGAGGTCCGCGATCTCCAGCACCCGCAGCTCGCGGGGGTTCCCGATGTTGACCGGCTCGTGCACGCTCTCCGGCACCGGCGCGGCGCGCGCGGTCAGGAAGCCCCGGTCGGTCCGCTCGGCGACCGGGCGGTCCGACTCGGCCGTCAACAAGGCCGCGATCCCCCGCACCAGGTCGTCCACGTAGCAGAAGCTGCGCGTCTGGTTGCCGTCGCCGAACACCGTCAGGGGCTTGCCCTGCAGGGCCTGCACGATGAAGTTCGACACCACCCGCCCGTCGTTCGGGCGCATGCGCGGGCCGTAGGTGTTGAAGATCCGGACGATGCGCGTGTCCAGCCCATGGTAGCGGTGGTAGGCCATGGTCATGGCCTCCGCGAAGCGCTTGGCCTCGTCGTACACGCCGCGCGGGCTGATCGGGTTCACGTTGCCCCAGTAGGACTCCGGCTGCGGGTTCACCAGCGGATCGCCGTAGACCTCGGAGGTGCTCGCGAGGAGGAAGCGTGCGCTCTTGGCCTTGGCCAGCCCCAGCGCCTTGTGCGTCCCCAGCGCGCCGACCTTCAGCGTCGCGATCGGCATCTCCAGGTAGTCCTGCGGGCTGGCGGGCGAGGCGAAGTGCATGACCGCGTCGAGCGGACCGTCCACGTGCAGGTAGTCGCAGACGTTGTACTTGACGAAGCTGAACCGCGCGTGGCCGAGGAGGTGCGCGATGTTCTCCGCCCGGCCCGTGCTCAAGTTGTCCACGCAGACCACCTCGTGCCCGCGGCCCAGCAGCAGGTCGCAGAGATGGCTGCCGAGGAAGCCCGCCCCTCCGGTGATCAGGATGCGCATGGACGATTCCGTGGGTAGCGCGTCGTCCGCGGGCCGGCTCGCGGCGGCGGACGGCGCGGGGAGAAGATACGCGAACCCCGGCCCGCGACGCAAGCGGTATCCGCCGGGACGGCCGGGGCTATGGCCGTCCCGCGACCCTCCGGTAGACCGCCGCGGTTTCCCGCGCGGTCCGGTCCCAGGTGAACTGCGCCGCCCGCGCGAGCCCCCGTGCCCGAAGATCGCCCCACAGCGCCCGGTCCGTCAGCGCCCGCTCCATCGCCTCGGCGAAGCCCCCCGTGTCCGAGGGGTCCACCAACAGCGCCGCTTCCCCGGTCACTTCGGGCAGGGAGGAGGCGTTGGAGCTCACGACGGGACAGCCGCAGGCCATCGCCTCGAGCACGGGAAAGCCGAAGCCCTCGTAGCGGGAGGGGAAGACGAACAGGGCCGCGCGCTGGTAGAGGACGATCAGGTCCTCGTCGCTGACCACGCCCGTGAACCGGGTCTGCGGGGCGAGCCCCGCGGCGGTCACACGCTCCAGGAGGTCGGGCCGGCGTCGAAAATCCCCGGTGAGCACCAGGTCGTGCGCGGCGCGCAGGTCGCGGGGCAGCCGGGCGAAGGCCTCGACCAGGGTCAGGACGTTCTTGGTGGGGTCCGGGCCGGCCACGCAGAGGACGTAGGGACGCGCGCCGTCCCCGATGGCCGTCGGCGGAGCCGGTCGGAACCGCTCCAGGTCCACGCCGGGGAACACGACCGTGATCCGCTCCTCGGGAAGGCCCACCCTCTCGATCAGGTCCCGCTTGGAGCAGTGGGAATCGGTGATGATGTGGTCCATCCGCGCCCAGCGGTCGCCGACCAACCGGCCCTCGACCAGGCTCGCGAGGGTCTTCTTGGGCTGGAGCTCGGAGAAGATCAGGGGCTTGACGTCGTGGACCGTCGTGACGAAGGGCCCCCGCTTGCGCAGGACGGCGGAGTCGTAGGGAAAGTGCAGGACGTCGTAGGGGCCGACGAGCTGCGGCGCGAGCTGCTCCCAGAACCGGCGCTTGAAGAGGGGGAAGCGGACCAGGCGGTGCCGGACGGTCGGCCGCGGTGTCAGAGCCGGCGCCGGCACGGGGGCCAGGACCTCGTACCACGTGTCCCGGTCCACGCGGCCCAGCGCCTCGATCAGCCCGAGGGCGTACCGTCCGAGGCCGACGTTGGAATGGCTCAAGTGCCAGGCGGCGATGACGACCTTCATGGCCGCCATCCGTCGCCGGCCCCGCCGCCGCGGCCCGCCCTCATCCGCCGCCTCGGCGGCAGTCCGCCACCTTGACCGCACCGACGATCAAGCCTTCGCCGAAGAGGACCTCGTCGGACAGCAGGGTCTGCCGGACCGCTGCCACCTTCGGATGGGCCGCAGCCGCCCGGCGTCCCCTCGTGAAGAGGAGCCGCCGGAGCGCTCGGTACCAGAGGGCCCCGCGCTTGAGATAGCGGTTGGTCCGGACGAGGTCGGTCTCGAAACCCCACCGGGCCAACACGTACCGCAGCTCGAGGAAGCCGATCGGATTGATGTGCGCCACGGGCTTTTCCCGTCCGGTGTCCGGCTCCACCTCGACCATGTAGTGGAACTGATCCGGGTAGCCCCGCAGCAGGGTGCTCAGCCGGGACCGGATCGAGAGCACGTTGGGCGTGCTGATGAACAGGCGTCCCTTGGGCTTGAGGACCCGATTGGCCTCGCGGACGAGCAGGTGGGGGTTCTCGATGTGCTCGATCCCTTCGATGCAGGCGAAGCCGTCGAACTCCTCGTCGCCGAAGGGCAGCGCCGCGTTGAGGTCCGCCCGGAGGCAGGACCGGCCCGGCACGACGAATCCCTCCGGGCACAGGTCGGCCGACACCACGTCGATCCCCGATTCGAGCAGGAGGTGGGTCAGCGCGCCGGTGCCGCTGGGCAGGTCCAGGACGCGCCGACAGCCCGCCGCCCGGATCAGCCCCGCGACCAGCACCCGGGTCATGTGGACGGTGTTGGGCCCCCGGTGCGCGGGGTCCACGTGGTCGTAGGTCATGGGGTCTCCTCGGCGTGCAGGTTATTTCCCGTCGGCCGCCGCAACCGGGCCGCCGGTTTGGTATGATGGGGCGCACCCTGCGGCTCCCCGACGAACCGGACCAGATGGCGACCGTCAGCGCGATCATCCCGGCCTACAACGGCGTCTCGCGGTACCTGGAGCAGGCCATCCGGAGCGTGCTCGGCCAGACCTACCGCGACCTCGAGCTCATCGTCGTGGACGACGCTTCCACCGACGACACGGCCCGGCTCGTCCTGCGCTACCCGCGGGCGCGCTATTGCCGCCGCGCGACGAACGGCGGGCAGGCCGCGGCCCGCAACGACGGCGCCAGGCTGGCCCAAGGCGAATACCTGGCCTTTCTCGACCAGGACGACCTCTGGGAGCCGACGTTCCTCGAGCTGACCGTCCCCCGGCTGAAGGCCGCCCCCGACGCCGCGCTCGTCCACTGCGACGGCTACCAGACGGACGAGGCCGGCGCGCCGATCGAATACGACGCCGCGATGAAGGCGATGACGAGCATCACCCAGCTCCTGCGCGGGACCCACGACGTGGCGACCTCCGGGACCCTGTTCCGGAAATCCTGCTTCGACGCCGTCGGCGGCTACGACGCCCGGCTCGCGATCTGGGAAGACATCGACCTGGCGATCAGGCTCTACGGCCGCCATCCCTTCCTGCACCTGCCGCAACCGTTGTATCGCCATCGGCTCTATTCGCGCAACGCCTCACGCGACATTCCTTCGGAACGGGCGATCGAGGCCCGCCGCTATTTTTTGGAGAAGCACGCCCCGTCTTGCCGCCCGGGCACGGAGGAGGCGCGGGCGCTCGTGCGCGATTGGGCCTGCTATTACGGCGACCTGGGCAAGCTCCGCCTCGCCCAAGGCCGGGTCGGCGAGGCGCGCGAGGCCTTCCGGCAGGCGATCCGGCGCGACCCCTGGAACCGCCGGGTCCTCCTCCGGTTGATCCGTGCCTACCTGGCCTCGGCCAAGCCGACGCCCTCGACCGGGCTCCGGGCCTGACCGGGCGCACGCCGGAAGACGAACGCCTGCGGCACGTCGTGGCGATCGCGTTTCCTCCATCGTCATTCCGGCGGAAGCCGAAATCCAGAGCCAGACCGGCCCCCGGATTCCGAGGGGGAGACGGACACGGGGCAGGCTGCTCCACCCTGGACACCGCAATCACGGACGTCCAGCACCCGCTCGGCGATGAACCGAGCCACGGCCTCATGTCCGCATTCCCCCAGGTGCGTGTCGTCCCGCCACCAGAGCAACAGACCCGACGACTCGTACCGCCGCCGCGCCTCCTCGACCAGGAAGGGTTTCGCGTCCAGGCAGCGAAGGCCGGCTCGGTCGCAGGCAGGAAGGACGGCCTGTACGAAGCCGGACGGCGGAGCCTCCCACGAGGGCGCGGGCTTCCCGTCCAGAACCCACCGATACACCTCTCCCTTGGTCGGCAGGATCAGCACGGTCACGGCTAACCCGCGTTCCCTCGTCAGCCGGCTCACAGCCGCCAGGGTCCTCTCCAGTTTCGAAAAGTTCGGATGGGCCTCCACCTCGGTCCGCGCGCGGCGGCCCCACGCTTCCTGCTTGCCGCTGAACAGCATCGCGCGGCCGTCCGGCAGCGTCCGGACGAGCACCTCGAAGAAGGTCCAGACCAGCCCGGCGGACGGCGCAAGCGGCAGCCGCGGCCATTCGATCGCCAGGTTGAGGTACTGGTCGTAGGGCCCTCCGGGGAACCCGAGGTTGTAGACGCGCCCGCCGAGCCTCCCGGCCAGCAGGCTCGAAAACATCCGCTCCTGCGTCGTGCTCGCCCCCGCGGCGAAGGAATCGCCCAGGACGAGCAGGGCGATCCGACCCGGCACCGCGTCGTTCCGGAACCCCGCCTCGTCGGTCCGGAAGCGAACCCGTCACGGTTCCCTGAGGCCAGGCTCGCCGAGCATCGCGGCCAAGTCGCCGTACACCTCGGCCTCCACGTCGAGGTTCGCGTCCCACCGCCCCACGATCGGCAGCTTCGGCAGCTTGTGGCTGGAGATGTTCAAGGGCGTGTAGCTCAACCGCCGCGCCCACACCGGCCGGAGCGCGAGGTCGAAGGCGGTGGCCGTCACGCAGCAGACGGTCAGCGTGAGCAGCATCGAAGCGAGACGCCGGGTGCTTCGGCCGGGCAGGACAAACCAAAGGACCGGCGCCAGGAGGGCGACCTCGATCCAGCCGCTCTTCAGCAGCCCCTCCGCGAAGGGGAGCGCCGTGGACAGGCCCGCCGCCGCGGCAAGCCCCATGCGACAACGGGCGCTCACAAGGCTGTCCCCACGTCGCTCACTCGGCGGCGCCTTCCGTCAGTCGAGCTGGAATTCCGTCCGCCAGTCGCCATCCGACGAGAGCGGCGGCTGGTCGTGTTTTCGGAGGAGCGCGTTGCCCAGGACGAGCGCGTCCATCTCCGTCCGCATGAAGCAGCGGTAGGCGTCCTCCGGGCTGCAGACGATCGGCTCGCCCCGGACGTTGAAGGAGGTGTTGACGAGCACGCCGCAGCCGGTCTTGGCCTCGAAGGCCTTGAGCAGCGCGTGGAACCGGGGATTGGTCTTCGGCGAGACGGTCTGGATGCGGGCCGAGTAGTCCAGGTGCGTGACCGCCGGGATGTCCGAGCGCGGCCGGGTGAGCCGCTCGATCCCGAACAGCCGCCGGTCCGCCTCCGTTTCCGGCGCGCGCCGCTCCGCCCGGACCGGCGCCACCAGCAGCATGTAGGGCGACGGCTCGTCGAGCTCGAAGTACTCCGACACCCGCTCCTCCAGCACCGCCGGCGCGAAGGGGCGGAAGGACTCCCGGTACTTGATCTTGAGGTTCATCACCGACTGCATCCGCGGCGAGCGGGCGTCGCCGAGGATCGAGCGGTTGCCCAGCGCCCGCGGGCCGAACTCCATCCGCCCCTGCACCCAGCCCACGACGGCCTCGCGGGCAAGCAGGTCCGCCACCGCGGCGACGAGGGCCCGGTCGTCCAGCCGCTCGTGGGGCAGCCGGCGCGCCGCCAGCCACCGGTCGATCTCGTCCTGCGCCCAGGCCGGCCCGAGGTAGGAGCCGGCCATGCCGTCGGGCTCGTCGGGGGCCAGCCGCCGCGCCCCGCCCCCGTGCACGTGGTAGGCGGCCAGCGCCGCGCCCACGGCCCCGCCCGCATCGCCCGCCGCCGGCTGGACCCAGAGCCGGTCGAAGACGCGCTCGCGCAGGAGCTTGCCGTTCGCCACGCAGTTGAGCGCCACGCCGCCGGCCAGGCAGCACTGCCGCAGGCCGGTCTCCCTCCGCACGTGGCGGGCGAGCTTCAGCACCGCCCGCTCCGTGACCTCCTGGATGGAGCGGGCCAGGTCCATCTCCCGCTGGGTCACCGGGGCTTCGGGGGCCCGCGGCTCCCCACCGAACAGCCGGTGGAAGCGCTCGTTGGTCATCCGCAGCCCGGTGCAGAAATCGAAGTAGTCCAGGTTGAGCCGGAAGGAGCCATCCTCCTTGAGGTCGAGCAGGTGGGTCAGGATCAGGTCCACGTACTTGGGCTCGCCGTAGGGCGCCAACCCCATGACCTTGTATTCCCCCGAATTGACCTTGAACCCGGTGTAATAGGTAAAGGCCGAGTAGAGCAGGCCGAGCGAGTGCGGAAAGGCGAGTTCGCCCTGGAGCGTGAGGGTCGCGTCGCGCCCGACGCCGAAGCTGGTCGTCGCCCACTCCCCCACCCCGTCCATCGTGAGCACCGCCGCCTCGCGGAAGGGGGAGGGAAAGAAGGCGGAGGCCGCGTGGGAGAAGTGGTGCTCCGGAAAGAGCAGCGGCCCGGTCCAGGGGCCGCCGCCCGTCTCCGCCGCCACCGCGTCGAGCTCGCGCCGGAGCAGGCGCTCCAGGAAGAGCTTCTCCTTGAGCCAAACCGGCATGGCCGCGACGAAGGAGCGCCAGCCGCGCGGCGCGAAGGACAGGTAGGTTTCCAGCAAGCGCTCGAATTTCAGGAGCGGCTTGTCGTAGAAGGCGACCCGGTCCAGGTCCTGGAGCCGGCAGCCGGCTTCCTTGAGGCAGTAGGCCAGGGCGCGACGGGGAAAACGGGCATCGTGCTTCTTCCGGGTGAAGCGCTCCTCCTGGGCCGCGGCCACGATGCGGCCGTCCACGACCAGGGCGGCGGCGGAGTCATGGTAGAAGGCGGAGAGGCCCAGGGTCTTCATGGGGCGGCGGCCCGCCGTCAAAAGAGGGTATAGATGAACGGCGCAACCGCCGACCCTTCGGTCAGCACGATCAACGCGCCGAAGAGCAAGAGGACCATGATGACGGGCAGCAGCCAGAACTTCTTCCGCTCCCGCATGAAGGCCCACAGCTCCGTCAGAAACGCTCCCACGTCCCCTCCCTCGGGGTGTTCCCCTGACGCCTCACCCCCGGCTCCTCACGCCTCACGGTTCACGTCTGCGTCAGAACTGCCGCTCCATACGCGCCGGCGTGAACTCCTCCGCCTTCCGGCCGCGCCAGTAGGAGGCGGCGGCCTTGTCCCATCCCAGGGCCATCGGCCGCTTGCCGAGAAGCCGGAGCAGCACCGCCATCGGCGTGATCAGGAGCGCGAAGAGGAGCGTCAGCAGGATGCGCCCGTTGACGGCGCCGAGGACCGCGGCGAGCTTCATCCAGCCTTTGCGAAGGGGCTCCAGCTTCGCCGGCGCGACCAGCGCCGCGGCGAGCACGACGAGGGCCGCGGCGACCAGCCACCAGAGGATCACGCCCGAGAGCCCGTAACGGAGGGCGGCCAGCGCACCGAAGCCGCCGGCCAGGACCAGGGCGAAGGACCGGTTGGCCGCCGTCAGGTCGTTCCGTCGCCTCATGGCCCCTCCCGCTTCACCGCGAACCGGCTCTGCAACTGCCGCCGCAGGACGGGCGCGATGGCCTCGGCCGCCAGCGCATGGCCCGCCTCGTTCCAATGGATGTCGTTCCGGAAGTGGAGGTCTCCGGGCGTTCCCATCGCCCGGAAGACGGGAAGCAAATCGATCACCTGGACGCCCTCCTCGCGAGCCCAGGCGTTCAGGAGCCGTTGGGGCTTGCCGAAGTCGTACCGCTCCTCGGACGATGCGAAGGCTCCAAGATACTCGTTTTGCAGGTCCGGGTCAAATTGCACCTGGTCGGGAATCAGGACGAGCACCAGGGGAATGTGCCGCTGCCCCAAAAGGCTGCGGATCGCGGAGAGAGTCGCCCGGGTACGGGCCCAGTGCCCCTGGAAATAGTCCGTGTCGCGGGCGAGATAGATGTCGCTCCGCTCGTGAATCCCCCGCAGGTAGGCGGAGCGAGGCACCAGTCCCGGCCCCCGGTCGGCCATGGACCCCGCCTCGGCCCTGGCGAGGATCCGCGCCGTGCCCACCCGCCAGAGATAGTTCAGGTCGTGGTAGAGATACCAGCGGTCCGGCCCGAGCGTATCATGGACTAGGTGGCCGTTGCTGTGGACGTAGTAGCTCTGGCCGGCGACCAGGAGGATCTTGGTCAAGTTGCCGTCGTCGCCGCGCTTGTTCTGGATGTCGTTGCCGACGTAGAAGTCGAGCAGGACCAGGTCCGGGTCGAGCCGGACGCCGTAGCTCTCCAGCAGGTGCAGCTCCTCGTGGGGGCCCCAGCCGCCGACGCCCAGGTTGATGACCTCCAGCCCGGGCCACTCGGTCTTAAGCTTCTGCTCCACCAACGTCGTGAAGGTCTGGTCGTAGCTCACGCCGGCGCCCCAGGTGAAGGAGTCGCCGAGGGCCACGACGCGGGGCCCCGGGCCCCGCCGTTCCATCGTCCGCTCGCGGTCGCGGAAGCCTTGGGAATTGGAGACGCCGATCGAGCCTTGGACCGGCGCGTGCGGCTTGAGGTGGGCGGGCGTGTGCTTGTCGCCGAACAGGCCGCTCCGGGCCAATAGCGGGTCGGCGAGGCGAAACAGCGCTTCGCCGACCAGGGCGAAGACGACGGCGTTGACGGCCAGGACCCGCAGCCAGCGGGCCGGCCTCGTCGCGACAAGCCGGGCCACCGCGCCTGGCCGGACGTTCAGCGCCAGGCCGACGGCGAGGAGGAGCAGGCAGAGGACCAGGAACTTGTCCGTGTGGTGCGTCAGCGGAGGGACCGGGCTGTTGACCATCCACACGTACCACAGGAGCACGCCCCACAGCAGGATCGAGCCGGTGGACCAGGAGCCCGCCGCCGCCCGCTGCGCGGAATCGGCTCGCCACGTCTGCCGAGCGCCGACGGCGAACGACGCGGCGAGGACCGCCAGGACCGGCAGCAAGACCATCAAGGTGGTCGCCCGCGGAAGGGCGGCCAGCTTCGAGGCGGCGCGCCCCTGCAGGTAGAGGGCGATGTCCGCCAGCGCCAGGAGCGACAGGACGGCGCCGGCGCCGAGCAGCAGCGCGAGCACGGTCGCCGGGTCGCGCAGGCGGCGGACCCGGCCTTCCCCCCGCCGCCACCCCGCTCCCCGCAGGACGTCAGGCATCGGCCTCCTTCCCGGACTTCTCCGCATGGACGATCAACTCCGTCCCCGCCCCGATGTTCCCCGCCAGGAGACAAAAGGGACGCGCGACCAGCCGCTCGACCCATCGCCCGGCCGGCAGCGGGCCTCCGGCCCCGCGCGTCCAGGCCCGCTCCAGGCTGGACAGCCAATGCGCCGCCGTCACGCCCGTCCCCATCCGGACGACGCGGAAGCCCGCCCGATCGAGCAGGCGGGTCAGCGTCGCCTTCCCGAAGTGGTAGAGGTGGCGCGGCGGGTCCCAGTTCACCCACCAGCGGCCGAAGAGCCGCGCCTCCCAACTGTCCGCGTTCGGCACGGCGACGACCAGGCGGCCCCCGTCATCCAGGATGCGCCGGACCTCGGCCAGCACCGCGACCGGCCGGTACATATGCTCCAACGAATGGCTCATCAGCACGACGTCGAACGCGCGGTCCGGGTAGCGCGCGCTTTCCAGGTCGCCCGCGCGCACGCGGTCGCCGAGCAGCCTGCGAGCCAGGGCCACCGACGCTTCGCTGAAGTCCAGCCCCTGCACGTCCCACCCCTGCGCCAGCAGCATGGCCGCGCCGACGCCGTGGCCGCACCCCACGTCCAAGAGCCGGCCCCGGCCGACCCAGGGCAGGATCGTCCGCCCCGTCGCCGCCCGGCGGACCGCCTCCGGCCAGAGGAGCGCGCGGCGCAGCAGGCGAACCGCCGCCGGGACCGCCGGTCCCGGATAGCCGTAGAACTCCTCCATCAGCCACCGCTTGACCCGGCTCACCCGCCTCGGCGGCGCGGGGTCGCCGAAGTAGTGTTCGGGATAGAACCGGCCGATCTCCGCCGGCGCGGGCCGGGGGGTGAGGTAGAGGAACCCGCAGGCCGCGCACCGCACGATGGTGAACTCCTCGTCCGTGACCCGATGGAGCAGGTCCTTCTGCCTGATGACGACGGCCGACTCGTCCGATCCGCACAGCTCGCAGCCGACCTTCTCCACTCCCCCCCTCCCGTCGGGCGATCAGACGTAGGACCGCAGCAGGCGGCTCGCCGCCCGCCACACCGTCTTCCAGCGCAGCGCCTCGCGGAAGCTCACGGCGAGCGATTCCGCGAGGGCGGCCCGCCCGCCGGCCAGGTCCCCCTGCCGGCAACGCCACTTGCCGAGGTCGGCCAGGTAGGCGGCGCGCTCCTCCATGAGGTAGCGCCGCTTCTGCGGCTCGTGGCCGAAGCGCTTAAGCAGGGCCTCGTTGAGGACGGCCCGATGGCCCAACTCGATCTGCGGCGGCTTGACGAGCCGATGCCGGTGGAAGGTGAGCGGCTCGTCCACCAGCGCGAACTCGCAGAGCTGCGCCAGCCGCGGCCAGAGCTCATGGTCGTCGAGCCCGGCCGACCCGAAGCGTTCGTCGAAGCCGCCCGCCTTCTCGAGGATCGCCCGCCGGACCATGACGGCGGAGGGGGTAGGACCGAAGCCCTTCACGAACAACTGATAGAAGCGGCTGGACGGTCCGGTCGGCGCGGCGGGGATCGGCCGGCCCTCCCGGTCCAGGTGAGCGATGCCGGTCGTCACCAGCCCCACCTCGGGGCGGGTCTCCAGCACAGCCACCTGCTTGGCCAGCTTCGTCGGAGCCCAGAGGTCGTCATGATCCAGGAGCGCGATGTAGCGTCCCCGGGCCAGGGCGATCCCGCGGTTTCTGGCCCGGGCCACCCCGCCGTTCTCGAAGAAGTGGTAGCGGACCCGATCGCCGAAGGCCCGGACCACGGCGGCGGAGCCGTCGGTGGACCCGTCGTCGACGACGAGGATCTCCCGGTCCGTCCACGTCTGGGCGAGGGCGCTCTCGATCGTCTGCGCGATCACGTCTTCCCCGTTGTACAGGGGGATCACGACGCTGACCGTCGGGGCCCCGCTGGCGGCCGGTTCATCCCGCATGGCCCCGCCTCATCGCGCAGGCGCGTGCGAGCCGGAGGTAGGTGCGCAGCTTGAACGGGTTGTACCGCAGGGCCTCCAGCAGCTTCCGCCGCCCCTCCGCCGTCCGACCGGCCCGCGCCTGGCTGAGGCCCCAGTCGGAATAGCATTCCGCCAGCATCGTCCGGATCAACGCCTGTTTGTCCCCGTCGTCCGCGAACAGGGCCCGCATGCGGAGCAGGAACCGCTCCCGGCTCCGCTGCAACCGCTCGCCGCCCGAGCGGCTGAAGCTGCCCCGGTGCACGCGATAGCACATCCCGGGCTCCTCCACGAAGGCGAACTCCCCCAGGCGGCGCAGGCGGGCACAGAGGTCGAAATCCTCGAACCCGTGCAGGTCGGGGTCGAACATCCCGGCCCGCACGAAGGCCTCGCGCCGCACCATGATCGCCGAGGAGAGGAGCTGGTCGGTTTCCATCAGGCGGCCCAACGGCGAGTCCTTGAGCCTCGGCCGTTCGGCCGCGGTGGCCCTGGTCTGGATCAGACGCCCCTGCTCATCCATGCGGTCCGATTCGCTGAGCACGAGCACGACCTCCGGCCGCGCGTCCAGGACCGCCGTCTGCTGCTCCAGCTTCCGGGGATACCACCGATCGTCGTGGTCGAGGAACGCTACGTAGGGCGCCGCCGTCCGCTCCACGCCCAGGTTCCGCGCGGCGCAGGCCCCCCCCTGCTCCCTCGAGATGACCGCCAGCCGGTCCCCGTACCCCCGCAGGATCGCCGGGGTCTCGTCGGTGGAGCCATCGTCCACGACGATGACCTCGAAGTCCCGAAACGTCTGGGCGAAGACGCTCTCCAACGCCTCGGCGAGGTATCGCGCGCCGTTGTGGACCGGCATGACGACGCTCACCCTGGGCATGGATCGAATCCCCCCCGGAGCGCTCCCGGGGCGGCGCCCGGCGTCCGCGCCCCTTCCGCCGTCTCCGCCGGTTTCGAGCGATAGAGGATGAAATTCTCGTCGTCGCGAATCGCCCCGAGAAATTCGGCCACCTTCACGAAGTCGGCCTCGCGTGCGGAGGACTCCGTCGTGTAGGAACTGACGACGAGCACGTCCCCGCCCGCCGCGGAGGCGGATCGCAGGCAGTTGTCGAGTCCCACGTTTTCGTAGCGCTTGCGGTCCCAAATCACGAAGGAGCCCCATCGTTCACCCTGGGGATAGTAAAACCGCTCGGCCCCCAAATACCCCAGAACGGTCTGGGCCGAAAAGTCCACGCAGCCGACGACGGGAAGGCCCTTTAGACCGCGCGCCCGGATAGCGTCCGCCACGGCCTTCCCGTTGGAATAGGGCTTCGTCAGGTCCTGGTACAGGGCGGGGAGGCCGAAGGCGGCCTGGCCCGCGAGGACCAGCGTGAAGACCGCGTCCGCCGTCCGGCTCCGGCTGGACGCCGGCGACGCCGCCCGAGTCAGCCGGTCGAGCCAGTAGCCGATCAGGTACACGACGAACAGCAACCCGTGATGGTGGGGGCCGCCCGAGTGCACCGCGGAAAAGAAGAGGAGCAGCCCGGTCGTCCCCAGCCCGTACAGCAGCAGGAGCGGAAGACGGTCGCGCAGCCGGGACAACTGGAAGAGGAACACCGCCAGCCCGCAGAAGGCCAGGGTTTTGAAGCCGGACGCGCCGACCAGCCCTCCCAGGACGCTCGAATCGAAATAGAGCACGACGGCGACCGCCCCTATGCCCGCCGCCAAGACCGGGGGAAGCCGCTCCCGCAGCCGGAACAACAGCCATCCGACGAGCGCCGCCGCCCCGAGCGCCGCCGCCCCGAGCGCCGGGCCATGTTCCCGCAAGAGCCCCACCGTCGAATCGACCGGGCCGACGTAGCTCCGATCGGGAAGGAGCTGGACGAGCGACGTCGCGACCCCGACCGCGATCAGGACAAAGCCGAGGACGATGCCGGCCCGCCGCCGCGAAGCCGCTTCCTGCCGCAGGCGATCCCGCGCCTCCCAGCAATCCACCGCCAGGCCGGCGGTGATCGCGATCACCAGGAGCAGGATCAGCAGATGGGTATGGGCCGCGAGCATCAGAAGCAGACCGATGACCGGGAACAGACGGTGCCGCCTTTGATAGAGCGCGCAGAAGGCCACGAGCAGCAACACCCCCAGGGCATAGTTCCGGCTCACCACCGCATACTGCCAGAGCACGAAGAAACCGAGGGGAAACAGGACCTGTTGGAGGCGCGACAGGGGAGACCAGCGCGCGACCAGGTAGACCATCGCCGTGGCGATCGTCAGATGCAGCCCCTGCATGATCTCGGGCGAGCGGGACAGGCGCGTGAGCGGCATCAAGAGAAGATACCAGAGCGCGGGATGCCCTTCGTTCTTCAGGACGGCCAGCAGCTCCGGCACGGACCGGCTGTCGCGCGCGATCAGCCAGGCCTCGATCTCATCCCGCCACATTTCGTGGTGCACGAGGGCGGTGCCCACGACGACTCCGTACACGGAGGCGATGATCACGGCCGCGCGACCGGGAGCACGCCACCCCTCGTTGAGCCGATCGAAGAGCCCCATCAAGCCGGTCATCCGGGCGAAAACGTGCGCAGCCACCGGGTGTAGCCCCGCAGGCGCAGCGGCGCCTTGCGGATCGCCCGGGCGTAGAGGTCCCGGGCGTCGCCCCGCCGGCCCGTCAGCTCGGCCAGCCGGCCGGCCAGCAGGAAATAGTTCGCCCACTCGCGGGCCAGCGCCCTTCGCTGCTCGGTCGTCAGCGCGCCCCGGCCCTCCAGCCGCTCCAGGAACCGTCGCCGGCTGGACAGCACGCGCGCCCGGTGCGTCGGCTCGTCGAAGGCCATGTCCCGATAGCCGTGGCCCCGCTGGAGCTTGCGCACCAGCACCCGATCGACGCACTCGAAGGCGGCCGCCGCGTAGAGCCGGATCGTCAGGTCCGAGTCCTCGGAGCCGTAGAGGTCGGGGTCGAGGGCGCCGACCCGCTCCAGGACCGCCCGTCGCACCAGCAGCGTCGAGGGGAGGGCCACGTGGCCGCCGGCGAACGCGCGGACCAGCGGCTCCGCGCTGCGCCGGGCATGGACGCGCTCCTCCACGCGGCCGTCCTCGCGGACCACCTCGAAGTCGGTGTGGACGACCCCGACCTCGGGCCGCTGCCGCATGACGGCGAGCTGGGCCGCCAGCTTGCCCGGGAGCCACACGTCGTCGCAATCGAGCAGCGCGACGAATTCCCCGCGCGCCTCCGCGATCCCGCGGTTCCGCGAGCGGGCGGGCCCCCCGTGGTCCTGCTGGAACCACACGAGGTCCGCCGCCCGCTCCAACTCCTTGAGGACCGCCTGGGTGCCGTCCGTCGAGCCGTCGTCCACGACCAGGATCTCGACCTCCGGCACCCCCTGAGCCCTGATGCTCTCGACCGCCTTGGCGACGAAGGGCGCCCCGTTGAACACGGGAATGACCACGCTGACCAGCGGCGGCCGTCCGCCCATCAGGCCCCCCCCGCCGCGGCGAGCGCCCGCTCCGCCGCGGCGAAGACTTCATCCGTCGAGATCAGCTTCATGCAGCGCTCCTCGCCGCGGAAGCAGGTCGGATGGAAGCAGCGGCGGCAATCCAGCCCCTTCGAGAGCGTCAGGACGCGGCGGCCCCGCGGCCCCCAGACCGCGGGATCGGAGGGGCCGAACAGCGCCACGACGGGGACGCCCAGGGCGGCGGCCATGTGCATGGGCCCGTTGTCGTTGCCGACGAAGAGCGCGCAGCGCGTGAGCAGGGCCGCAAACTCAAGCAGGCTCGTCCGTCCCGCCAGCACCAGGGGCGCCGAGCGGGCCAGTGCGCGGACCGTCTCCGCCGTCTCGCGCTCGGCGGGACTGCCGCCTACCAGCACCAGGCAGCCGTACCGCTCCGTCAGCCGGTCGGCCAGCTCGGCAAAGCGCTCCACCGGCCAGGCCTTGAACCAGTACCGCGCCCCCGGCTGCAGCAGGACGAGGGGCCTCCGGTCCCCGGGGGCCACGCCCGCCTCGGCCAACAGGCGCCCGGCCGCCGCCTCGTCCTCCGGCGCGGTCCGGAGGACCGGCGGCTCCGGCTTGGGATCGAGGCCCAGGAGGCGGAGCGCCGCCAAGTCGTGCTCCAGGCGGTGCTCGGATTCCGGCCGCGCCGGCACGATGTCGCTGTACAGCAACCCGCGCCAGCGGTGTTCCTCGTTGAAGCCGACCCGGATCGGCGCCCCCGTGAGCCGGGCGAGGACCGCGGAGCGGTCCGCGTCGGTCAGGTCGATGACGCAGTCGAAGCGCCGCCGTCTGAGCTCCCGCGCGAAGCGGAGATCCCCGGCGGCCCCCATGCGATCGAGCACCAGGACCTCGTCCAGGTCGGGGTTCCGGCGGAGCACGTCCTCCGTACCTCGGTTGACCAGCATGGCCAACCGGGCCGACGGAAACCGGCTGCGCAGCGCCCGGAGCACCGGCGTCGCCAGCAGCACGTCGCCGATGTACCGGAGCTTGATGACGAGGATGTTGTTCATGGCCTCCGGCGTGAACGAGGGACCGTCCTTCTCCGCGTTGCCCCTGACCCCGTACTCCGTACCCCTTCCCACTACGAGGCTTCAGAGCAGAGCTCCCGGTACAGCTCCACCGTCCGACGCGCGGCGCGCTCCCAGGTGAACTGCTTGACCCGCTCGAAGCCCTTGCGGCGAAGCTCCCGGCGCAGATCCTCGTCCTCCAGCACCCGGACGATCTCGTTCGCCAGCGTCTCCGCGTCCTCCGGGTTCACCAGCACCGCTGCGTCTCCGGCTACCTCCGGCAGCGCGGTGCAATCCGAGGTAATCACCGGCGCCCCGCAGGCCATGGCTTCCAGCACCGGCATCCCGAACCCCTCGTAGAGCGAGGGAAAGACGAAGAGATCGGCGTGGGAGTAGAGCAGCCGCAGCTCGCCGGGCAGGAGGCGCCCCGGACACACGACGCGGCGCTCCACGCCGAAGGTGTGCGCGGTCTGGCGGATGTCCCCGAACCGGTGGGTCGCATCCCCGACCATCAGGAGCGTATAGTCCGCCAGCAGCTCGGCCACGCGCGCGTAGGCGCGGAGGAGGATCTGGTGGTTCTTCCGCGGGTCCGCGCCGCCAACGAAGAGGATGAAGCGTTCGGCCGGGAAGGCGTGCTTCCGGCGGAAGGCCTCCATCGCCGCCCCGTCCGGCACGGGACGGAAGTCGTCCGACACACCGTTGTGGATCACGGCGATCCGGTCCGCCGGCAGCCCGTAGAGCGCCTGGATGTCCCGGGCGGAGAACTCGGAGACGGTCACGACCTTGCGCGCGCGCCGGGCCGTCCGCCTGGTCCGGTAGAAGGACGCCCGTTGCCCGAACAGCTTGGCGGAGTATTGCGGATGGCGGTCCAGCCAGAGATCGTGGATCGTGACGACCCCGCCGCACCGCCCGGTGGTCGGCATTTTGAAATTGGTGCCGTGGTAGAGGTCCAAGCGGTCCAGGAGGCCCCGCCAGCCCATCATCGTGCGGCCGGACTCGACCCACCTGGCCCTTTCGCCCTCCGGCCAGGGGGGCAGCTTGCCGCGCCGAGCCGCCCCCGGCTTGACGTAGCAGAGGAGGTCGAGGTCCTCCTTGAGGTCGAGCATCGCTCGGACCAGGTTATACGTATGCCACCCGACCCCGCCGCGGTCGCCGATGATGGGGTTGGCGTCGATCCCGATGCGCATGGTCAACCGTGAGGCGGCAGGGATGCGGCGTGAGGCGACGCCCCGCCGACACGCCCCGCCCGCCGCTCCGTCATGGCCGATTCCTCACGCCTCACGCCTCGCGTTTCACGTTCAGGGCTTCCCACGCCTTCGCGTACTTGACGAAGGTGTGCATGCCCGAGAACAGGGCGAAGATCAGGCCGGGGACGCCGTCGCGCCAGCCGCCGCGCCAGAGGTAGATCCTCACGATCGTCGCCACGTGGCCGCCGAGGAGGTCGGCGGCCGTCACGCGCGACCGGCGCTTGAGCTTCTCCCGCGCCGCCAGAGTCGTGTACCGGACGATCTTGCGGACATGCTCCCGGATGTCCGGCATGCTGTGATGGTCCAGCGGCCGGGTCAGCCGCTCCGTGCGTCCGTCGAGATGCAGGTTCTCGTGCAGCAGCACACCATCGTACCGGCCGGCCGTGCGGCGGAAGAGGCGGAGCTGGTAATCGGGAGAGGCGCCTCCCCCGCGCAGCCGGCGGCCGTAGAAGAAGTTCCGGCGCGGCACCTCGTAGCCGGCCAGGTCGGGCGGCGGCCCCTTCCCCAGCACCAGGGCGATCTCCTCGCGCAGCTCCGGCGTGACCCGCTCGTCCGCGTCCACGATCAGGACCCAGTCCGCCGTCGCCTGCTCGATCCCGAAGTTCTTCTGGGGCCCGTAGCCCGGCCAGGGACGGACGAAGACCCGCGCGCCGCGGGCGCGGGCGAGCTCCGCCGTCCGGTCCGTGCTGTCGGCGTCCACCACGACGACCTCGTCGGCCCAGCCCACCGAGTCGAGGCAGGCCTCGATGTTCCGCTCCTCGTCCTTGGTGATGATCACCACCGCCACGGAAGTCGCGCGGGGTGAAGCGTGAGGAGGGCGGGGGGCCGCCTGGAGCGCGCGCCGCTCGCCCCCGTGTCGCGAATCTCTCGGTTCTTGTCCGGACACTCTCAGCCCTTACGCCTGACGCCTCGCGGTCTTCATCCCCGGAACCCCCGCTGGAGGACCGCCCGGTAGAAGCCGGGCGCGAGCCAGCGGTTCCGCCACGGCTTGATCGGCGGATAGCGGCGCACCCGCTCGGCCATCACCGCGGGGTGCGTCCCGGTGAAATTCCGCATGATGTCGTACTCCTCGAACTCGTAGGCGTCCCGCGCCAGCATGCGCGCCTGCTCTTCGCCCGGCTGCTCGCCGTGGTGCCGGGCGACCTGGTAGCGGAACTTCTCCAGCAGCACCCTGGGATGCTTGACCCAGCCGTAGTGATAGATCGTCGCGCCGGAGGGCCGGAGCCGGTCCTTGTGGGGCCCCTGGAGGTAGCCGCGGTCCGCCTTCAGCCAGAACCCGACCGCGTCGCCGCAGGACTCCACCTCGCCGTCGTTCCGGATCAGCCGGACCGCCTTGTGGTAGAACCACGGATTGGTGGACCGGTAGTCTCCGTAGAAGTGCAGGTAGCGGAAGGTGAGCCCCACGACCCGCGGGTCGGCGTGGTGCGTACGGACCGCCCGCCGGATACGGTCGAGGTCCGCCTCGTGGAGCACCTCGTCCGCCTGGAGGTAGAGCGCCCAGTCGCCCGTGCACTTCGCCAGCGCCTTGTTCGTCTCGCAGGAAAAGAGCAGTCCATCCTTCTTCATCGAGTCGTCCCAGACCGACTCGACGATCCGGACCTTGGCCGAGTCGATCGAACGGATCAGCTCCGGCGTCCCGTCGTCGGACTGGCCGACGTTCACCACGAACTCGTCCACGAGCGGCAGAGCCGAGCGGATCACCTCGACGATCGGATAGTCGAAGCGCACCGCGTTCCGGCAGATCGAAAACCCGCTGATCTTCACCTCAGACACCACTGTCCCGATCCCTCAATCATCCGCGGTCCTTCGTCAGCTCCCAGAACTTCGCGTACTTGACGAAGGTGTAGTAGGCGTAGAGCCCGGCGAGGATGGCGCCCGGCATGCCGTCCAGAAAGCCGGCGCGGCCGAGGTACATCTTGGCGAAGGTGAAGGCGGGGTGCGTCACGAGTTGATGCGGCCGGAAGCGCCGACCCTTCTCGTACAGCCGCCTCGCCATCAGGTCCGAGTACCGGTCCATTTTCGCCAGGTAATGATCCAGGTCCCGGAACGGATACTGGAGGACATGGTGCCGCAGGAAGCCGGCGCGGCCCTCCACGTCGAAGCCCTCGTGGACGATGTCTTCCCGGTAGCGCAGCCGCGCCCGGTGGAAGAGCTGCGGCTGCCGGTAGTCCGGATACCAGCCGCAGTGCTTGATCCAGCGCCCCAGAAAATAGTTCCGCCGCGGCACGAAGTAGGCCGGCGCGTCCGGCCCCCGAGCAAGGAGCGCATGGATTTCCTCCTTGAGCTCCGGCGTCATGCGTTCGTCGCTGTCCAGGCTGAAGACCCAGTCGTGCGTCGTCCGCGCCACGGCCTCGTTCCGCAGCCGGCCGAAGCCCCTGAACTCGTGCTGGTACACCTTGTCGGTGAACTCGCGGCTGATCGCCGCGGTCCGGTCCGTGCTGAACGAATCCACGACGACGAGCTCGTCCGCCCAGGCCACGGACTCCAGACAGGCCCGCATGTTGGGCTCATCGTTGTAGGCGATGACGTAGACGGACAGCTTAGACATGACGCACCCGGATGGGCTCGGCCCGACTGATGACCTCCCGCACCCGCCCGGCCACCTCCTCCACCGTGATCCGGTCCAGACAGTCCCAGTAGGGACAGGCCTCGAAGATGCAGCGCTCGCAGGTGGGCACGTCGGGCACGAGCACGAGGCCCTGGCCCAGCGGCCCCCAGCGGACCGGCGAGGTCTTCCGCTGCGGGTCGTAGAGGCTGACCGTCGGCACGCCCAGCGCCGCGGCCAGATGGGCCGCGCCGGTGGAGCCGGAGACGACCGCGCGACTGGCCGCGATGACCGCCATGAACTCCCTCAAGCCCAGCTCGCCCCGCAGGTCGCGCAGGACGCCGCGCGCGGGCGCCACCGGGCCGCCGGCTCGCTCGAACCGCTCGCGTTCCTCACGGCCGCTGGTCAGGACCACCCCGTACCCCTCCTCGGCCAGGCGGCGGGCCAGGTCCCGGTAATGCTCCGCCTTCCAGTTTCTCGCGGAGAGCCCTCCCACGTGCAGGAGCACGCGCGGCTCCGGCAGGCCGGCCAGCCGCGCCCCCCCCGCCCGGCGCTCCTCATTCGTGAGGGCCAGCCTAGGCGGGACCAGCGGGCCGGGGTCGAGTCCCAGGCCCCGGAGCAGGCCGAGATTATACTCACTCTCGTGCTTGGAAAACCCGCTCCGATGCTCGTAGACCCGCCGGTTGGCCAGGAGGCTGTACCAGCGGTAGCCCGTCGCCACGCGCTGGGGCACCCGCGCGACCCAGGCCGCCGCCATCAGCCGTCGGTAGGGTTTGAGAAAAATCGCCGCGCCGATGTCCCGACGGAACAGGGACACGAGGTCGCCAAACCGCTCCCGCCCGTCGAGCGCCAGCACGCCGTCGAGGTCCGGATGCCGCTCCAGGACCGGGGCGGCGGAGGCGCTGGAGAGGAACAGGACCCGCGCCTTCGGCAGCAGCCGCCGGAGCGCCGTGGCGAGGGGCAGCGCGAGCACCTCGTCGCCGATCCCGTCCGGCCGAACGAGCAGGACGGTCGTCCGATCCTCGGGCGTGAGCCGCCTCATCGCGCGGCCAGCCTCGCCGCCATCCGGTCCCGGACCGCCTCCACGACCATCCCCGGCGTGATGCGGCGCAGGCAGGCCAGCGGCTCCTCGTTCCGGCAGGCGACGCGGAAGCAGGGGGCGCAGGGCACCTCGCCGACGAACAGCCGGTGCCGGTCGCCGCGGGGGCCGGAATACCCGGGACTCGACGGCCCGAACAGCCCGACCACCGGCGTGCCGACCGCGGCGGCCAGGTGCATCGGCCCCGAGTCGCCGCTGATCACCACCGTCGCCGATTCCAACAGCGCGGGGAGCAGCGCCACCGACGTCGCGCCCGTCAGGTCCACCGGCGTGGTGGTCATCAGCCGCTTGACCGCCGCCGCCCGCTCCCGCTCGTCGGGCGCGCCGATGAGGGCCACCCGCCCGGTTCCGCGCTGGAGACCGTCCAGGGCCTCCGCGAACAGCTCCGCCGGCCACTGCTTCGTCGGCCAGCGGGCCGAGACGTTCGCGGCGATCCAGGGCGCGCCGGGCGTCACCCCGTGCTCGGCGAGCAGCGTCGCGACCCGATCCCGATCCTCGGACAGGGGGGTCAATCCGAAGTCCCAGGGCTCCGCCATCCCCTGCGCCTCCCCGCTCCAGAGGGCGGACGCGGCGAGCAGGTAGCGGTCGATCACGTGCATCGTCGGATCGGGCACGGCGACCCGCTTCGTGTAGAAGAGCGGCGCGCCCTCGCGCGCCTCGGCCAGGCCGACCCGGACCGGGCAGCCGGCCAGCCACCCCATGGCGCCGCTCCGAAACAGGCCCTGCAGGTCCAGGGCGGCGTCGAAGCCGGCGGCGCGAAGGCGCGGCACCTCTTCGAGCCAGCCGCGGACGGTCGGCTCGACGGGCCAGACCTGATCCAGCCCCTCGACGCCCCGCAGCAGGTCCGCCCACGGCCGCTTGACCAGCCAAGCCAGGTGCGCACGCGGGAAACGCCGTCGAACGGCCCGAAACGCCGGCAACGCATGGACGATGTCGCCGAACGAGCTGGGCTTGATGAGCAGGATGCGCCGGTAGTCCGCCATCGCCGATGCTTTCAGCAGACCGCCCTCATCGAACAGCCGACCGAGCCGGCTCGTCGGCGGAAGGAGGGCGGCGGGAGGCTCGATCGGCCATGATCCAGTCCGCCGCCTCCCGAAGCCCCGTCGCCACATGGTCCGGCTCCCCCTCGCTCCCCTTGAGGGACGCGAGCGTTTCGGAGCTCGCCGGCCCGCTCAGCACCAGGACGGCCCGTGCGCCGATCCGTCGCGCGAGCTGCATGTCGCGCGGCTGGTCGCCCACCACGTAGGCGACCGACAGGTCGAGCCCCAGGTCGGCCGCCGCCCGCTCGACCAGCCCCGGTCGCGGCTTCCGGCAGGCGCAGCCCTCCGCCGGATGGTGGGGACAGGCATAGAGGCCGTCGAGCGGCGCCCCGGCCCGTCGCATCGTCTCGCGCAGCCGCTCGTGGATCCTTTCCAGCGCGTCCGGCGCGATCAATCCGCGGGCCACGCCGGACTGGTTGGTCACGACCACGACACGAGCCCCCGCCCGCTTGAGCCGGACCAGGGCCTCGACCACGCCGGGCAGGAGCCGGAACTCCTCCGTGGACTTCACGTAGCCCGTGTCCTCGTTGATGGTCCCGTCGCGGTCCAGGAAGACCGTGACGCCCCGCAGGTCCGCCGCCGGATCGCCCCCGTGTTCGGCCGCGCCGGCCCCCCGTACCTGATCCAGCGCCGCCGCCACCACCGCCTCGACCGTCACGCCCGTCATGCACCGGTGGTCGATCGGACATTGTCCCAGATGGCAGGGGGCGCAGTCCACCGGCTGGCGGACGAGGGCATGGCCGCTCCCGAAGGGGGCGGTGACCTGCGGATCGGTCGGGCCGAAGATCGCGACGAGCGGCACCCCGAACGCCGCGGCGACGTGCATGGGGCCCGTGTCGTTGCTGACGAAGAGTCCGCAGCGCTTGATGACGGCCATGAGCTCCCGGATCGAGGTCCGCCCCGTCAGGACGACCGGCCTCGCCTGCATCCGCCGCGCGATGTCTCCGGCCACCGCCTCCTCGCCGGCCGCGCCGACGATGACGAGCTTCGCCCGCCTCCCGCGCTCCCGCGTCAACCGATCGAGGACCCGGTCGGCCGCCTCGGCGAAGCGCTCGGGGAGCCAGCGCTTGGCCACGCCGTAGGTCGAGCCGGGATTGAGGCCGACCAGGGGGTCGTCCGGTCCGATCCCCGCCTCGGCCAGAATCCGCGAGGCCGCCGCCTCCTCCTCCGCTCGCAGATGGAGCTGCGGCGGCCGGGCCGGCGCGAGGCAGCCCAGGGGCTCGAGGAGGTCGAGATAATAGCGCACTTGGTGGGGCCGCCGTCTCCGGGACGGCGCCGGCACCGGCCCGGTCAGCAGGAGGCCCCGTCCGTCCGTCGCGTAGCCGTGGCGGCGCGGCACCCCGGCGAGCCAGGCGATGAGCGCCGCCTCGAAGGCATTCTGGAACAGCACCGCCAAGTCGAAGCGGAACGACCTGAGCATCGAGGCGAGCCGCCATTTCCCGGCGAGGCCGGCATGTCCGCCCTTGCTGTCGTAGACGAGGATCCGGTCCGGGACCGGATGGGCGCCGAACAGCTCCGCGACCGCCGCTCTGGCGAGCAGGGTGATCTCGGCGGAGGGAAACAGCGTCCGCAGCGCCGCGAGCGCCGGCTCGCACATCACGGCGTCGCCGATCCAGTTGGGTGCCCGCACGAGCAGCCGACGAACGGCGGCCGGACGCACGGCCGGCTGGTCGGTGGTGAGCCGTACGGCGGCGGCGTTTCGTTGCGAGCTCTTCATGAACTCACCCTTCCACCCGGACGGCTCAACACTCGTTCAAGGCGCTCCCGCCCCCCGACGACTTCCGGTTCCAGCCGCAGGGCCCACACCCGCTCGTCGGCCCCGAGGAACGGCGCCACCTTGCCCGCGTCCTTCTCCGTCGTCACCAGCCGCTCGGCGCCGAGGCGGTCGGCCTGCTCCAGGAGGGCCGACACGTCGGCCGCCCTGTAGGTGTGGTGATCGGCAAAGACCCGGTGATCGGCGACGACCGCGCCCACCCCCTCCGCCAGTGTCTGAAAGGAGGCCGGGCTCGCGATCCCGCTGAACAGGAGGACCTTGCGTCCGGCCAACGAGCAGGCCGGCTCCTCCCGTCCGGCCGTCACGGCGACGAGGGCGCCGGGGGCGAATCGGAACAGAATGGGCGCCCCGGCCGGCGCCCCGGCTTGCCCGAGGGCGGCGAGCAGCGGCTCTACGGGCCGCCCCCCGTCCGCGCGGGTGAGGACGAGGGCCGTCGCCCTGGCCGCGGCCGACAGCGGCTCGCGGAGCCGTCCGGCCGGACACAGCGCCTCCAAGTCCGCCGGCGCCGAGGCGTCCACCAGCAGCAGGTCCTCATCGCGGTGGAGGGCCAGGTGCTGGAAGCCGTCGTCCAGCACGAAGCAGTCCACGGGGAACCGCTCCAGGAGCCACTGCCCAAGCGCGTAGCGATCCGCTCCGACGGCGACGAGGGCGCCGGGGCAGCGGCGTGCGATCAGATGGGGCTCGTCGCCCGCCTCCGCCGGGCCGGCCAGCAGATCGCGGCCGTCGGTGACGAGGAGCCGCGGCTCGCGGCTCCTCCGGCGGTAGCCGCGGCTCAGCACCGCGACCCGCACCCCCCGCTCCAGGAGGCGGCCGACGAGCCAGATCACCACCGGCGTCTTGCCCGTCCCCCCCAGCGTCAGGTTCCCGACGCTGATGACCGGGACCGGCAGCCGCCTCCGCCTGAGCCAGCCGCGCCGGTACAGCGCCGCACGGAGGCGAACCGCCAGGCCGTAGGGGGCCGCCACGGTCGCCAGCAACCACCGCCCCGGACCGGAGCGGAGGGGAACGGAAGAGGCCGGGAGGATGGAGTCAGGGTTCATGCCTCGCCCGCGAACGGGGGCGGCGGGGGCTACGACGGCGCGCCGCCCGCGCAGCAACCGGCCGGCTGCGCCGGCAAGGCCGACGGGCCGCCGAGCCGCCCGGCCTTCTCGACGGCGGCCCCGATCAACTCCAGGCTCCGTTCGAGCGCCCCGCGATGGTCCGCGACCACGGCCTGCGCGGCCCGTCCCATCTCTTCCAGGCCGGCCTTGTCG
The DNA here is from genome assembly GCF_979578155.1 of Candidatus Nitrospira neuquenensis. NCBI lineage: Bacteria > Pseudomonadati > Nitrospirota > Nitrospiria > Nitrospirales > Nitrospiraceae > Nitrospira > Candidatus Nitrospira neuquenensis. The sequence goes on along the minus strand of NZ_CEFZDU010000033.1, from coordinate 73,266 downwards.
CGCAGAAGCGCGGCCACGAGCCGTTCCAGCTCGGCCGCGTCCACGGCGCACGCCCCGCCCCCGGCATCGAGGAGCACCCGGGCCACCTCCGCGCAGTGGTCGGTGTGCGGGCCGAAGAGGACCGGTCTGCCCCACTGGGCCGGCTCCAGCAGGTTGTGTCCGCCGACCGGCGCCAGCGTGCCGCCGACGAAGGCGACCTCCGCATGGCGGTAGGCGACGGCCAGCTCGCCCCGCGTGTCCAGGATCACCACCCGCGGGCCGGACCGCAACGCCTTGCCCGACGCCAGGTCCGTCCGCCGCACGGACACCAGGCCGGCCGCCCGGACGGCCGCCTCCACCCGGGCGACGCGCTCGATGTGCCGCGGCGCCAGCAGGAGGACGAGCGAGGGAAACGATCGGACCAGCGAGGCGTAGGCCGTCAGGATCTGCTCTTCCTCGCCGGGATGGGTGCTGCCGGCCGCGAAGAGGCTCTCGCCCTCGGCGAGCCCCAGGGCCTCGCGCGACAGGCCGTCCCGCGCGGGCAGGGGCTGGTCGAACTTGAGGTTCCCCGTGACGTGCACCGATTCCCGCCTCGCGCCGAGCGCCGCGATCCGTTCCGCGTCCCGGGCCGACTGCATGAGACAGGCGTGCACCCCGCCGAGCACCTGCTCCATGAAGGGCCGGATGAGCCGGTACCGGCCGAAGGAGCGGGAGGACAACCGCCCGTTCACCATCAGACAGGGCACGCCGCGGCGGGCGAGGACCCGCAGGAGGTTGGGCCATAGCTCCGTCTCGACGAAGAGGAAGGCGGCCGGGGCGATCGCCGCCGCGACGCGCGAGACCGTCCAGGGCGCGTCCAGGGGCGCGTAGCAATGGGTCGCCACGCCGGCGAGCCGCCGCTCGACCGCCTCACGCCCCGTCTCGGTGACCGTGGAGACCAGAATCCGACAGGCCGGGTAGCGCCGGTGAAGCGCCTGCACGAGCGGGGCGACCGCGACGACTTCGCCGAGCGACACGGCGTGGACCCAGAGGGTCGGGCCCGGCGAGCCCGACGGCGCGGGGAGCCGGAGGCCCAGTCGCTGGGGAATCCCCCTCCGGCACCGCTTCTTCGCCAGCAGGACCAGCAGGATCGCCGGAGAGAACGCGATCAGCAGCAGGTTGTAGACCACGTACCACATCGTTCTGTCAGGAGCGTCGCGCGTGGCGTCTTGCGTGTCGAGTCGGGGAAGGGGGCGGCCCCGCGCTCACCCCCCATCGGTCATCCCTCATCCCCCACCCACCGCCTCGTCCGCCCGGGCGGTCACGCGGCTGATCGCCTGCTCCACCTCCAGCCGCTTCTTCTCCAGCTCGTCGCCCTCCACCTCGCGCGGCACCCAGATCGGCGGCCCCCAGACGAAGCGGGCGCGGCAGAAGGGCCAGGGCAGGAGGAACCGGTCCCAGCTCGCGAAGACTTTTTTTTTGAGCAGCCGAACGCGAGGGGCACGATCGGGAGGCCCGTGGCCCTCGCAAGCTGGACCACGCCCATCTGCGCGACTTCCCGCGGCCCGCGGGGGCCGTCCGGCGTCACGACCAGATCGACGCCCGAGCGGCCCAGCCGGATGAGCCGGCGGAGGGCCTCGACGCCGCCGCGGGCGGTCGAGCCGCGCACGGAGCGGAGCCCGAAGCGCTCGACGATCCGGCTGATCAATTCGCCGTCGCGGTGCCGGCTGATGAGCACGTAGGCCAGGTCGCCCCGGTAGGCCAGGGGCATCATGAGCTGGCGGGCGTGCCAGAAGGCGATGATGATCCGCCCCCCGCGGTCGTAGACGGCATCCACATGCTCCGCGCCCTCGGTCCCGAGCCGCAGGCTCCGCCCGATCAGTCGGATCATCCACGCGGCCAGCGGCGGTGCGAAACGCAACACGAGCCAGGACACCGCCCGTTTCAAGAGCGGGCGACGGCGCGGCGGTCCGCCGGGGGCTGCCCGCACCGATCAGCCCTCCTCGACGACGGACGCCGCGAACTGCATCGCGTGCAGCCGCTGGTAGAGACCGCCGGCCCGCAGCAATTCCTCGTGCCGCCCGGTCTCGACGATGCGCCCGCGGTCGAGCACCACGATGCGGTCGGCCCGCTGGACGGTCGAGAGCCGGTGCGCGATCACCAGGGTGGTGCGGTGCTGCATCAGATTGGCCAGCGCGAGCTGGACGATCCGCTCGGACTCCGAGTCCAGGGACGAGGTGGCCTCGTCGAGGATCAGCAGCGGTGGATCGCGCAGGATGGCGCGCGCGATCGCCAGCCGCTGCCGCTCGCCACCCGAGAGCTTCACGCCGTTCTCGCCGATCAGGGTATCGTAGCCCTCCGGGAGCCGTTCGATGAAGTCGTGGGCGTAGGCCGCCTTGGCCGCCGCGACCACCTGCTCCGCCGTCGCGCCCTGGCGCCCGTAGGCGATGTTGTTGCGCACCGACTCGTCGAACAGGACCGTCGCTTGGGAGACGATCCCGATCTGTGCCCGCAGCGACGCGAGCGTCGCCTCCCGGATGTCGAGGCCGTCGATCAGGACCGCACCCTCCGTGGGCTCGTAGAACCGGGGGACGAGGCTCACCAGGGTGGTCTTGCCGCTCCCGCTGCTGCCCACGACCGCGACGACTTCCCCCGCCGCGACGGCCAGGTTGACGTCGCGGAGCGCCGGCTGCTCGCTCTCGTCGTAGCGGAACGTGACGTGCCGGAACTCCAGCGATCGGCTGATCGGACCGATCACCGTGCCGCCCCGGTCCAGGGTCCGCTCCGTCTCCAGGTCCAGCACGTCGAACACGCGCTGCGCGCCGGAGAGGGCCTGCTGGATCGTGTTGTTCGCGCCGGCGAGGCGGCGGATGGGCGAGTAGGCCATGGCCATCGCAGTCAGGAACGAGAAGAAGGAACCCGGCGTCATCGAGCCCTCGATCACCAGCGTGCCGCCGTACCAGATGATCGCGGCGATGCCCAGCCCGCCGATCGCCTCCATGTAGGAGGACACCAGCGAGGAGACCTGCACCGCCTTCATGTTCGCGCTGAGGTGCGCCCGGTTGCTGGCCAGGAACCGCTCGCCCTCGTAGCCCTCCCGGCCGAAGGCCTTCACCTCCCGGATGCCGACGAGCGTCTCCTGCAGCACGGAGGTCATGTCGCCGGCCCGCTCCTGCCCGCGCGTCGCCAGCCCGCGCAGACGCGTGCCCATCCGGATCATCGTGTGGGCGGAGAGCGGGATGACGACGATCGAGAGCAGGGCGAGCTTCCAGTTCTGGTAGAAGAGGATGCCCAGCATCGCGACGAAGGTCAGACCCTGCTGGAAGACGTCCTTCATCACGCCCGCGACCGCGTTCGCCATGAGGCTCACGTCGTTGGAGATCCGGGAGATCAGGCGCCCGGAGGCGTTGGCGTCGTGGAAGCGCAGGGGCAGGACCATGAACTGCCCGAACAGCTCCTGGCGCAGGTCCGTCACGACGCGGCTGCCGACGTAGTTCATCAGGTAGTTCTGCCCGTAGCTGAACACCCCCTTGGCCAGGGCGACCGCCAGGATGGTCAGGGGGATGACCGTGAGGAGCATCCGGTCCTTGTTGATGAAGATGCCCTGCAGCACGGGGTCCACCAGCCAGGCGTACATGCCGCTCGTGCCGGCGACGACCGCCGCACAGAGGAGCGCGGCGCCCAGCCGGAATCGGTAGGGCCAGAAGTACCGGGCCAGCCGGAGGAACAGCTTCATCCGCCGCACTCCTCGAGGACCGATTGCGCCGCGCGCCGGGACGCGCCGGACCCGCCGAGCGAGGCCCGGACCGACCGCAGCGCCGCGCGCATCGCCCCGGCCGCCGCCGCGTCGTCCAGCAGGCGCCCCGCCTCCTCGGCCATCCGCCGGGCCGTCGCCTCCCCTTGCAGCAGCTCCGGCACGACGCGGCGACCGGCCACGATGTTCACCAGGCCGATGCACCCCAGCCGAGCCACGATCCCGGTCCGATGGGCGAGGATCAACCGCCGCGCGAGCCAGTAGGACAGGGCCGACGCCTTATAGGTCAGGACCATGGGCGTGCCCACGAGCGCGGCCTGCAGGGTGGCCGTGCCCGAGGCGACGAGCAGGACGTCGGCGGCCGCCATGACCTCGCTCGCCTGTTCGGCCACGACCCGCACCGGCGCGGGGCTCCGCGCCGTGAGCGCCTCGACCAGCTCCGGCGGAATCGACGGAGCCCGGGCGAGCAGCGCGCACAAGCCCGGTCGGTCCCTCGTCAGCAACGCGGCGGCGTTCAGCATCTCGGGCAACAACGTCCGCACCTCGCGCTCCCGGCTGCCCGGCAGCAGGCCGAGCACCGGCCGCCCCGCCTCCAGCCCGAATCGTTTCCGCAGGTCGGCGCGGTCGTAGATCGGGGCCACCTCGTCCAGCAGGGGATGCCCGACGAACTCCGTCCGCACCCCCGCCTCCCGGAACAGAGCCTCCTCGAAGGGCAGGATCACCAGCAGGCGATCCACCACCCGGGCGATGAGCCGGAGCCGCGAGGGGTTCCAGGCCCAGACCTGGGGGGCGACGTAGTATACCACCCGATGCCCGGCGCGTGCGGCCGCGCGGGCCAGCCGCAGGTTCAGGCCAGGGTTGTCGATGAAGACCGCCGCATCCAGCCGCTCACGCCGGAAGAAGCGCGAGAGCGCGAGGTACGTCCGGACGCCCGCGCGGAGCTGCGCGAGCCCGACCAGACCGATCGCATCCAGTCGCTCGTTGCCCCCGATCAGCTCCACCCCCGCCGCCCGCAGCCCGGGCCCCCCGACCCCCAGGAGCTCCGCGTCGGGGCGGAGCGCCCGGAGCGCCGCGGCCAGCTTGGCTCCGTGCAGGTCGCCCGAGGCCTCGCCCGTCACGATCAGGATGCGCGGCCTCGCGGCCCGTCGCGCGTCGCTCGCGGTCCGCTCCACGAGCGACGCGGGGGAATCTCCGAGTTTCCGTCCACTCACGCCGCCCCCTCACGTCTCACGCCCGACGCCTCACGGGCCTTCGTGGCGCTGCATGAACTCGCCGATCGACTCCAGGACCCGGTAGGCCAGCTCCAGCGCGGCGAGGCCGTCCTCGCCCGAGACCACGGGAGGGGTCCCGTCCGCGACGGCCCGGAGGAAGGCCTCCAGCTCCAGCTTCAGCGGCTCCTCGTCCCCCCCCTGCACCTGCTCCGCCTTGATCGCCGGCCGCCCGCCCGGCGCGGCCTCCCGCCGGCAGATCACCCCCTGCCGGGTCTGGTAGTCCACCGAGATGTAGGCGTCGCGCTGAAAGAGCCGCAGCCGGCGCAGGCGGGTCATCGACACCCGGCTGGCGGTCAGGTTGACGACGCAGCCGGCGGCGAAGGCAATCCGGACGTTGGCGATGTCGATCGTGGACGAGAGCACCGGCACGCCGGCCGCGCGCACCTCCTCCACGGGCCCCGGCCCGAAGGACAGGACCATGTCCAGGTCGTGGATCATCAGGTCCAGGACCACGTCCACGTCCGTACCCCGCTCCCCGAAGGGCGCCAGGCGGTGGCATTCGATGAACCCCGGCTTGCCGACGAGCGGACGGACGGCGCGGATGACCGGATTGAAGCGTTCGATGTGGCCGACCTGCAGGATGCGCCCGCGGCGCCGGGCCCGGTCGATCAGGTCGCGGGCCTCGGCCACCGTCACCGCGATGGGCTTCTCGACGAGGACATGGGCGCCGGCCTCCAGGCAGTCCGACACGACGGCATGGTGGGCCGAGGTCGGGACGGCGACGCTCACCGCGTCCACCGCGGGAAGCAGGGCGGCCGGGTCGGTATGCCAGGGCACGCCGTGACGCTCCGCGACGAGCTTCGCCCGCTCGGAGCTGGCATCGACCACGCCGACGAGCTCGCAGCCCGGCAGGCTCGCGTACACCCGGGCATGGTGCTGCCCGAGATGGCCCACCCCGATGACGCCGACCCTCAGGCGATTCATAGCCTCGTGAGGCGTGATGCCTGACGTCCGGTTGTACGTTGGGCGTTGGGCGTTGGGCGTTGCGCCTCTTTCATGGACTCAACACTCAACGCTCGCCACTCACCCCTCTCTGCCTCACCCCTCACGCCGCTCGGCCGCGAGACCGACGATCGCGATCCCCGCCCGGTCGGCGTCGCGCAGGGTCGCCTCCCGTTCGAGCAGGATGCCCCGCCCCGCCTCCAGGGCCAGGACGGCGGCCTTCACCGATTCCATCGCCTCGATCGTGCGCGGGCCGACGGCGGGCAGGTCGAACCGAAGGTCCTGCTGCGGCTTGCAGCGCTTGACGACGACGGCGCCCGCCCCGGCCAGCGCGCCGCCGCGGCGGATGGTCTCGTCCGTGCCCTCCACCGCCTCCACGGCCACGACGACGCGCTCCTTGATCACGACGCACTGGCCGATGTCCAGGCGTCCGACCTCCCGCGCGACCTCCCACCCGTAGCGGATGTCCTCCCATTCCCTGTCGTCGGGACCGCGGCCGGTCAGCACCCCCGCCTCCACCAGGATGCCGGTCAGGCCGAAGGTGGACTCGCAGATGGTGATCCCCTCCGCCTCCAGCTCCGCCGCGATCTCCCGCAGGATCGCGTCGTCTTTCCAGACCTTGAGCCGGCCGGCGAGGGCGAGCGCCCGGAAGTCCGGCCGGACGGTCGTGAAGACGTGCGTCTTCTTGATGCCGCCGAGCATCACGGCCCGGCGCACGCCGTCGTCCTTGAGGGCCTGGATCAGCTTGTTGAACTGGCCGATCTTGATCCAGTGGATCCGGTCCACGTGCCGCTCCAGCTCGGGGTCCGTCTCCCCGACGTGAGCGACCGCCGACACGGCGTAGCCCATGCGCGTCACGTTGTCCGCGAAGATGATCGGGAACCGGCCGTTGCCCGCGATGAGCCCGATGCGCTCCCCCGGCGCGACGGGCCGGCGCGCCTCTCCACCCACGGCTAGTCCTCGTCCTCCGGCTCCTCCGACGCGGCGCGGCAGAGGCCGCGCTTGGTGCCCTCGAGGAACTCCAGCATGGCCCGCACGTCGGCGCTGTCCGCGAACTTCTCCCGCGCCTGCTTGACCGCGTCCGCCAGCTTCTGGCCGGAGCGGAACAGCAGGTCGTAGGCGTCCCGGATCGCGCCGACGCGCTCGGCCGAAAAGCCGTGACGCCGGAGACCGACGGAATTGAGCCCGTAGAGCTTGGCGCGGTACCCGCCCGCGGCCCTCGTGAAGGGGGGCACGTCCTGGCCGACGGCGGAGCAGCCGCCGATCATCACGTAGGCCCCGATGCGGACGAACTGGTGGATCCCCACCAGGCCCCCGATGATGGCGTGGTCGCCGATGGTGATGTGCCCCGCCAGCGTCGCCGAGTTGGCCATGATGAGATGGTCGCCCAGCCGGCAGTCGTGGGCGATGTGGCAGTAGGACATCAGGAAGTTGTGGTTCCCGACCGAGGTCACGCCCCCGCCCAGGGCCGTTCCCCGGTTCACGGTGACGTACTCGCGGATAATGTTGTCGTCGCCGATGACGACCCGCGTCGGCTCCCCGCGGTACTGCAGGTGCTGGGGCGGAGTGCCGATCGAGGCGAAGGGGTAGAGCTGGCAGCGCTCGCCGATTTCGGTCCAGCCCTCGATGTAGACGTGCCCGATGAGCCTGGTGCCCCGGCCGATCTTGACATGCTCGCCGACGATGGAGTACGGCCCGATCTCCACGTCGAGGCCCAGCTCAGCCTTGGGATGAACGATCGCGGTCGGATGGATCTGCACTCTTCCCTCCAGAGTCTCGTGATGGGCGATGCGTGATGCGGCTTTCCTCACCCGTCACTGGTCATGCGTGTCGGCTTTCTCTTCCGTGACCATCGCGGTCATCTCCGCCTCGCAGGCGAGGTCGGCCTCGACGTAGGCCCGCCCCTGCATCTTCCAGAACGGCGCCCGCTGTTTGAGCACCTCGACCTCCAGCCGGAGCTGGTCACCGGGGACGACGGGCCGCCGGAACTTGGCCTTGTCCACCCCGGTGAGATAGACGACGGGCCGCCCCCCGGGCGGCGCGGACTTGAAGGCGAGGACACCGCCCACCTGCGCCAACGCCTCCAGGATCAGCACGCCGGGCATGATCGGCCGGCCCGGAAAATGCCCGTCGAAGAAGGGCTCGTTGCGCGTCACGTTCTTGATCCCGACGATCCGGCGGCCGACCTCCATCTCCCGGACCCTGTCCACGAGCAGAAAGGGGTACCGGTGCGGCAGCGTCGCCTGGATCTCCTGGATGTCCATGTTCGCCATCGCGCTCGTCTCCTATTCCCTGCGGCCCGCCGCCCGTCACGGATACCGGCGGTCGAACTCCTTGATGACCTGCTCGGTCAGGTCGATCCCCTTGTGGCTGTACACGACGATCCGGACCGTCTCGGGGTTGCCGGTGTCCATCACGGCCGCGAACCCGCCCTTCTTCGCGACGTCCGCCGTGACCTCGGCGATCTTCTTCGTGTACTCCTCGAACAACTGCTGGTTCCTGGTCTGGAGCTCCCGCCGGAATTCCTCGATGCGGCGCTGGTACGCCTCCACCTTGCCCTGGAGCTGGGCCTGCTTCTGGGCCCGCTCCTCGGCCGGGAGCGTCCCGCTCTGCAGGTCGCCCTGGAGCCGCTTGAGCTCCTCCTCGTCGGACTGGATGATCCGCTCCCGCGCCGTCGCCAGCTCGCGGAGCCGGTCCATGTCCCGCTTCCCGGATTTGCTCTTCTCGAGGACCGCGCGCTGGTCCACGATGCCCACCTTGAACGTTTCGGCGGCCCGACCGCCCGCGGGCAGCAGCGCCAGCACCAAGAGCGCCCCGACCGCCATTCGCACAGTTCCTCTGCGCATGTTCGCCTCGCCCCCCCGACGCCTCGGTTTCGCGCCGGCGTCCCCGGCGCCTTACTTGGCGCCCTTGTTCAGCTCCTCGATGACCTTGTTCGTGATGTCCAGGGAGCCGTCGGCGAAGATCGTCGGGCTTCCCTTCGACTTCTCCAGCACCATCAGCAGCCCCAACTGGACGGCCACGCGGGCCGACACCCGCTCCACGTGCTCCCGGAACCCCTCGAAGATCTCCCGCTGCTTGTCCTGCACCTCCCGGTTCAGCTCGGCCGCCTTCTGCTGGTACTCCATCACGCGCCGGCGGAACTGCTCCTCGCGCTCCCGCTTCGCGTTGGCGCTCAGCACGCTGGCCTGCTTGGCCAGCTCCTCCTCCAGCCGGCGCAGCTCCTTCTCCTCGAGCTCGACGAGCTGTTGGCGGTTCTTCATGAAGACGTTGAACGAGTCCGTGGCCTTCTGGCCGGGGGTCGAGTCCTTGAGGACCCGCTCGGTGTCCAGGATCCCGATCTGCAGCGGCGGCTTGAGGGGACCGCTCCCGCCGTTGCACCCGCCGAGCAGCAGGAGGAGGCCCGCCAGGGTGCCGCCGAGCGCCCGCCGCGCCGTCCGTCTGGCCGTCTGATCCATCACGCCCCTCCCCCCCTTCTCCGCCACCGTACCCGGTCCGCTAGAAGAGCGAGCCGACCGAGAACTCGAACACGCCCTCCCGCTCGCCCGTCCTCGGCTTCAGGTTGATGCCGTAGGCCGCCCGCAGGGGGCCGAAGGGCGAGATCCAGCGGAGCTCGAGCCCGGCCGCCGTGCGGAGGTTGAGCGTGAGCGACTCGTTCTCGTCGAAGCCCTTGCCCCAGTCGAAGAAGATGTCGCCGTTGAGCTTGGCCTCCGACGAGATCGGGAAGATCAGGTCGTTGTTGAAGATCAGCTCGCGGGCGGCGCCGACCAGCGAGCCACTGCTCGTCACGGGGCCGGCCCGGCCGAAGACGAAGCCGCGCATGGTATTGATACCGCCGACGAAGAACCGCTCGGTGATCGGGATCGGCCGCCCGCCGATGCCCTCGACCGCGCCGTACCGCACGCGGATCGAATGGCGCAGGTCCCAGGGCAGCGGCGTGTAGTGGATCACGTCGCCCACGACCTTGTAGAAGTTGTTCGTGCCGCCGAAGTAGCGGGAGCCCCAGTCCAGGTTCAGCCCGATGCGGGTGCCGGTCCGGGGGTCCAGGTAGTAGTCGCGCGAGTCCCTGGCGAGCGAGGTCCGGAAGCCGGTCGTGGATTGGTAGCCGACCTGCTGGAGGATGAACTCCGGCGCATCGCTCTGCGGGTCCTTGATGTTCAGCCGCTCCGCGACCACCGAGACGCTGCCCGAGGTGTACTCCGAGAACCAGCGACCGAAGGTGCCGCTGATGCCCGCCTTGTCTTCCACGTAGGTGATGTAGTTGGTCAGGGTCGCATACACGTCGGCCTGGAAAGAGGTCAGCGAGTCCCGGATGTAGGGCTCGCGGAAGGTGATCAGGCCCAGCGACCGGCGCTGGCCGAGCTGGCCGCGGACGCGGACGAGCTGCCCGCGCCCCCCGAGGTTGCCCTCGGTGATGTCGGCGATGGCGACGAACTGGTCCAGGGTGCTGAACCCGCCGCCGATGCTGAACATGCCCGTCGGCTTTTCCTTCACCTTGACGTCGAGGTCCACCTTGTCCGACTCGACCTGCTTGGGCAGGATTTCGACGGTCTCGAAGAAGTTCAGGTTGTTCAGCCGCTGGAAGCTCCGCTTCATCGCGACCGTGTCGATCACCTCCTGCTCGTTGAGACGCAGCTCGCGGCGGATCACGTTGTCGCGGGTCTTGTCGTTGCCGCTGATCCGGATGTTGCGCACCCGGATCAGGTCGCCCTCCTTGATGTGGAACAGGATCGTCGCGGTCTTCGTCTGCGGGTCGGGGGTGACGGCCGGGTTCACGTCGGTGAAGGCATAGCCCTTGGAGCCGTACATCTCCGTGAGCCGAGTGAGCTCGTCCCGGACCTTCTGGCGCTGGAACACGTCGCCGACGTGGAGCTTGGTCCCCGCCCGCAGCTCCGGCTCCTCGAAGACGGTGTTGCCCCGGAACCCCACCTCGCCCACCTGGTAAGGCTCGCCCTCCTCGATCACGAAGGTGACGACGAACCACTTCTTGTCCTCGGTCAGCTCGATGGTCGGCAGCCCCACCTGGACGTTGAGGTAGCCCTTGTTCATGTAGACTTCGCGGATCCGCTCGACGTCGTTGACCAGCTCCTCCCGCTTGAGGAGCCCCGCGTCCGTGAAGTTCGAGATCAGCCAGACCCACTCGCGGGTCGCCATGAGCTTGAACAGCTCCTTCTTCGTGACCGCCGTCCGGCCCGGGAACCGCACTTCCTTGATCTTGGCCCGCTCCCCCTCCTTGATGTAGAAGGTGAGCCGCTTGCGGTCCTTGTCCAGGGCCTGGATGATGGGGATCACCTGCGCGTTGTAGTAGCCGTCCTCCTGGTACTGGAGGCGGATCTTCTCCGCGCTCTCCTTGGCCTGCTGCAGGTCGAGGAACGACTGGCTACGGATGGTGACCTTCTCCTTGAGCTTGTCGTCGCTCAATTCTTCGTTGCCGTCGAAGACGATCTCGGTGATGAAGGGTTTCTCGCGCACCACGAAGGTCACGGCGACCCCCGACGGCCCGGGCTCGGTCTCGACCTGCACGTCCTCGAAGAATCCCATCTCATAGATCTGCCGGATCTGGTTCCGCACGGCGTCGGCGGTGTGCGGGTCGCCGGGCCTGAGGGTGAGCCGGCCCAGGATCGCCGACGCCTCGATCCGCTGATTCCCGCGCACGCTCACCGTCGCCACCTTCTCCACGGTCCCCTGCGGGGACGGCGCCTCCGCGGCCGAGGCGCCGCGCGCGAGGACGAGCAGGACGACCATCGCCGGCACGGCCAGAAGCAGGAACGGGCCCACCGCGCGAGTGGTCACCGGGACGCTTCCGGGCAAACCCGTGGCCCCGCATTCGTGGCGATCGACGCCGAGGCTTGGAAACCCGCGAGAGGAGCGTGGACAGCGACGCCTGTGTCACCGTGGCGAGTGGTCATGGGCCTATGCTGGACGACGTGGGACCGCGGCACGTCTCGCGGGCCGCCCCGCTCGCGGCGCATCGTCCGTGCGCGGAGGGAGGTGCCGTCAAAGCGTTTGAAAAATCTGACGGATTATAGGGGGACACCCGCGCGATGTAAAGAGAAATTCTCCGCGCCGGGACGGTCCGCGCGGGAGCAGACGCGGGCCGCGTCGCCTTGACTTTCCCAAGACCCATCTCATAGTATCCCGTGCATGTCCCGTCCGGCGATTCGTACCGCCATCATCCCCGCCGCAGGGCTCGGCACCAGGTTCCTCCCCGCCACCAAGGCCTCTCCCAAGGAAATGCTCCCCTTGGTGGACAAACCGCTGATCCAGTACGCGGTCGAGGAGGCCGTCGCCTCGGGCATCCGGAACATCATCGTGATCACCGGCCGCGGCAAGCGCGCGATCGAGGACCACTTCGACCGTTCCCTGGAGCTGGAGGAAAACCTCAAGGGCAACGGGAAGAGTCAGATGCTCAGGGACATCCGCCGCATCTCGGACCTGGCGAACTTCTGCTACGTCCGGCAGGCGGAGGCGCGGGGACTGGGCCACGCCGTGCTCTGCGCCCGGCACCTGATCGGGAACGAGCCGTTCGCCGTCATCCTCGGCGACGAAGTGATCGACGCGCGGGTGCCCGCCCTGGCGCAGCTCATGCGGGTCTTCGAGGCGGACACCGGCGCCGTGCTCGGCATCAAGCAGGTGCCGACCACCCAGGTGCACCAGTACGGGATCATCGCGCCGCGCAAGGTCGGCGAGGGGCTGTACCGCGTCCTCGACATGGTCGAGAAGCCCTCGCCGGAGCGGGCGCCCTCGCGGCTGGCCGTGATCGGCCGCTACGTCCTGTCGCCGACAATCTTTCCGATCCTGGAGCGCACATCGCCGGGCAAGAACGGGGAGATCCAGTTGACGGACGCGCTGCGACGCCTGGCCCGGGAGGCGCCGGTGTTCGCGCAGGTCGTCAGCGGCGAACGCCACGATGCGGGCGACAAGCTCGGGTTTTTGAAGGCCACCGTGGCGTTCGCGCTCAAGAACCCGACCCTCGGTCGGCCGTTCTCCCGATATCTCCGGGAGGTGGTCGGGGGCGCTCGGAGCGCGCCGCTCGGCTGAGGGTCGGGCCACCGCCGCCGCCCGGCCCCTCCCGCGCCACCGCCGCCGCCCGGTCCACCAACATCGTCCGAGACACCGTCAGGAGCATCATGTCGGCAGAGCACAACGAACGAGACCCCCAGCCGGTCGAGATTCCGGACCAGCTCCCCCTGCTCCCCGTGCGGGACATCGTGGTCTTTCCGTATATGGTCCTGCCGCTCTTCGTGGGCCGGGAAATGTCCATCAAGGCCATCGAGGCGGCCTTGGCGGGCAACCGGATGATCTTCCTGGCCACGCAGAAGGCCTTGGACGTCGAGAATCCCACCCCCGACGACATCCACCGGGTGGGCACGATCGGGATCATCATGCGCATGCTCAAGCTGCCGGACGAGCGCATCAAGATCCTGGTCCAGGGCGTGGCGAAGGGCCGCATCCTCGAGTACATCCAGCAGGAGCCCTACTACTCCGTCCGCCTGGCCAAGATCGACGAGCCGAAGGCGCCGGCGGTGTCGCTCGAGGGCGAGGCCGTGATGCGCACGGTCAAGGAGCAACTCGAGCGCGTGATCGGCCTCGGCAAGGTGCTGATGCCGGACGTCATGGTCGTGATCGAGAACCTGGAGGACCCCGGCCGGCTCGCGGACATGGTCGTCTCCAACCTGGGCCTCAAGGTGGAGGTCGCCCAGGAAGTGCTCCAGGTCGAGGATCCGATCGCCCGCCTCAAGCGGGTGGGCGAGATCCTCGCCAAGGAGATCGACGTCCTCTCGATGCAGCAGAAGATCCAGGCCCAGGCCAAGGGCGAGATGGACAAGACCCAGCGGGAGTACTTTCTCCGCGAGCAGCTCAAGGCCATCCAGAAGGAGCTGGGGGAGCTGGACGAGCGCGCCGAGGAGGTCGCCGAGTTCCGCAAGCGCATCAAGGACGCGAAGATGCCGGAGAAGGTCCTCAAGGAGTGCGAGAAGCAGCTCAAGCGGCTGGAGAAGATGCACCCCGACACGGCCGAATCGGCCACGGTCCGGACCTACCTCGAATGGATGGTGGAGCTGCCCTGGAACAAGCGCTCCAAGGACAACCTCGACATCAAGGCGGCAGCCAAGGTCCTGAACGAGGACCACTACGACCTGGAGAAGGTCAAGGAGCGCATCCTCGAGTATCTCGCGGTCCGCAAGCTCAAGGACAAGATGAAGGGCCCGATCCTCTGCTTCGTCGGCCCGCCCGGGGTCGGCAAGACCTCGCTGGGCAAGTCCATCGCGCGGGCGCTCGGGCGGGAGTTCGTCCGCATCAGCCTCGGCGGCGTGCGCGACGAGGCGGAGATCCGCGGGCACCGCCGGACCTACGTGGGGGCGCTGCCCGGCCGCATCATCCAGGGCATCAAGCAGGCCGGCACGGCCAACCCCGTCTTCATGATGGACGAGGTGGACAAGATCGGCATGGACTTCCGCGGGGACCCCGCGGCGGCGCTCCTGGAGGTCCTCGACCCGGAGCAGAACCACGCCTTCAGCGACCACTACCTCGGCGTCCCCTTCGACCTGTCCGAAGTCATGTTCATCACGACCGCGAACCTGATGGACCCCATCCCCTCCCCCCTCCGGGACCGGATGGAGGTCATCGAGATCCCCGGGTACACCGAGGAGGAAAAGCTCGGCATCGCCCAGCGCTACCTCATCCCCCGCCAGCTCAAGGAGCACGGGATCTCGGACCAGCACATCCGCATCCCGGAGGCCTCGCTCCGGCAGGTCATCACGCACTACACGCGCGAGGCGGGCGTCCGGAACCTGGAGCGCGAGATCGCGAACATGATGCGGAAGGTGGCCAAGAAGGTCGCGGAGGGCAAGGCGGCCCGGCACACGGTCACGCCCGGCAGGCTCCACCGCTACCTCGGCGTCCCGAAGTTCCTGCCGGAGGCCGAGCAGCAGAAGGACGAGGTCGGCGTGGCCACGGGCCTCGCCTGGACCGAGACGGGCGGCGACGTGCTCTACATCGAGGCGACCGCGATGAAGGGCAAGGGCCACCTGACCCTCACCGGCCACCTGGGCGACGTCATGAAGGAGTCCGCCCAGGCCGCGCTCAGCTACGTCCGGGCCCGCGCCCGGCACCTGGGGATCGACCCGGAGGTCTTCGCGAAGACGGACATCCACGTCCACGTGCCGGCCGGGGCCATCCCGAAGGACGGCCCCTCGGCCGGCATCACGATGGCCACGGCGCTCGCCTCCATCCTCTCGAACCGCCCCGTCCGGCGGGACGTCGCCATGACGGGAGAGGTGACGCTGCGGGGACGGGTGCTGCAGATCGGCGGGCTCAAGGAGAAGATCCTCGCCGCCAAGCGGGCCAAGCTCTCGACCGTGATCCTGCCCGCCCGGAACGAGAAGGACCTGGAAGAGATCCCCAAGCACCTCCTCCGGGGCCTCCGCTTCGTGTTCGCGGAGACGATGGACGAGGTCATCCGCACCAGCCTGCGGCCGAAGGGCGCGGCCGACGCCACGCCCCGGCCCGCGCGCGTCCCCTCGCCGCGCCGCCTCAAGGCCGGCCGTGCGGAAAGGCGCAAGCCCCTCCCCCGCGCCCGTCCGCTCCAGCCGAGCGTGTCGGTCGCGCCCGACCGATCCCGCGCACGCTGACATGCCCCCCCGAGGCCGGCGCGAACCCGCCCTCCGCGAATTCCGCCTCATCCGGGACCTGGCGCGCCGGTTCGGCCGGGTCGGCCCCGCCGTCCGGCGCGGCATCGGCGACGATGCGGCGGTGGTGCGGCCGGAGGCAGGCCGCGACCTGGTGATGACGACCGACCTGTTGGTCGAGGGCGTGCACTTCGACCCCGCGACGGCTTCCTGGGAGGACATCGGCTACAAGGCCGCCGCCGCCAACCTGAGCGACATCGCCGCGATGGGCGGCCTCCCCCGCTATGCGCTCGCCGCCCTGGCCCTGCCCCGCGGACGCCGCGCCGAGGAGGTCCGGCGGCTCTACCGGGGGATGATGGCCGCCTGCCGGCCCCACGGAGTCGAACTGATCGGGGGCGACACGTCGGCCTCGCCGCACGACCTGTTCCTGAGCCTCACCGTGACCGGGGTCGTGGAACGGGGCCGAGCCCTGACCAGGGAGGGGGCGCGCGTCGGAGACCTGATCTGCGTCACCGGCACCCTGGGCGACGCCCGCGCCGGCTTGGCGCTGCTCGGCGAGGCGCGGGCCGGTGGACGCTCGTCCCTGCCGGCGCGCCACCGGCGGTTCCTCATCGCCCGGCACCTCCGGCCGACGCCGCGCCTCCGCGAGGGACGGCTCCTGGCGCGGCACCGTCTTGCGACGGCGGCCATCGACCTCTCCGACGGCCTCTCCGGCGACCTGGCCCATGTCTGTACCGCCAGCGGCGTCGGGGCCCTGATCGAGGCCGAGGCCCTGCCCCTGTCCGCCGCCGCCAGGGCCTACGCCGAGACCTCCCGGACCGCCCCCCCCGACCTGGCCCTGGCCGGTGGGGAGGACTACGAGCTGCTCTTCACCGTCCCCCCCGACCGGCTGGCGACGCTCGCGCGGCTGGCGCACCGGGAGGGCCGACGGTGCGCGGTCGTCGGGACGATCCGTCCACGCGCCGAAGGGCTGCGCGTACGCCTGGCCGGCGGCGCGGTCCGGCGGCTGGTTCCGACGAGCTACGAACACTTCCGATGAGCCCGCTCGCGAGCCTCCGCCGGCGCTTCCATCGGGTTCTGCACCTGGACGAGCCGCCGCGCCGCACGGCGGTCGCCTTCGCCCTCGGCACGTTCATCGCCTTCTGCCCCCTCTATCCCCACACGGCGCTGGTGCTGCTCTGCGCCTGGGCCTTCCGCCTCAACGTCGTGGCGCTCATGGCCGGGGCGCTGATCAACAACCCCTGGACGCTGCTCCCGATCCTCGGCGCCACGCTCTGGACCGGGATGCGGCTGGTCGGGGCGCCCGGCACGGCGGCCCTCGCCTGGGACGGCGGCTCGCTCGGCTCGCTGTACGCGGCCGTCGCCCCCTACGCGGTGCCCTTCGTCGTCGGAGGCCTCGCGCTCGGCCTCGCCGGGGCGGGGCTGGCCTACCCCGCGGCCTATTACGTCATCGTCCGCCAGCGCGGGCGGCGGGACCGGGACCGCGGCCCCGGCGCCGGTTGCGGGCCCGGCGCGCCCTGAGCTAAGATGCGCCATCCTCGAGGACCCGCCATGGACACCGCCGCGGCGCCGGGAGCCCCCTACGACGGCTCGGCCCTGATCGCCGACCCGATCCACGAATACATCTCCTTCACCGTCCCCTACGCGACGCCCGACCCGTCGGAACGCACGGAGAAGGACCTGATCGATTCCCCCTGGGTCCAGCGGCTCCGCTACATCTACCAGCTCCAGAGCGCCCGCTGGGTGTACCCTTCCGCGGAGCACAGCCGGTTCCAGCATTCCCTCGGCGTGATGCACGTGGCGGGCCGCTTCGCCCGGCACCTCTATCCCTTCCTGAAGCGGGTCGCGCCGGAGGTGCCGTCGGCCCACTACATCGAAGAGCTCCTCCGGGTCACCGCGCTGATCCACGACATCGGCCACGGCCCGTTCTGCCACTTCTTCGACGACAACTTCCTGAACGCCTTCGGCCTGACCCACGAGCGGCTCGGGCAGGTCATCATCCGCGAGCACCTGGCGCCCCTGATCCGGCGCATCCGGCGGAGCCCCTCCGGCCCCTTCGCGCGGGGCGAGGAGCTGGACCCCGACCAGATCGCCCACCTGATCCTCAAGGACAAGGGCAAGGACAACTCGCGGATGCCGCGCTGGTTGCACGCGATCCAGCCGGTCATCTCCGGCGGCTACACGGCGGACAACCTCGACTACGTCCTCCGCGACGCCTACATGTGCGGGGTGGCCGTGGGCCCCGTGGACCTCACCCGCCTCATCCACTACAGCCTCATCACCCCGCAGGGCTTCACGATCCACAAGACGGGCCTGCCCGCGCTCCAGATGTTCCTCACGACCCGGATGTACCTCTACTCGAACGTCTACTACCACCGGACGACGAGGGCCATCGACATCCACCTGCGCGAAATCTTCGGGGACACGATGCGCTGCCTGTTCCCCTACGACCCGCGGAAGAAGATGGACCGCTACCTGGGCTTGACCGACTGGTCGCTGCTGGAGGAGGTGCGGGGCTGGACGAAGGCGAGGCAGGCCGCTCGCCGCCGGCTGGGCGGCGAGTGGGCGCGCATCCTGGGACGGGACGTCAAGTGGAAGATGGCCTACAGCACCGTCTTGAAGGAGAAGGGGCAGGCGCGGGGCATGGACTTCCCCAGCCGCGAGGCGTTCGAGCGCCAGATCCGCAAGGAGCTGCCGGCCCGTCTGCAGGCCCTGCCCTTCAGCGTGGACATGGCGCCCCTGGACCCTCGGCCGGACCCGAAGGACACCCGCGGCACACCCCTGCTGGTCTACGACCCCGGGACGAGGCGGGTCTCGACCGAGCCGCTGGAGGAGTTCCTGGACCTCCTGCCGACGCGGCTGGTCCAGTTCCGCCTCTACGCCCTCCACCACCGGGCCGACTCCGAGCTGTCCCGCGCCGCCGCGACGGTGCTGAGCACGGCGTCGGCCAGCAGCCGCACCAACCTCTGATCGGCGGAGCGGAACGCGGGAGGCCGGGTCAATTCTCCCTGGTGGCGGGCGGGCGCTCCAGAAGATAGTGCGCGTCCATCGTCTGCTCCCAGATGCTCTCCTCGCTGTCGCCGCCCCAGCCGCGCAGGAAGAGGGCGTGGAGGACCGGCTCGCGCCCGGAGGCGGGCGAGCCCGCGGGCGCCGCCGCCACGCGGCCGACGACGGTCACCTGGGCCCAGTTCCGGTACGTCTTCGGGAGATTCTTCGAGGGCACGGCCACCCAGTAGTAGCCCGCCTCGGAGGGGATCTGCGCGATGGGCAGGTGCGGCTCGT
Source organism: Candidatus Nitrospira neuquenensis (assembly GCF_979578155.1). Classification (NCBI taxonomy): domain Bacteria; kingdom Pseudomonadati; phylum Nitrospirota; class Nitrospiria; order Nitrospirales; family Nitrospiraceae; genus Nitrospira; species Candidatus Nitrospira neuquenensis. The sequence continues at coordinate 54,430 of NZ_CEFZDU010000033.1, read as the reverse complement.
AGTCCTCGTCCAACGGCCGGTTCTTCATGTGTAGCCAGACCTGCGCCCCCGCCTCCCGATGCTCCACCACGACGCCGCCGAGCAGCACGACCTTGCCGCGGTAGGCCTCCGGCCGACTCGCCAGGACCGTCAGGGTGACCCCCGGCTCCGCCTGCTTGAGGTACTTGGCGGGAATCGTCTGGCCGCAGCCCGCCGCCAGGGCGGCGGCGATCAGGGTGAGGACGACGCGGCCCCGGCCGAGCCGTGCGCAAGCGGAACCGAGGGGCCCGGCGCCGCTGCTCATGGCCGGCCGGCCGCCTCCTCGGCGAAGGACAGCGTCAGCAGGGCATAGGGGTCCACGCGGGCGCCGTTCAACCGGACCGCCCAGTGGAGGTGGGGACCCGACACCCGCCCGGAGGCCCCGACGCGGCCGATGACCTGACCCCGCTTGACCTCCTCGCCGTCCCGCACCGTAATCTCCGACAGGTGGAAGTACATCGAATAGAGGCCGAGCCCGTGGTCGAGATAGATCCCCTTCCCGGAGAAGAAGTGATCGACCGTCAGGCGGACGATCCCGTCGTTGGTCGCGACGACCTCGGTGCCGGGCGGCGCCGAGATATCCTCGCCGTTGTGGGGGTTGCGCGGCCGGCCGTTGATGATCCGCGCCTGTCCGAAGGAGCCCGCGATCGGGCCGTGCACCGGCTCGACGAAATCGCCGGCCCAGAGCCGCTCGCGGGTCACGTGGTCCAGCACCGACCGCACCTGTTGCTGCTCGGCCTTGACGCGGACGAGGCTCCGCTCGTCCAAATCCACCTTGTCCTTGGGCAAGGTCAGCCGCTGGACCGGGTAGGAGTGCTTGATGACGAGGACGTTGTAGCTCAACCGCTTCGTCCGGCCGGCCGACTTCACCCGCACGGCCAGCTCGTGCGTGCCGGGGGCGTCCTGCAGGTCGATCCCCAGGAGCCCGACGTAGCGCCCCCCCGATGAGGCCTGCGCGGGGAAGAAGGGGATCGTCCGACCCAGGAACCGGCCCTCAACCTCGATCGGATCGTCGGCCGACGGCTCCCCCTCGACGGGAAGCCGAACGACGATGACCTGCCCCTGTTTCCCGCTGAACTGCCCGTCGGTGCCGCGCAGGTCGCGCGGGGCGCCGGGGAACGGCTCGACGGGGAACACGCTGGTCACCAGCACGACGGCCATGATCGTCAGGCGATCCCGCCGACGGCCGCGCTCCGCCGTCGTCTGCCCGCCCCCGCCCATCATCGGTAGAACCGCAGCCCCGCCACCTGGGACACCAGCTCGTCCACCCGCCGGTTGACCGCGCTGAAGGGATCCATGCAGAGGATCGTCTCCTCCCAGTAGCCGTTGAGCTTCAGGTAGGTCCAGTCCACGGTGTAGGACCGATTCTTGGCCCGCGCGAAGCGGATGAAATCCCCCCGCACCTTGGCCCGCGTCGTCTGCGGCGGGACGGACATGGCCCGCTGCACCGCCTCCTCGTCCACGATCCGCTCGGTCAGGCCCCTGGCCTCCAGAAGATAGTAGAGCCCCCTGGTACGCTTGACGTCGTGGTACTGGAGGTCCATGAGCAGGATGCGGGGGTCGTCCATGCCGCAGCCCTTCTTGTCCATGTACCGGTCCAGGAGCCTCTTCTTGCTCACCCAATCGATCTCGCGGGAGAGCTGCATGGGGTCGTCCTCGAGTCGGTCGAGCACGTCGGCCCACTTCGCGAGGACGTCCTCCATCACCGCGTCGCGCGGCTGGGCGCTCAGGTACTCCCCGGCCCGGTCGAGATAGACCCGCTGGATCTCGATCCCGCTCAGTTGGCGGCCGTCGTCCAGCTTGACCTTCTTCTTCAGCGTCGGATCGCGGGAGATCTCGCGGATGGCCTTGACCGGGTCCTCCAGCTCCATTCCGCTGACGGTGAAGCCGTCCTCGATCATCGAGAGCACGAGCGCGGCGACACCCACCTTCAGATAGGTCGCGTACTCGGACATGTTGGAGTCGCCGACGATGATGTGCAAGCGACGGTACTTCTCGGCGTCCGCGTGGGGCTCGTCCCGCGTGTTGATGATGCTGCGGGAGGAGGTCGTCGAGGAGGAGGTCTTCTCGTGGATGTGCTGGGCGCGCTGGGAGATGAAGTACTGCGGCTTGCCGGACACCTTGATGACCTTGCCGGCGCCCGCGTAGATCTGCCTCGTCACGAAGAAGGGGATGAGCTGCTCCGTCACCTTCCAAAAATCCACGTCCCGGCGCATCAGGAAATTCTCGTGGCAGCCGTAGGTGTTGCCCAGCGAATCGGTGTTGTTCTTGAAGATGTAGATCTCGCCCGACAGGCCTTCCTCGCGGAGCCGCTCCTCGGCGGCCGGCAGGCAGGCCTCGAGGAGCCGCTCGCCGGCCTTGTCGTGCACGACGAGGTCGAGGATGTTGTCGCACTCGGGAGTGGAGTACTCGGGGTGGCAGCCGGTGTCCTGGTAGAAGCGCGCGCCGTTGACGAGGAAGGCGTTGGAAGGCCAACTGTTCGGGATGAGCCCCTCGAAGATATACCCGAGGACCTTCTCCATGGGCAGGTAGATGCGCCCGTTGGGGGAGAAGATCAGGCCGTACTCGTTCTCGAGCCCGAAGATGCGTTGTCTCATGGACGCGCCGCGTGCGGTCAGGTCATGGGCCAAGCATACACGCGGAGCCCGCCGACTTCAAGAACGGGAAGGACGGTCAGGCGAGGATCTGGCGCACCTCGGCGGGCGGGAGACGGCGGAAGCGGCGGCCGGTCCGGTGGCGGTCCAGTACGGCGATCTCCAACCCCTCGAGGGGGAGCTTCTGGTTGGTCACGCTCTCCAGCGCCTCCGTGCAGAGGGTGAGCGCGACCTTGAGCGACGGCGCCTCGCTCTTGTAGCGCTCCTTCAGGAAGACCTGGAGCGCCTCCGCCCGCCCGCCGATCGCGGTGAAGCCCCGCTCGTCGAAGATGCTGCCGTCGAACGAGATGCGGTACATCTCGTTGGGGCGCCCCGGCTCGCCCACCTGCGCGACGAGGATCTCGACCTCCAGCGGCTTGATCTCCTGGCTGAAGATCGTCCCCAGGCTCTGCGAGTAGGCGTTCGCGAGCGAGCGCGCGGTCACGTCCTCCCGGCTGTACATGAAGCCCTTGAGGTCCGCGTGGCGGATGCCGGCCTTGCGCAGGTTCTCGAACTCGCTGTACTTCCCCGCGCCCGAAAAGGCGATGCTGTCGTAGAGCTCGGAGATCTTGTAGAGGGAGGCGCTCGGGTTGTCGGCGACCAGCAGAACTCCGTCCGCATACTCCATGGCGATGATGGACCGCCCCTTGGCGATGCCCTTCTTGGCGTACTCCGCCTTGTCCTGCATCATCTGCTCGGGCGAGACGTAGTAGGGCAGCGCCATCCTCAGACCTCCTTCTTCCTTCCCTCGATCAGCTCCGCGTAGACGCCGGCGATGCGCCGCTCGTCCACGTCCGCGATGCCGCCGGCGCCGACGAGCTTGGCCGTCGGGTAGATGCCGCGGATCAGGTCGGGACCGCCCGTGCCGACGTCCTCCTCGGCGGCGTTGTACAGCGCGAGCAGGGCGACCTTGAGCGCCTCGGGCTCCGCCAGGTCCCTGCGGTAATGCTCCTTGATGGTGTTGCGCGCATCCTTGCCGCCCGAGCCGATGGCGTGGTACTCGGACTCCTCGTACCGGCCGCCCGTGACGTCGTACTTGAAGATCCGCCCCTCGTTCCGCCGGTGGTCGAAGCCGGCGTAGATCGGGATCACGATCAGCCCCTGGAAGACGAGGGGCAGGTTGGCCTTGACCATCTGCCCGAGCTTGTTCGCCTTGCCCTCGCAGGAGAGCTGGACGCCCTCCAGCTTCTCGTAGTGCTCCAACTCCGTGCGGAACAGCCGGGCCAGCTCGATGCACGGCCCCGCGGCCCCGGCGATGGCCATGGCCGAGTGCTCGTCCACCTTGAAGACTTTCTCCATCCGCCGGCCGGCGATCTGGAAGCCCTCGGTGGCCCGCCGGTCGCCGGCGATGAGGACGCCGTCCCGGTACTTGATCGCGAGCACGGTCGTGCCGTGGGGCGAGTCCGGCAGGGGCCCGCCCCGCCCCTCGACGGCCGCGGGCCCGGGCCAGCCGCGCGCCGCCGGTATCAGGTCGGGTCGCTGGTGGAGGAGATAGTCGAAGAAGCTGGAGCCCCAGTCGTCGGACGGCGGGAACGCCACGGTCTGCCCTCTCCTTCTGTCGGAACCGATCCCGGCGAATGTCCGGGTCGAGCGGCGCGGCGCGTGGGGCGGGCGCCGCAGGCGGGCACGGTCACGAGGTCAATTTGGCGAGCAACGACGCCGCCGAATCGGACCCTTCCAGCAACTCGCGCGTCAACGACTCGCTCCCGCGCAACGGCTCCATCAACGGGATTTTCTTGATCGCGGTGTTCCCGACGTCCAGGAGCACCGAGGTCCAGCTGGCCGCGTACACCTCCCGGGGGAACTTGGCGAGGCACCCCCCGCGGAAATAGGCCCGCGTCCCGGTCGGAGCGTGCCGGACCGCCCGCTCAATCTCGCCGTCCTGGAGCAAGCGCTCGATCATATTGCTACGCTCCAGCGTGTAGTACAGCCCCTTCTCCGGCCGGACGTCGTGGTACTGCAGGTCCAGGAGCAGGACGCGGGGATCGCTCCAGCCGCAGCCCCGACGGTCCATGTAGGAGCGCATCAGCTCCCGCTTGGCGACCCAATCCAGCTCCCGGGCCAGGAGCAGGGGATCGCGCTCCAGCTTGTCCAGCACCTCTTCCCACCGGACCAGGACGTCCTTGGTCACCTGCGAAATCTCGTGGCAGGCGTAGAAGTCGTACGCGGCCTTGAGGTAGCCGCGCTGGACCGCCACGGCGGAGGTGACGCGGCCGTCGGCCAGCTTGAGCACGCCCCTGAGGTCCAGGTCACGCGAGACCTCCTTGATCGCGCGCACCGGGTCCTCCAGCTCGAGTTCCGGCAGCGGCCATCCGGCCTCGATCATGTCCAGGACGATCATCGTCGTCCCGACCTTCAGATAGGTGGACAGCTCGGCCATGTTGGCGTCGCCCACGATGACGTGCAGGCGGCGGTACTTGGCCGGGTCGGCGTGCGGCTCGTCGCGCGTGTTGATGATGGGCCGTTTGACCATGGTGTTCAGGTCCACCAGGCACTCGAAGAAATCGGCCCGCTGGGAGATCTGGTACTCGGTCGGCCCGGTCTGATTCTCGGCGCCGACCTTGCCGGCGCCCGCGTAGATCTGGCGGGTCACCAGGAACGGGAGCAGGCCCCGCACGATCCGGTCGAAGGGCACGGCGCGGGGCACCAGGTAGTTCTCGTGGTAGCCGTAGCTGTTCCCCTTGCCGTCCGTGTTGTTCTTGTACAGGACGAACTTCTCGCCGCGGGCGTTCGCCATGGCCCGCAGGCAGTCGGCGAGCACCAGCTCGCCCGCGCGCTCGAAGGCGACCAACTCGCGGGCGTTCGTGCATTCGGGGGTCGAATACTCGGGGTGCGCGCCGTCCACGTAGAGGCGGCCGCCGTTGGCCAGCAGCTTGTTCAGGAGGCGGTTGTAGTCCGGCCCCGGACGCTCGCGCTCGCCCTCCACCTCGAAGCCCCGGGCGTCCAGCAGGGGATTCTCGTTCTCGTAGTCCCAGATGGCCTGGGGCGCGGGCAGGGCCGGATAGTGGCCGATCAACTGGAGCGAGTTGGACACCGGGTCGAGCGCCTCGGGGTCGCGGGCGGCGATGCCGAACTCCGTTTCTGTTCCCAGAACTCGCGGCACGGGTGTCTTCCCTGGTCGGTGCGGTCCGGTCAGAAGTAGTGACCGGTGCTGATGGTCTCGATCCGCCGGGACTCCGTCGAGCCCGCGGTGATGGTCCGGACGTGGATGATCTTCTCGCCCTTCTTGCCGGCGATCTTGGCCCAGTCGTCCGGGTTGGTCGTGTTGGGCAGATCCTCGTGCTCCTTGAACTCCTCGCGGATCGCCCGCTGCAGGTCCTCCAGCTTCAACCCCTTGCCCTGACCGGCGATCGCCCGCTTGATGGCGTGCTTCTTCGCGCGGGACACCACGCCTTCGATCAGCGCGCCGCTGGCGAAATCCTTGAAGTAGAGCAGCTCCTTCTCGCCGTTCGCGTAAGTCACCTCGAGGAATTTGTTCTCCTCGGAGGTCGCGTACATCCCCTCGACGGTCCGGGAGACGAAGGCCTCCACGAGCGCGCGCCGGTCGCCGCCGTAGCGCGCCACCTCCTCCTCGGCGAAGGGCAGCTCCGTCGTGAGGTACTTGGAGAAAATGTCGCGCGCGGCCGACTGGTCCGGACGCGAGATCTTGATCTTGACGTCGAGCCGGCCGGCCCGCAGCACGGCGGGGTCGATGAGGTCCTGCCGGTTGCTCGCGCCGATCACGATCACGTTGCGGAGCCGCTCCACGCCGTCGATCTCCGAGAGGAACTGGGGCACGATCGTGGACTCGATGTCGGAGGAGATCCCGCTGCCGCGGGTCCGGAAGAGCGCGTCCATCTCGTCGAAGAACACGATGACGGGGTTCCCCTCCGCCGCGCGCTCCTTGGCCTTCTTGAACACCTCCCGGACCTGCCGCTCGGACTCGCCGACGTACTTGTTCAGCAGCTCCGGCCCCTTGACGTGGAGGAAAAAGCTCCGCAGGGCCTTGCCCGTCAGGTGCCCCAGCTTCTTGGCAATGGAGTTGGCGACGGCCTTCGCGATCAGGGTCTTCCCGCAGCCGGGAGGCCCGTAGAGCAGCACGCCCTTGGGCGGGTTGAGCTTGTGCTCGGCGAAGAGGTCCGGGTACAGGAATGGCAGCTCGACGGCGTCGCGGACCTGCTCGATCTCCTTCTCCAGCCCGCCGATGTGCTCGTAGCTGACGTCGGGCACCTCTTCGAGGACCAGCTCCTCCGCCTCCGACTTCGGCAGCTTCTCGATCACGTAGCCGGAGCGCGGGTCGTAGAGCAGGGTGTCGCCTACGCTCAGGCGCTCGCCCTTGAGGCGATCTCCCAGCTCGGCGACCTTCTCCTCGTCCATGTGGAGGGTCACGAGTGCGCGGTGGTCCTCCAGCAGGTCCTTGAGCCGGACCACCTCCCCCATCCCGCCGTACTCGCGGACCTCGATCACGTTGAAGGCCTCGTTGAGGATCACCTCCTGGCCCTTGCGCAGCTCCTTGGCCTTGATCGCGGGATGGAGGTTGACCTTCATCTTGCGGCCGGACACGTAGACGTTCGCCGTGTGATCGCCGTTGAGGCTGGAGAAGATCGCGTAGGTGGAGGGCGGGGCGGTCAGCTTGTCCACCTCGACCCGCAGGGCCTCGATCTGCGCCTTGGCCTCCTGCAGGGCGGCGGACAGGCGCTCGTTCTGGCGGGACGCCTGCTCCAGTTGATGGCGGGAATGGTGGAGCTGCCGCAGCTCCTCCTCCATGGACTGGAGCTGGACGCGGAGCTTCTCGACCTCGCGGGCCTGTTCCTCCGACCTTCTCATCGGGTCTGCCTCTCCGTCCGACAACCGTTCGGTCAGTTTCTTCACCGAATCCCGAAGGGAACTGAGCCGACTCGAGCCGCGCTTGGACTCGGCCATGGGCCCCCTCTCCCGCCGTCTGCCGTCATTCACGGAGCGCAAACATGGGCGGATTCTATCATCGCCCCCCCGAGCGGTCAACAGCGGCGGCGGGCCGCGGGCGCGCGCCTCACCGCGCGAGCGCCGCCAGCAACGCGCGCGTCGCCGCCTCGACGTCGGAGGCGGAAAGGATCGCCGAGACGACGGCGACGCCGGCCGCGCCGGCCGCGCGCACCTCGCGGACGCGCGCCGCCGTGATGCCGCCGATCGCGAGCACGGGCATCCGACAGCGGCGGCACGCCTCCTCGACCGGCGAGAGGCCGATCGGCGCGCCGTACCCCCGCTTGGAGGGCGTGTCGTAGACGGGGCCCAGCACGGCGAAATCCGCCCCTTCCTCCGCGGCGCGCACGGCCTCGTCCGCCGAATGCGCAGAAACCCCGATCACTCGGCCGGAACCGACCAGGCGCCGCGCCACGTGGACGGGCAGGCCGTCGGACCGAAGATGGACGCCGTCGGCCTCGAGCGCCAGGGCGAGGTCCGCTCGGTCGTTGACGAGGAGACGGCAGCCCGCCTCGCGGAGGCAGGGCAGCGCCTCGCCGGCCAGGGCCAGCAGCTCCCGGTCGGCCAGGTCCCGCTCGCGGAGCTGGATCGCCCGGAGGCCCGCCCGCGCGGCCTGGCCCAGCAGCGGCACCAGCGGACGGCCGGCGGTCTGACGACGGTCGGTGATCAGATAGAGGGAGAAATCGATGGGAGGCATCGAGGCGTCACGGGTGGGAGGCTAGACGTGAACCGTCACCGCGTCCATCGGCCGGCAACCTTTTCCTTTACGGTTCGCGCCTCGCCGTTCACGCCTCACGCGGTCAGAGCATGCCCTCGATGGGGCTGCTGGCCGTCGCGTAGAGTTTGCGGGGGATGCGGCCGGCCCGGTAGGCCAGCCTCCCGGCCTCGACCGCGCGCTTCATCGCCTCGGCCATCATGACGGGATCCTTGGCCCCGGCGATCGCCGTGTTCATCAGCACCGCGTCGCAGCCGTACTCCATGGCGAGGGCGGCATCGGAGGCGGTCCCCACGCCGGCGTCCACGACGACGGGCACCTTGAGGGTCTCGAGGATGATCCTGAGGTTGTAGGGATTCCGGATGCCGAGGCCGGAGCCGATCGGGGCCGCCAGGGGCATGACGGCGGGACAGCCCACGTCCACCAGCTTCTGCGCCGTGATCGGGTCGTCGTTCGTGTAGGGCAGGACGAAGAACCCCTCCTTCACGAGGATCTTCGCCGCCTCGATCAGCCCCACGACGTCGGGGAACAGGGTGCGCTCGTCGCCGAGCACCTCGAGCTTCACCATGTCCGACACCCCGGCCGCCCGCGCCAGCCTCGCGTACCGGAGCGCGTCCTCCACCGTGTAGCAGCCGGCCGTGTTGGGCAGGATGGTGTAGCGCGCGGGGTCGAGATAGTCGAGCAGGTTTTCCTTGCCGCGGTCGGTGATGTTCACGCGGCGCACGGCGACGGTGACCACGTCGGCCCCCGCCGCGTCGATGGCCCGCTTGGTCTCGGCGAAGTCCTTGTACTTGCCCGTGCCCACCCACAGGCGGGACTTGAACTCGCGGCCCCCGATGATCAGGCGATCGTCGTCCTTCATCCGCCCCCCCGGTGCCGCGGTCGGCGGCCAGGGTCTCCACCGCCGATGAAGCTCAGAATCTCCACCCGGTCCCCGTCCCGCAATCGCCGCCGCTCGAAGTCGCCGCGGTCCAGGATCTCCAGGTTCACCTCGACCGCGACGCGGTCCGGTCGGACGTCCAGCTCGCGGAGGAGGTCCGCCACCGTCACATCCTCACCGGCGCGCCGAGGCTCGCCGTTGACGCGAATCTGCAGGGTCCGCCCCCCGGTGCCCACCCCTCTTCCCCCGGTCGACCCGCCCATCCTAGGGGAGGGTCCGACGGGTTGTCAACCGCCCCGGGCGCGCCCAAATGCGGTATCATGGAGGCATTCCGACGCGACCACGGCCCGACACGCAGCCGATGACCGACACCAACCGCGCGCTCGCGGCCCTCTTTCAAGCCATGGCCGCCGAGCTGGCCGCGCAGCAGGCCAACCCCCATCGGATTCGCGCCTACCGGCGCGCGGCCGCCGCCATCGCCGACCTGTCGGAGGATGTGCGGGCGGTGGCGGATCGAGGCGCGCTGCGCACGATTCCGGGGATCGGCAAGGACCTCGCGGCGAAGATCGCGGAGTTCCTCGGCACCGGCACGATCCGGGCCTACGAGGACCTCCGCCGGCCGCTTCCGCCCGAGGTCGCGGCCTGGAGCACGCTGCCCGGCCTGTCGGAGGGGATCGTGCAGTACCTCTACGGCCGGCTCGGCATCCGGACGCTCGCCGACCTGGAGGCGCTGACCCGGTCCCATCTGCTGCGGACGCTGCCGGGCGTCACGGCGACGGAAGAGGAGCTGTTGGCGGCCATCAGGCTGAGGATCGACGGCGGATCGCCTTGACTTGCCCCGATCCCTCTGCTACGGTGCGCCGTCCAGGTAGAAACCCCGAATGAAGAGGAACGGGACCGACGATGAGCGTGTCAGCCTTCGTGTTGATCGACGTGACCGGAGACCACACCAGGAGCGTCTTCAAGACGCTGAGCCGGATCGAGGGCGTGAAGGCGGTCTATAACGTGTCGGGGCCCCACGACCTGATCGCGCAGGTGGAAGGCGAGAGCTTCGACACCCTGTACGAACACACGATCGCCCCCATCCGCGCGGTGGACGGGGTGACCAAGACCCTCACGTGTTTCGTGCTTAAGCCCGAGAAACCGCGCTAGGCCGGGCGGGGGCGGCGGCCGGCGCTCCTCCGCCGCGCGCCGCTCAGAGCGGTCTCAGCTCCTTGAAGATCTTCCAGGTCTTCAGCAGCTCGACCGCCTTCTGGAGCTGCACGTCCTCCTCGGCGGCGGGCTCGGCCCCCGGCTCGCCGGCCGCCGGGGTCTTCGCGGCGCCCTCATCGCCCGGCTTGGCGCCGGCGGGCACCGTGCCCTCCTTGGGCTTCGCTCCCTTGGCCTCCGCCTCGCCCGCCTTGGCGACGACGGGCTGCGGCGGCTTGACCACGATGTCGGGCGTGATGCCGGTGGACTGGATGCTCCGCCCCTTCGGCGTGTAGTACTTGGCCGTCGTCAGCCGGAGGCCGGAGCCGTCGGCGAGCGGCAGGATCGTCTGGACGGACCCCTTGCCGAATGTGGTGTTCCCCACCACGACCGCGCGGCCCCAGTCCTGCAGGGCGCCCGCGACGATCTCCGACGCGCTGGCCGACCCCTCGTTGACCAGCACGATCATCGGATGGTCCTCGGGCTGCTCCTTCAAACGGGACACGTACTCGTCCTTCCGTCCGTCACGCCCCTTGATGTAGACGATCAGCTTGCCCGGCCCGATGAACTGCTCCGACACCTCCACCGCCGAGGTGAGCAGCCCGCCCGGGTTGTTGCGCAGGTCCAGGATCGTGGACTGCACCTTCTGCTCGCGGAACTGCTTGAGCACGCGGCTCAAGTCCTTGCCCGTGGACTCCTGGAACTGGCTGAGCCGCACGTAGCCGATGTTGTTCTCTAGCACCTTCGACTTCACGCTCTCGATCTTGATGACGTCGCGCACGAGCGTGAAGGAGAGCGGCTCGGCTGCGCCGTCCCGCTGGACCGTCAGGCTGACCTTGGTCCCCTTGGGTCCGCGCATCCGCTGCACGGCGTCCATCAGGGTCATGTCCTTGGTGGACTCGTCGTTGACCTTGATGATGAAGTCCCCCGCCTTGATCCCCGCCCGCTGCGCCGGCGTCCCCTCGATGGGCGCGATCACGGTCAAGCGATTCTCCTTGATCCCGATCTGGATGCCGACGCCGCCGAACTCGCCCTTGGTCTCGACCTGGATCTCCTTGTACATCTCGGGAGTCATGTAGGCCGAGTGCGGGTCCAGCGTGGCGAGCATCCCGCGGATCGCCCCCTGGACGAGGTCCTTGGTCTTGGCCTCCTCGACGTAATGCTTCTGGATCTGCGTCAGCACTTCCGAGAAGGTCTTCAGCTCCTCGTAGGTCTCCGTCGCGTGGCCGGTCCGCTCCCATCCCTTACCGATGAGGATGCCGAAGACCAGGACCACCATGACGAGGGGGCCCCAGTACCATGAACGCCGCTGGCCGTCGTGTGCCATAGCCTCTCGTATCCTTTCCTGAGATGAGGATGCGCCGGAATCGGTCGTATCTTACCGCCGTTTGGACAGCCATGCCAAGGGATCGACGGGGTCGGCCCCCTGGCGCAGCTCGAAGTACAGCGTGCTGTCGCCCGTCATGCCCGTGTCCCCGGTCTCGCCGATCACCTGACCGGCCTGGACCGGGTCCCCCACCTTGGCGAGCAGGCGGGACGCATGGGCGTAGAGGGAGAAGAACCCGTTGCCGTGGTCGAGGATGAGCACCAGCCCGTACCCCTTGAGCCAGTCCGCGAAGGCCACCTGGCCGGACATGACGGCCTTGATGTCGCTGCCCTCCACGGTGCGGATCTCGATGCCCTTGCGCTCGACGTAGGTGTTGAACTGCGGGTGCTTCTGCCGCCCGAAGTAGGACACGACCTCGCCGTCCGCCGGCCACAGGAGCGCGCCGCGGGGGGGCAGTGCGCCCTTGGGGCCAGTCGGCGGCCGGAGCGCGGCGGCCCGGCGGCGCTCCTCCATCTCCTTGAGAAGCTTTTGCACCAACTGGTCCACCCGGGCGGCCGACTTTTCGAGCTCCTCCACCGCCCGGTCGTAGGCGGCCTTCTCGCGGTTGACCTTCGCGAGGACGGCGTGCTTCTGCCGCTTCGTGTCCTGAATCTCCGCCAACGACTGGTCCACCCGTTGCTTGAACGTGAGCATGTCCGCGCGGGCCCGGACCCGCTGCTGCTCCGCCTCCTCGATCTCCATCAGGTCGATCCGGTAGTCGGTCATCATCTCGAACTCGAGCTTGGAGACGGCCGACAGGTACTGGAACCGCCGCTGGAGGTCGGCCGGGCTCCCCGCCGAGAGCAAGGCCTTGAGGCGGCCCAGCCGGCCCTCCATGTACTGCACCCGAAGACGGGCCAGGATCGAGCCCCGCCGCTCCTCGATGCCCGCGCGCTTGGCGGCGATCTGTCCGTTGAGCGCCTCGATCTCCTGATCCTTCTTCTTGAGCTGCTGGTCGATCTCCCGCCGCTCCTGCCGGCTGCGGACCAGCCGCTCGTCCAGGTCCTGGACCGATTGCAGGATCGACTCGCGCTTCCTCTCCGCCTCCTCGGCCTGCCGTTTCTTCTCCTCGATCTCCCGGTTGAGCTTTTCGAGCTGCTTCCGCTCGCGCTCGATCTTCTGGGCGATGGGGTCGTCCTTCTCCTTGGCCGCCCCGGCCTCGTGGACCGTCCACGGCGCAAGCAGGGCCGCGACGAGGGCGACGCTCCGGACGACGGTTCCGGCCCTCACGTCCGCGCCCTCCCGAACCGGAGCAGCGACACATAGCTCCCGGCGAAGCCGACCACCACCCCCGCCGACAGGAGCACCGCCGACAACTCGACGGGGAAAAAGCCCAGGTCCGGCGTCACGCCGAGGACGCGCCCGGATTCACCGAGCCGGCGCGTGACGTACTCGAACCCGCCCCGCAGCAGCAGGAGGGACAACGCCCCGCCGGCAGCCCCGAGCAAGGCGCCCTCCAGCAGATAGGGCACCCGGATGAAGGCCCTCGTCGCCCCGATCAGGCTCAGGATCTCGATCTCGTCGCGCCGCGCGTAGAGGGTCAGCCGGATCATGCTCGCGATGATCGTCACCGAGGCGGCCGCCAGCAGGCCGCCCACCCCCACAGCCGCGAGCTCCAGATAGCCGACCAGGCTGGCCAGGTTCTCGATCCATTCGTGGCTGTACTGCACCTGCGCCACCTCCGGCAGGGCCTGAATGCGCGCGGCCCACCGCCTGACCGCGTCCGCCGAGCGGAGCGGGGGCGCGAGCGTCACCTCGAGCGAGGCGGGTAGCGGGTTCCTGCCCAGGGTGGGAAGGAGGCTCGCCTCCGCGGGGAACTGCCGGGTGAACTCGGCCAGCGCCTGTTCCTTGGAAATGAACGCGAGCGCCACGACCTCCGGCTCCGCCTTGAGCCGCCGCTGCAGATCGGCCGCGGCGTGGGGCGCGGCGTCGTCCTTGAGATAGACGATGACCTTGATATCGTCCTGCAGGGAGCCGACGAGCCCGCGGAGGTTGAGGTAGAGGAGCAGGAAAACCCCGAAACAGGCCAGGGTGAAGGCGGTCGTCGCGACGGCGATGAGCGTCGTGGTCCGGTTCAGGCGGACGTTCGCGAGCGCTTCGCGCACCAGGTATCCGAGCCGCCTCACGCCCCCGCCCCCACGTCGGACTGGACGCGGCCCCGGTGCAGCACGATCACCCGACGGCCGACCTGCTCCGCCACCTGCTGGTTGTGCGTGGCGATCAGGACGGTCGTCCCGCGGGCGTTGATCGTCTTGAACAGCTCCACGATCTCCCGGGTCAGGTCGGCGTCCAGGTTGCCCGTCGGCTCGTCGGCGAGCAGGATGATCGGCCCCGTCACGATCGCCCGCGCGATGCACACCCGCTGCTGCTCGCCCGCCGACAGCGCGAGCGGCTTGGCATCGCTCTTCTGCTCGACCCCCACGCCCTTGAGGGCCTCCATGACCCGGCGCCTGGTCTCGAACGCCGCCACCCCCTGCACCACCAGAGGGAGGGCGACGTTCTCGAAGACCGTTTTCTTGGGCAGGAGCCGGAAGTCCTGGAAGACGAAACCCATCGTGCGCCGGAGATACGGGATGTCGGACCCGCGGAGCCTGGCCACGTTGCGGCCCTGGACCAGGATCTGCCCCTCGTCCGGCTGCTCCGCGCAGAAGAGGAGCTTCAGCAGCGTCGTCTTGCCCGCCCCGCTCGGCCCCATGAGCAGAACGAACTCCCCCTTGCCGATATGAAGATTGATGTCCTGGAGCGCCGGCTTCCGGTCATAGGACTTCGAGACGTGGAAGAGCTGGATCATTAGCGAACTTCCGGCTCCGCCCCCTACCATCCCCGGCCGCCGTCGGCCACCTCGAACGCGTTCTCGATGTGCTCCAGCCGGTCCGGCCGGGCCTCGGCGCCCTGGCAGAGCACGACGTCGAACCGGCAGGGCCGCCCCGCGAGCCCGCGTCCCGCGAGGAACTGCGTCGCCAGGCGCACCAGCCGGTCCCGCTTCCGGCCGTCCACCGCCGACCGCGCGCCGCCGAACGCCTCGCTCCGCCTGGCCTTCACCTCGACGAACACGACGACGCCCGCCGTCTCGGCGACCAGGTCGAGCTCCCCGCCGGGCAGCCGCACGTTGCGGCCGAGAATCCGGTAGCCCTTCCCGCGCAGCAGCCGCTCCGCCGCCTCCTCCGCCGCCGGCCCGAGCGGGAGGGGCTCAGGCATCGCCGCCCCCGCTGGCCGGGACCGGCGCGCCGCCGCGGAGAGCCCGGACGGGCCCGAAGCTCAACCGATGCAGCTCGCAGGGACCGTGGGCGGCCAACAACCGGAGATGCTCCGGGGTGGGATAGCCCTTGTGGACGAGGAAATTGTAGAGGGGAAAGCGCCGGTGCTCCTCCGCCATGATGCGGTCCCGCGTGACCTTGGCCACGATCGAGGCCGCGGCGATGGAGAGGGAGAGCCCGTCGCCCTTGACGATGGCCCGCTGGGGAAGGGCAAGGCCGGGGAGGACGAGGGCGTCGAGGAGCAGGAAGTCCGGCGGAGGAGCCAGCGCCGCGATCGCCCGCCTCATGGCCAGCCGGGTCGCCTCCAGGATGTTCACCGCGTCGATTTCGCGCGCGCTCGCCCGCCCGATGCCGACGCCCACGGCGCGCCGCAGGATCGCCTCGCACAGCCGCTCGCGCTCGGCCTCCGGCACCAGCTTGGAATCGTCCAGCCCCGGGAGCCGGAACCGGCGGGGGAGGATCACGGCCGCCGCGACGATGGGGCCGGCCAGCGGCCCGCGCCCGGCCTCGTCCAGGCCGGCCACGCGCCGGTAGCCGCAGCTTCGCGCTTCCCCCTCGAAGAGGTCCGTGGGCTCCACCGCTCCCCGATGCGCCGGCCGGCGGGCCGGACCCGGCCGCCGGGTCAGGCCTTCGCCGCCCCGACCTCGTCCGGGACCTCGGCCGCCTTGACGGGCGCGGCCGCCTGCTTGGCCTCGGGCGTGTACTCCCGCTCGCTGACCCGCGCCGTCTTGCCCTTCTTGTGGCGCAGGTAGTAGAGCTTCGCGCGCCGCACCTTGCCGTGCCGCACGACTTCCACCCGCGTCACCGTCGGCGAGTGAACGGGGAAAATCCGCTCCACGCCGACGCCGTAGGAAATCTTCCTGACCGTGAACGTCTCGCTGTTGCGGCCGCCCTTGCGGGCGATGACCGTGCCCTCGAAGATCTGGATCCGCTCCTTCTCGCCCTCGACCACCTTCACGTGCACCCGCACCGTGTCCCCGATCTCGAAGGCCGGCATCGTCTTCTTGACCAACGATCGTTGGATGCGCTCCAACCGATTCATGTGATTACCCCTCCTCCCCGCAATGCACCGCCGTGCCGTCCGCGCGCTCGCGGACGATCTCATCCAACAACCGCCGCTCCTCGTCGCTCAACGGCCGTCCCTGCAGCAGGTCCGGCCGCTTCAGGTACGTGCTCCGCAAGGCCTCTTTTCGCCGCCACCGCCGGATGGCCTCATGGTTGCCCGAGAGCAGCACCTCCGGCACCTCCAGCCCCCGGAACTCCGGCGGGCGGGTGTACTGGGGAAAATCCAGGAGCGACTCGGCGAACGACTCGAAGCGCGCCGACTCCGGATCGCCCAGCACGCCGGGAACCAGCCGCACCGCCGCGTCGATCATCACGAGCGCGGCCAGCTCCCCCCCCGTCAGCACGTAGTCGCCGATCGAGATCTCCTCCGGATGCAGGCCGAGCCGCACCCGCTCGTCGATGCCCTCGTAGTGCCCGCAGAGGAATACGAGCCGCCGGGGCTCCCGCGCCATCCCCTCGGCCATCGCCTGCGTGAACGGCCGCCCCTGGGGCGACGGCAGGATCAGTCGCAGACCGGTCGTCCCGCCCGGCTCCTCCGCCGCGAGGACGTCCACGGCGCGGAACAGCGGTTCGGGCTTCATCACCATCCCCGCCCCGCCGCCGTAGGGCGCGTCGTCGGCGACCTGGTGGCGGTCCGTCGTATAGTCCCGGAGGTTCCGCACGCCGACCTCGACCAGCCCCTTCTCCCGGGCGCGCTTCAACATGCTCTGGGCCAGGACCGGCCGGACCATGTCCGGGAACAGCGTGAGGATCTCGCAACGCATCGCGGTCAGGCCCCCACAGCCCTGGAGGGCGCCTCCTCCGACACCAGCGCGGCCCGGCGGACGACCATGGTCCCCTGTTCCAGGTCCACGGACGCCACGGCCTGCTTGGTCGCCGGGAGCAGGACCTCCCGGCCGTCCCCCCGGATCACGAACACGTGGTGCGCGCCGGTCTCCCAGATGTCCGTCAACGTGCCCAACTCCTCGCCGGCCTCGTCCGACACCGCCAGGCCGACGAGTTGAAACTCGTAGTACGCCCCCTCGGGCAGGGGAGGCGCCTGGTCCCGCGGAATCTTGAGCAGCGCACCGCGCCAGGCCGCCGCCTGCTCCGGCGTCGTCAGGGCTTCGAGGCCCAGAACATAGCCGGCGGCGACGCCCCGGTCCTCCCGCACCCGGGTCACGGCCGTGACGAGCACCCGGCCCGACGGAGCCTCGACCGTGACACGCCGCAGCCGCTCGAAGCGCCCCGGCACGTCGCTGAGCGACCGGACCCGGACCTCGCCCCGCACCCCGAAGGGCTTGACGATCTGCCCGACCGCGATCAGGTCAACGTCGTCGTTCATGGAAGGAACCGGGCCGCAGGCCTCCTCCGCGCCGGCGCAGGGTTGACCCCGGCCATGTTCTCGCCGGGATGACGGATACCGACCCCGGATACAGGAGCGTCTGGAGCCGGCCCCGCACTGCCCCATCCGGGGCGACGGCTCCGCCGACGGCGCCCTTACGAGGCCTTCTTCGCCGCCTGGTGCTGCGCCAGGACGCCGGTCCGCTTCAGCAGGGTCCGGACCGTCACCGTCGGCTGCGCGCCTTTTTTCAACCAGTCGAGCACCCGCTCCGTCTTGAACGCGGTCCCGCCCTCGCTCTTGAGCGGATCGTAGGTCCCGAGGACCTCCAGGTACCGCCCATCGCGCGGCTTCCGCGAATCGGCCGCCACCACCCGATAAAAGGGCCGCTTGTGCCGGCCCGCCCTCGCCAACCGCAAATGCACCGCCACGTGGAGTCCTCCTTAGCTCAGAACGACCGCAACAACTGGGCGAGCTGTCGCTTCGCGCCCCCGCCCGACAACGCCTTCATCATCTTCCGGGCCGCCAGGAACTGCTTGAGCAGCCGGTTCACGTCCTGCACCTCCGTCCCGCTGCCCCGCGCGATCCGCTTCTTGCGGCTCCCGTTGATGATCGCGTGGTCCCGCCGCTCTTTCGGCGTCATCGAGTCGATGATCGCCGCGACCCGCTTGATCTCCTTCTCGGGCACCTGCCCGTCGAGCATGCCCTTGAGCTTCTGGCCGCCCGGCAGCATGCCGAGGATCTGCTCCAGCGAGCCGACCCGCCCCATCTGTCCCAATTGCTCACGGAAATCCTCCAACGTCAGGCTCCGCGAGGTCAGCCGCTTTTGCAGGGCCTCGGTCTCCTCCCGCGAATAGGCCTCGTGCGCCTTCTCGATGAGCGAGAGCACGTCGCCCATCCCCAGGATGCGCGAGGCCATCCGGTCGGGATGGAAGGGCTCCAGCGCGTCCAGCTTCTCGCCCACGCCGAGGAACTTGACCGGCTTGCCGGTGGCGGCGCGGATGGAGAGCACCGCCCCCCCGCGCGCGTCGCCCTCGACCTTGGTGAGGATCACGCCGGTGAGCCCCACGCGCTGATCGAACCGCTCCGCCATGGCCACCGCATCCTGGCCGGTCATCGCGTCGGCGACCAGCAGGACTTCGTGCGGCCTGACGGCGCGCTTGACCTCCGCCAATTCCTCCATCAGCTCGTCGTCGACGTGCAGACGGCCGCCCGTGTCCAGGATGGCCAGGTCGTAGCCCTGATCGGTCGCCCGCGCCACCCCCTCCGCGCAGACGTTCACGACGTCCCCACGGGCCGTCCCCGACGCAGCCGGTCGGTGCACGGGCACGTCCAGCGCCCGGCCCAGGCTGGCGAGCTGCTCGCCGGCCGCCGGCCGGCGCGGGTCCGCCGCCACGAGCAGGACGCGCCGGCCCTGCTGCTTGAACAGGCGCGCGAGCTTCCCGCAGGTCGTGGTCTTCCCCGCCCCCTGCAGGCCGACCATCATCACGACCGTGGGCGGCGTCGAGGCCAGGGCGAAGCCGGCCTGCTCTCGCCCCATCAGCTCGCACAGCTCGTCCCAGACGACCTTGACGACCTGGTGGCCCGGCGTCAGGCTCTGGAGCACCTCCCGCCCCACCGCCTTCTGCCGCACCCGCTCGACGAAGTCCCGGACGATCTTGAAATTGACGTCGGCTTCCAGGAGGGCGAGGCGGACCTCCTTGAGCGCCTCGGCGATGTTCTGCTCCGTGAGCACGCCGTGGCCGCGGAGCCGCTTGAGGATTCGCTCGAACTTTTCGTTCAGGGCATCGAACATCAGAGTGCTCGTGTCGGCGATCCTTCCCGACCCCCCGCCCGTCCCCCCACCCGCGACAACGGCCGCGGCCTTCCGCCCAAGCGCGCTCCGCCTGCAACGGAACCGGTATCTCTCGCCGCCGACCGTGAGGAAAGAGTGCGGGGGTCCGCCGGGTATCTCCGGCCCCCCCCCAGAGCCTGTGCGACGCTCGTGGGTGTTAGGCGCGCCCACCACGTCACCGGCCCGGCGGGCATCGACAGTCAGGATGATCGCCGGACTCTCGATCCGGCCGGAAGCCTCAAGGACCAGGAAAAATCAGGAAAAAGCCATCGCGCAGTCTACAGAACGGCCGGAGACAAAGTCAATGGCCGAACGGGCGTCGCCGGCCCGACCGCCGGCAGCGCCCCGCCCCTCCCGGAGAATCCGGCGGCCGCGCCTTGACTTCCCGCTCCCACTCCGCTATCGTACACCGCAATTTACCCTAAGCAGGGAGCGGCTCTCGGGGCGGCGGGGACCATGCGCAAGTCGCCAGTCATGTTCATCCTGTTCATCCTGCTGGGAGGGCTGCTCGGCGGCCTCCTGGGGGAAATTCTGAGGACCATGGCCCCGGGCGGGACCATTCAGGCCATCTTCTCCGAGGCCGTGACGCCGGGCCTCAACCCGCCGGTCACGGTGGACCTGATCCTCCTCAAGGTGACCTTTGGCTTCACCGTTAAGATGAACCTGCTCACCTTCCTCGGCATCTCCCTCGGCATCTATCTCTACAAGCAGGCCTAGCCCACGCACCGACCCTCGCGCGGCACCTCCAGGAGCTTCGCCTTGAGCGCGCGGATGCGGTCCCGCAGCGCCGCGGCCCGCTCGAACTCCAGGTCCTTCGCCGCCGCCTTCATCTCCGCCTCCAGCTCCTTGATGCTCCGCTCCATCGCCTGCTCGTCGCCGCCGGACACCCCGGGGTCGGCCGCCAGGTCGAGCTGCACGTAGTCCATCTCCGCCACCCGGTATTCCAAGTCCGGGATCCCCTTCCGGATGCCCTCGGGCGTGATGCCGTGCGTCGCGTTGTACTCGGCCTGGATCGCGCGGCGGCGGCGCGTTTCCTCGATCGCCAGCCGCATGGACTCGGTCACCGCGTCGCCGTAGAAGATCACCCGCCCCTCGACGTGCCGCGCCGCGCGGCCCGCCGTCTGGATCAGGGAACGGTGCGAGCGCAGGTAGCCCTCCTTGTCCGCGTCGAGGATCGCCACGAGGCTCACCTCCGGGATGTCCAGCCCCTCCCGGAGCAGGTTGATCCCCACCAAGACGTCGAAGACGCCGCGCCGCAGGTCCCGGACGATCTCCGCCCGCTCCAGTGTCTTGATGTCCGAATGGAGGTAGCGGACGCGCACGCCCAGCTCGTGGAAATACTCGGTCAGGTCCTCCGCCATGCGCTTGGTGAGCGTCGTGACGAGCACCCGGTTCCCTCGCCCCGCCTCCTTGCGGACCTCGCCGAGCAGGTCGTCCACCTGTCCGCGCGCCGGTCGCACTTCGATCTCCGGGTCCATGAGCCCGGTCGGCCGGATGATCTGCTCGACGACGTGCCCGGCCGCATGCTCCAGCTCGTAGGGACCGGGCGTGGCGGAGACATACACCGCCTGACGGACCATCCGCTCGAACTCTCGGAACGTGAGCGGCCGGTTGTCGAAGGCGGAGGGCAGACGGAACCCGTACTCCACCAGGCTCCGCTTGCGCGAGCGGTCGCCCTCGTACATCCCCTGCACCTGCGGGATCGTCGCATGAGACTCGTCCACGATCAGCAGGAAATCCTCGGGGAAATAGTCCAGCAGCGTCGGCGGCGGCTCCCCGGGCGCTCGGCCGCTCAGGTGCCGCGAGTAGTTCTCGATCCCGTGGCAGTAGCCCATCGCCCGGATCATCTCCAGGTCGAAGCGCGTCCGCTGCTCGATGCGCTGCGCCTCGACGAGCTTGCCCTCCCGCGTGAACCAGGCGATACGCTCCTCCAGTTCCGCCTCGATCCCGTTCAGGGCCCGCTCGTAGCGGTCCGGGGCGATGAGGTAGTGCGTGTTCGGGTAGATCGGCACCTTGGGCAACCGGTGCAGCGCCTCGCCCGTGAGCGGGTCGATCTCGTGGATCGCGTCCACCTGGTCGCCGAACAGCTCGATCCGGACCGAGTTGGCCTCCGAGGACGCGGGAAAGATCTCGATCACGTCGCCCCGCGCCCGGAACGTACCGCGGTGAAAGTCCGTGTCGTTGCGCGCGTACTGGATATCCACGAGCTTGGCCAGGATCTGCTCCCGCCGGATCTCCATGCCCTCCTCCAGGTAGAGCAGCATGTCGTGGTAGACCTCCGGCGAGCCCAGGCCGTAGATGCAGGACACGGAGGCGACGATCACGATGTCGTTCCGCTCGAAGAGCGATCGCGTCGCCGAGTGGCGCATCTGGTCGATCGCGTCGTTGATCGAGGCGTCCTTGGCGATGTAGGTGTCGGTCTGCGGCAGGTAGGCCTCCGGCTGGTAGTAGTCGTAGTAGCTGACGAAGTACTCGACGGCGTTGTGGGGGAAGAAGGCCCGGAACTCCTGGTAGAGCTGCCCGGCGAGCGTCTTGTTGTGGACCAGGACGAGCGTCGGCTTCTGCGCCCGCTCGATCAGGTTGGCCATCGTGAAGGTCTTGCCCGAGCCCGTGACGCCCAGCAGGACCTGGTGCTTCCTGCCGTCCCGGACCCCGGCCGCAAGCCGCTCGATGGCCCCGCCCTGGTCCCCGCAGGGTTTGAACGGCGCGACGAGCTTGAAGGGACTGGACGCGGGCATGGCGGACTCCGGCGGTGATCTTAGCACAGGGAACCTCGGTCGAGACGCACCGCTCCGGAGCCGCCTCTCCCCCAAGGGATTAACGGCGGAGCCGGCTGGCCCCAAGGGCGCCGGGCTAGCGCGCCCGCTTCCCGCCGCCGCGACCGCCGCCGATCGCCTCGCCCCACCGGGACAGGAACGTCGTGACGAAGGCGTGTTCCTTGGCCGGCTCGACGGCGAGCGGCGCAAGCGCGAGCGCCACGGCCAGGCAGATGCGGTACCCGACCGACCGGGAGGCAAGGGCCCGCCGATACGCCGGATGCGCCTGATTGATCCAGACGGTGGACTCGACCAGACGCCCGAGCTCCGCATCGCCGGGGCGTTCCTCGAACTTGAGACTGAGCCCGTACCGCGCCGGCCTGGCGCCGCGCCCGCGGTCCGGCAGCGCCGCGCCGCCCGATGGAGGCTCCTCCGGAATCGGGCCCCGAGGCTCGCCGGGCGTCGGCGCGACCGGTTGGGCCTCACCCGGAGCAGGTGGCTCCGCCGGCTCGCCTCCCGGTCCCGTGCCGGTCGGCTTCAGTACCGGCACCGCGGCATGGTCGGCCGCCGGCCCGTCGCTCCGGCCGATCGGCAGCCGCCGCTGCCCGCCGGGACGACGCTCGACCAGGGCGGCACGGAGGGGGCAATCCCGCGAGAGGTCTTCGAGCACCCGTCCCAAGTCCCGTTCGAGGGGCCGCGCCAGGCGCTGACGCGCTTCCTCGCCGGCCTCCCGCACATCACCCCAGGCCTGGAGTTGGCGCGCGACCGCCTCCTGGATCGCCTTACGGTAGGCCAGGTACGCCGCACCGCGGGGCCCCGTGCGGATGAAATCGCCCTTGTTCAGCGTCAGGCAGGCGGCGAGGGCGGGCGCCTCGATGAGGCCCCCGATCCGGTCCGGCGCGCTGGGCGTGAGCCCGAGCCAGTCCCACCCCCGCTTGATGACCTTGCCGAAGGTGCTGATGGCGAGGCCGCGCCGCTCTTCGGGGAGCGGCAGATCGTCCCGAAGCAGGTAGCCGACCGCCGACGGCTTGCGCTTACGCGCCATACGGGTCTCCAGCGGCGCCCGTTCCGACCCGCCGTCGCCCCGACGCTCACAGGATACCCCGTTGACCACGAAGCGGACACCGCCCGGGTAGTGGTCGCTTAACTGGGCATCGAAGGCCGGGGCGAGCAGCGGCAGGAAGTGCTTGCGCGGCGATGTCGTGGTAACGCGCCAATTCCCGCCGCTGCATCCCCGAGCCGTTGTCGAGCACCAGGAGCGTGGCCTGGGCGGGGTCCGCCGTGAGGGCCACGCAATCGGCGCCGGAGTCGAGTGAGTTCGCGACGATTTCGGTGAGAATGGTCTCTTCGAGGGACCCTGGATAGGCGTCGCGCAGGTCCTCGAGGAGGTGCAGCAGGTCAACCCGCGTCTCGCCCAACGGACAGCCCCCCGGTTCCGGCCGACTGTAGTACGGCGGGCGGGCGCAAGGCAAGCGTCACGGTCACGCGGTTCGCCGAGGATCAGCCATGTCCCGGCGGCCGCCAGGACTCGGCCGGGATCGTCGGGGCCTGGTCGGGCCGCTGCTGAATGGCTTGCTCCCACGAGAGGCCGGTCTGGACGCTGAGGCCGGCTATGGCCTGGATGAGCTGCGGCACCTGCCGGTCGGGCAGCGCGCTCCCGTCGCCGGCGCCGCCCTGCATGGTCGTCGGCATGGGTCGTCCTCCCGTCAGCCCAGGTCTATTCCCTAGGGGCGCAGTAGAGACCGGGCGGCCCCCCGCCGATCCCCTCGCTTGCGACCGGGCAAGCACGGGAGACCGCCGCCCGCCCGGGCGCCACGGAGAGCAGCCCGCCGCGCTGGACAACGGCCACGCCCTTCTCTATGATCGGCGCCGACCTCACGCCGCCCCCACCCTCGGAGCCGGACCTCCATGACGCAGCGGATCGGTTTCCTCCGCCGCTGGCTCCCCCTCATGGGGGTGGTCTGGGCGCTCGGCTCCTCCGCAGTTCCCGCCCGCACCCTCATCCTGACCGGCGAGCTGACCTCGGCCTTTCACGTCTCAGACCAGGCCGTGCTCGACCTGCCGGCCGGCATCGAGGAGCTGACCTACCACCTCGTCCCGCCGCCATCGGTCAGCACCAAGACTTCCAAGCAGGCGGTGGACCATTACCGCCAACGAGCGACTCCCGCGCCGACCACGGTCGAGGAGAGGACCGACCCCTACGGGAACCGCATCCTCGCCCTCGTCTGGAAGAACCCCGCCCCGGGGGAAATCCGGATCGCCAGCGAGTACGACGTGCAGGCCTCGGTGGCCTTCGCCCCCGTGGCAACGGCCGCGCCCTACCCGCTGCCGACCTCGGCCATCCCGGCCGACGTGGCGCCCTATCTGAAGCCGAGCGCGCTGGTCCAGTCGGACGACCCGGAGATCCGCGAGCTGGCCGCCGGGCTGGTGAAGGGGGCCGCGACGGAGGGCGAGGCGGTGACGCGCCTCCTGCGTTGGCTCGTCGACCACCTCCACTACACGCTCGAGCCGACCGCCTACGACGCGCTCACGACCAAGCGGGAGGGCAAGGGCAACTGCCAGAACTACACGCACCTGGCCGTCGCGCTGCTGCGGGCTTCCGGCATCCCGGCCCGGATGGTCCGCGGCCGCACGCTGGAAAAACCCTGGGAGGTGGACGAGGACAACGGCCGGCGGCGCTGGACCGCCCGCTGGGCGGCGGGGCGCCATGCCTGGCTGGAGATCTTCTACCCGGATCAGGGCTGGCTGATGTTCGACGCCCAGGCCTATCACCTCTTCGTGTCCACGCGGTTCATCCGCGTCGAGGTGGGGCCGGACAACCAGGCCGCCCATACGGACGGGCTGATCACCTGGCGGACGCGGGGGGCGGCGCGGCCGAGGCTCGCCGACGTGAGGCTGGAGGCGGACTTCTCACGCGACCAGGACGTGGTCACGGCCCAGAAGGTCGAGGCCCAGCCCCAGAAGCTGATCTACGCGGCGAGCCTGGCGGTCCCCCAGGCTCAGCCTGCCCCGCCCGCCGCGCCGCGTCCGCCCGACGCCCCATCCCCGCCCCCTGCCGCGGTTCCGCCGGCGCCGCACCCGCCCGACGCGCCACCGGCCGCGCTCACGCCGGAGCAGTTCGACTTCCCGGTCGTCTTCGGCAACCTCGATTTTCCGCGGGAGATCCGGCTGTTCGAGCCGGTGAAGGCGGAGGGGAGCGGCCAATACTCCATCGAGCAGGGCTACATGGTCGAGACGGCGGAGTACGTCACCGGCGATCGGCTCTACGCCCAGGCCTTGGAGCCGGAACGGCCGGTGCTGGTCAAGGACTTTTCGCTGGCCCTGCACCGCTTCGGCGGGGAGAGCGGGGCGCTCTGGGTCGAGCTGTACGCGGATGGCGGCGACGGACCCGGCCGCCTGCTGGCGAAGAGCCGGCCCGTCCCGGCCGCGGCGATCCGCACGCCGCCCAACCGGTACGAGTGGGTGGCCTTCTCCTTCGAGCAGACTCCCACGATCATGCCGGCCGGACGGCACTGGATCGTGCTCAAGCACGAGGGCGACGCGATCGTGAACTGGTTCTACCTGTACGGGAAGGTCGTGAGCCCGGAGGACGGGACGCGCGCGCGGCCGCGCGCGGCGACGGGGCCGGTGTGGAACCAGGTCCTCAACATCGAGTTCAACTTCCGGCTGCGGGGGCTCGTGCACCCCCGTTAGCGTCCATCCGGCGTCCGGGGGGTCTTCACCTCCAGAATCTCCTGCACCCGCCGATCCCGCTCGGAGCGGATCCGCTTCATCCGCCGCCAGCGGTCCCAGGTCCACCACGTCAGTTTCTGGCCGAAGGTCACGACCGGCGGCGCCACGCTGCCGGTCGGCCCCTGCTGAAACTCGTAGCCCTGCGCCCGGTCCTTCTCCTGGACGAACTTGGAGTAGACGTGGTCGTAGGGTCCGCCGTCGTTCATACCCTGTGCCTCACAACAGCCGCTCCAGCGCGATCCAGTCGGTGGCCGGCTTAGAGCAGGTGAACCGGTGACAGACATAGGCGGTCGGCTTGCCGTCCACCGGCTTCTTACCCTCCAGGGCCGGCGGCAGGAACCGGGCGCCGCCGCCGAGCCCCGGGTCCACGAGCTGGATCGTCCGGTTCGGCAGGTACCGCCGCCCGAGCATCGCCAGCATCTCCTGGAGCGCCCGGTCCCCGCGGGGTCCCATCAGCACCACCGTCTTCGGCCCTTGAAGCCAGAAGTCCGCCGCGCAGAGCAGCGCCGACGAGCCGTGGGCGTTGCGGTCCATCTGCGCCCGGAACAGGCGGAGCGTCCGCTCGGCCCGCTCTTCGTAGCGCGGCTCGCCGGTATGGGCCGACAGACGCAGCAGGACCATCGCCGCCGCCCCGTTTGCCGAGGGGATGGCGCCGTCCAACCCCGGCTTCATGCGCGGGAGCGGCATGTGCCGGTCCTCCGCGGTGTAGAAAAACCCTCCCGCCTCCCGATCCCAGAACCGCTCGACCATCAGGTCCGCCAGCGCGACGGCGCGATCGAGATAGACCGGCTTCCCCGTCGCCTCGAAGGCGTCCAGCAGCGCCGCGGCGAGGAAGGCATGGTCGTCCGCGTAGCCGGACAGCCGCCCGCAGCGGCTCGTGACCGTCCGGTGGACGAGACCGCCCGTCCAGGCATGGTCGAGGAGGAAGAGCAGGGCCCGCTCCGCCCGCGCCAGCCAGTCCGGCCGGCCGAAGGCGCGGGAGGCGTCCAGGAACGCCGACACCGCGAGCGCATTCCAGCCGGTCAGGATCAGATTGTCAAGCCCCGGCTTGACGCGGCGCTCACGCACCTCGAGCAGCTTCTTCCGGGCCGGGGCGAGCAGTCGCTCGATCTCCTGCAGCTCCTCCGGCCCGGTGGCCCCACCGCCGAGCCGGTTGAGGATGGACCGTCCTTCGAAGTTGCCGTCCTCGGTCACGTCGTACACGCGGCAGAACAGCTCGCCGAGCTCGGCGCCGAGGACGGCCGTGACCTCCCCCGGCGTCCAGAGGAAGTAGGCTCCCTCGCGTCCCTCGCTGTCCGCGTCCCGCGCCGCGGACCAGCCCCCGTCGGGGTCCGACAGCTCGCGCTCCAGGTAGCCGATCGTCTCCTCGACCACCTGCCGGAAACGCGCCTCGCCGGTGAGCCGCCAGCCGTCGAGGTACAGCCGGATGAGCTGGGCGTTGTCGGAGAGCATCTTCTCGAAGTGGGGCACCAGCCAGCGACCGTCCACCACGTAGCGATGAAACCCGCCGCCCAGATGGTCGTAGATGCCGCCGGCGGCCATCCGCCTGAGCGTGTGGAGCACCCGCTCGCGCGATTCTCCGTCCCCCGTCCGGTGGGCGTGGCGCAGCAGGAGGTCCAGGGGCGACGTCGTCGGAAACTTGGGGCCGTCCCCGAACCCGCCGTGGACCGGCTCATACAGGAGATGGAGCTCCCGGACGGCCTCATCGAGCACCCCCGCGGTGACGGACTCGTCGGAGGGAACGGGCGACGCGACCCGGCGCAGCCCGGCCTTCACGCGCTCGACGTTGCTCCGGACGTCGCCGCGTCGGCTCCGGTAGGACTCCGCCACGCCGAGGAGCACCTGCGGGAAGGCCGGCAGGTTGTACCGCGGCGTCGGCGGGAAGTAGGTGCCGCCGTAGAAGGGCTCCAAGTCGGGCGTCAGGAACACGGTCAGCGGCCAGCCGCCCCCGCGCCCCGTGAAGACCTGCACGGCCTTCTGATAGACATCGTCCAGGTCCGGACGCTCCTCGCGGTCCACCTTGATGTTGACGAAATGCTCGTTCATCAGCCGGGCGATGTCGGGGTTCTCGAACGACTCGTGGGCCATGACATGGCACCAGTGGCAGGCCGAGTACCCGATGGACAGGAGCACGGGACGGTCCTCCCGTTTGGCGAGGGCCAGCGCCTCCTCGCCCCAGGGATACCAGTCCACCGGATTGCCGGCATGCTGGCGAAGGTAGGGGCTCGGCTCATGGATGAGCCGATTGCCCTCGCCCCTGCCTGTGCCGGTCCCGCTCATGTCCCGCTCCACGACCCGCACGATGGCGCATCCTACCCCGTCCCCCTGGGCTCCGCAACGGCGCGACTGTGCTATAGTCGCCGCCGCATGATGCGGTCACGCCTCCGGCACCACCGGCCCCTCGCCCTCGCGGGGCTCGCCTGGCTCCTCGCCGCCGCCGTCACGGCGCCGGCGGCCGAGTCCCCCTCCGCCGACGAGGCCCTGGCCCGTGCGCTGGCGCTGGTGTCCGGGTCACGCATGGCCGCGGACGTCGCACGCCTGAGCGGGTCCGCCTTCAACGGACGGCAGACGGGCACGGCCGACGACCGGCGCTCCGCGCAATTGGTGGCCGCGGAATGGGCGGCCGCTGGGCTCCTGCCCGCCGGCGTCGAGCCGATCCCCGGCGAGGCGGCTCCTTCGCCGGTCGCGGCGGCCGTCGGCCCCTGGGCGCTGACCGAGCCGGTCCTCGTGACACAGATTCAGCCGGACTGTCGTCTGGAGCTGACGCTCGGCCTGGAGGTCGTCACCGCCAGGCCCGGCACGGACTTCCTGCCCGTCCTCGACTCGCCCTCCGTCGGCGCCGCCGCCCCGGTGGTCTTCGTCGGCTACGGCATCAGCGATCCCGCCCACGACCTCGACGAGTACGAGGGCGTGGACGTGCGCAACCGCGTCGTCCTGTTCCTGCGCGGCAAGCCGGAGGGCTACGCCGGGACGAGCTCCCAGGCGGACAAGGAGCGGACGGCCCGCGCACGGGGCGCGGTCGCCTACCTGACGGCGGTCGGTCCCCTCCTCTCCCCCTACGAGGCAAGGCGCGGCGTCACGGGCGAGCCGGTCGCCGCCTACAATCTCCCCGAGGGCGAGCGGCCCCTGCCCGGCGCCTGGATCAGCACGGACCTCGCCGTGCGACTGCTCGCCGCCCAGGGTCTCTCGCTGCGCGAGATCCAAGAAGCGCTGGCCCAGAGGCGCCGGCCGCGGTCGGTGGCGCTCGCTGCCCAGGCCCGCCTTCGGTGGACGTCCGTCCAGGAGCCGGGCCAGATGGTCAACGTCCTCGGGCTCCTGCCGGGCCGCGACCCCTCGGCGCGGGGGGAGACGGTCGCGCTCGGCGCGCACCGCGACCATTTCGGGCGGCAGGCCGGCCTCCTCTTCCCCGGCGCCGACGACAACGCCTCGGGCACGGCCGTCCTGCTGGAAGTGGCGCGGGCGCTCAGGGAGGCGGGCGTCGCGCCCCGGCGCTCGCTCCTCTTCCTGTCCTTCAGCGGCGAGGAGCAGGGGCTGCTCGGCTCGCGCGCCTACGTCCGCAGGCCGACGCGCGCGCTCGCGGGCACGAGGGCCATGGTCAACGTGGACCATGCCGGCGTCGGCAACGGGCGCCTGACCGTCGGGCTCACGCAGATCACGAAGGATCTGGCATTCGGCGCGGGCCAGACGGCCGGCCTGGGCGACCGGCTGGATCTCTTCGGCTACTTCCCGGGGGGCGACCACGTGCCCTTCGCGGAGGCCACGGTGCCGACGGCGACGGTCGTGTCGAGCGGCGTCCATCCCCATTTCCACCGGCCGACGGATCGGGTCGAAACCGTCAAGCCGGAGTTGCTGGAGGCCGCGGCCCGATACGTCCTGGCCCTGCTCTGGACCTTGGCCGAGGCGCCGTGACGGCCCGGCTCACTTGACCGTCACGACCTCGACGGTCCCGCCCCGCCGCGTCACGTTGATCCCCCCATCCTCGTCATGCCGCCGCAGCCGCAGGTCCAAGGGCGCTTCCCCCACCGTCGGATTTCTGATCCGCCCCTCCTGGAGAAAGAGGGAGAGAGCATCGGCTTGACGAAGTCGAGCGGTCGCTCGGTCGCCCGGATCGTCAAGCCCAGGCGGGCCTGCCGGAGCAGGAACACGGCGCCGGAGGCCCAGGCCTCGCGACTCCAGCCGTGCACGCAGGGTCGCCCGTCCCTCCGAGAGGGACGCCGGCGGCGCGACGGTGATCCCGGTCCGACGGCCCACCCGTCCAGCCGCTCGTAAGCCAGGGGCACGGCCCCGTCTTCGATCGCGGGCGGGAGCTTCCGCCCCCGTCGAGCCCGATCGCTTCCCGCACACTTCGTTGACGGAGGATGGCCTCTTCCATCGCCGCGCGGCTCCTGCCTCGCCATGTCCATAGCCCGGGGGGCCGGCCTCCGCAAGCGGCCGAGCCCCGGCGCCTGCGCAAGCCCGCGCCGGGTCGGCGCAGAGGAGGGGACTGACGGCGGCGAGGGGGCCACCGACGCGACGCCGATCGGCGGGAAGAGCTACGGGATCTCGTCGAAGGAGGATTGGATCTCCGGGAGCGGGGGGAGCGCGCGCGGCGGCGGCGGGAACACCGTGGGGGAGCCGCTGAGCTGGTTGGCCCCCGTCGCGAGCGAGAAGCTGCTCTGGTTCCCCCCCGAGATCAGGCCGACGCCGAGCTGGGGGCCGAGGGTCATCATCCCCCCGCTCCAGGCCTGACCGGTCGCGGTGTTCCGGAAGTTGTAGGACTCGAAGGTGTTGAAGCTGTACATGTACCCCTGGCCGCCCTGGCTGTCCAGGTAGAGGGTGCCGGGCCCCGTCAACCCGAAGAGCACCCCCACCCCGCCGTTCATGCCCCTGGTGCCGGAGGCGGACTGCCCCCACGCGGGAGCCTGGGCCGCCAGGACCAGAGCGATCAGCAGCAGCGTTCGCAGGGCCATGAGCGCCTCCCGGACGTCAACAACGTGACAACCAGCGGGATAACGCGTATAGTATGGCCGATCTCGGACTCCCTTCGCAAGGAGAAACCGCCATGGGTCGAGCAGGCCGTTTCCTCTGGCTCACGTGGACGCTGGCGATAGGGCTCTGTTTCGTCGTCCCGGGGCCGCTCCCTTCGCCGGCGGCCGAGCCGCCGGCCGCGGCCGAGCCGCGGGAGGCCCTCTCCCTCACCGACGCGGTGATGCGCGCCCTCCAGCACAACCTGGACATCACGATCAGCCGGCAGACCAAGGACAGCCGGGTCGCGGACATCATCTTCGAGCAGGCCAAGTTCGACCCCACGGTCAGCCTCAACGGCCAGTACAACCGCAGCGTCACCCCGTTGAACCGGCCGATCTTCGGCTTCAACCAGAGCCCGGACCTGACCCGTATCCAGGGGTTCGACCAGAACCAGTCCCAGGTCACGCTGGACATGACCCAAAACCTCCTCACGGGCGCCAACTATGACCTGAACTTCAGCCCGACGCGCACCTTCGTCGCGGGCAACCCGGGCTTCCTCTTCAACCCCGGCTACCAGTCCGGCCTCGCGTTCACGCTGACGCAGCCGCTGCTCAAGAACTTCGGCCTCGACGTCAACCGGACCTTCATCAAGGTCGCGCAGAACAACGCCAAGGTCGAGGAGCACGTGTTCTTCGACCGCGTGCTGACGGTCATCGCGACGGTCGAGCAGACCTACTGGGAGCTGGTCTTCGCGAACGAGAACTTGAAGGTGGCGAAGGCGGCGCTCAAGGCCGCGGAGGAGCTGTTGGCGAGCAACAAAGCCAAGGCCAGGGCGGGCGTCATGGCGATCGTGGACGTGCTGCAGGCCGAGGCGGCGGTCGCCTCCCGGGTGGAGCAGGTGCTGATCGCCGAGAAGGCGATCCGCGACCAGGAGGACCAGCTCCGGCGTCTCCTGAACCCGGCCGAGGAGGACCTCCGCCAGGACGTGCGGGTGCTCCCGACCGACCAGCCGCTCCAGACGATGGAGCCCCTCAGCCTGCAGGAGACCATCGACATCGCCATCGAGCGACGCCCGGAGGTGCTCCAGGCCAGCAAGAACATCGAGACGAGCGACCTCAACACCAAGTTCGCCAAGAACCAGCTCCTGCCCAACCTCTCCTTCCAGGGCACGACGGGCCTCGCCGGGCTCGGCGCCGACCCCTCGTCCATGATCAGCCGGAACTTCAGCGGCGACTTCTATAACTACGGGGCCGGCCTGGTCCTGAGCTATCCGCTGGGCAACCGCGCCGCCTGGAGCCAGTACAACAAGCGCCAGTTGGAGGCCCGCAACGCCCAGGCCTCGCTCCAGAGCGCGCGACAGCAGGTCATCGTCACCGTGAAGGAGGCGGTCCGCCGAGTGCAGACCGACTTCAAGCGGATCGAAACCACGCGGTCGGCCCGCATCCTCGCCGAGAAGCAGTTGCAGGCCGAGCAGGAGCGGTTGAACGTCGGGCTCAGCACGACCAGGTTCGTGCTCGATTTCCAGCGGGACCTCGCGCTCGCGCGCGGGAACGAGGCCCGCGCGGTCGTGGACTACAATAAGTCCCTCTCCAACCTGGCGAGGGCCAAGGGCACGACGCTCGAACGGTACCGCATCGAGCTGCAGTAACGGTGGAGACCGGCCGCCGGACGCCCGCCGGCCCGCCCGCCGCGCAGGGCCCGGAACGCCTGGCGGCGCTCGCCTGGGCGCCGCCCGTCGCCACCCTCCTCTTCTACACGCTTCCCGAACCCCTGCGGCAGAGCCGGCCGATCCAGTTCCTGCCCCAGCTCCTGGCCTACCTCTGCCTCGTCCTCTGGGCGGGGCGCCACGGCGACTGGGTCGCGCGGCTCGGGCTCACCCCCTCGCGCTGGCCGCAGGGGCTGCGGTGGGGACTCATGACGGGGCTGCTCCTCGGCATCTTCAACACAGCGGTGATCCTCCGGCTCGTGCCCGCCCTGGGGGGCGACATCCAGTTCCTCCGCGAAACGCCCCATGCGCAGGCGCCCCTCCTGCTCATGCTGCCCTGGACGATCACGCTCATCGCCGTGGGGGTGGAGCTGAACTTCCGCGGGTTCCTTCTCGGCCGGCTCCTGGCCCTGTGGCAACCGCCGCCGGGCTCACGCTATCATCCGTGGGGCGCGGCGCTCGCGGTGGCCGTCTCCGCCCTCACCTTCTCGTTCGACCCGTTCATGGTGGCGACGTTCCGCCACCTGCACTGGATTGCGGTCTGGGACGGCCTCGTCTGGGGCATCCTCTGGGTCCGGCTCGCGAACCTCTATGCGCCGATCGTCGCCCACACGGTCGAGGTAGTCATCATGTACAGCGTGCTGAAGGCGGTGCTCGGGTGACCCCCTCTTTCTCCGGCTATCTCGTCAACGAGCCCTTCGGCGACCCGGGGCTCTACGTGGAGGTTCGGTGGGCGCGACGGGCCCTCCTGTTCGACCTCGGCGCGAACGAGACGCTCTCGCCGACACGTCTGCTCCGGGTCGGCGCGGTCTTCGTGTCCCACACCCACATGGACCACTTCATCGGCTTCGACCGGCTGCTCCGGGTCGCGTTGGGGCGGGGCAAGACGCTCCGACTGTTCGGCCCGCCGGGGCTCATCGCCAACGTGGCGGGCAAGCTGCGCGGCTACACCTGGAACCTCGTGGACGGCTACCCCCTGCGGATCGAGGTCACGGAGCTGCACCCCGGCGAGACGCGGGGCGCGGCCTTCGACGCAGCGACAGGCTTCCAGCCCCTCGAGCGCCCGGCGAGGCCGCGTCCCGAGGCCCCGCCGCCCGCGCCCTCGCCGGTGATCGAGGACCGCCAGTTCACGGTGAGCGCGGTGGCCTTGAACCATCGGATTCCCTCGCTGGCCTGGCGGCTGGAGGAGCGATTCCACGTCAACGTCAACAAGGAGCGGCTGCACGCGGCCGGCCTTCCGGTCGGCTCGTGGCTGCGGGATGTCAAGCAGTACCTCTGGGAGGGTCGGCCCGACGACTTCCGGTTCACCGCGACCCTGTACTTCGAGCACCGCCGCGTGGAGCAGGAGTTCGTCTTGGGCGACGTGCGCGACCGCTTCCTCACGATCACGCGCGGGCAGAAGCTCGCCTACGTCGTGGACGCCCGCTACGACGAGGAGAACGAGGCGAAGATCGTCGAGCTGGCGCGGGGGGCGGACCTCTTCTACTGCGAGGCGCCCTACCTCCACCGGGACGCGGACAAGGCGCGGGAGCGCTACCACCTGACGGCCCGGCAGGCCGGGACGATGGCGGCCAAGGCCGGCGTCCGCCAGCTCGTCGTCTTCCATTTCTCGCCCCGCTACACCGGCCGGGGCGAAACCCTCGTCCGGGAGGCCATGGACGCCTTCCGGGAAACGGCCGTGCCACGGGAGACCGGT
The DNA here is from genome assembly GCF_979578155.1 of Candidatus Nitrospira neuquenensis. Classification (NCBI taxonomy): domain Bacteria; kingdom Pseudomonadati; phylum Nitrospirota; class Nitrospiria; order Nitrospirales; family Nitrospiraceae; genus Nitrospira; species Candidatus Nitrospira neuquenensis. The sequence goes on along the minus strand of NZ_CEFZDU010000033.1, from coordinate 20,376 downwards.
TCATGAACGAGACGCTCAAGCTGGTCCTGTACTTCCTCCTCGGCGGGACGATCGTCAGCCTCTCCACCTACGTCGGCGCACAGGGACGCGGCTTCCTCGCGGCCTTCGTCAGCACCTTTCCCGCGATCACCGGGGTGACCATCATCCTGATCTACCTGAACGGCGGGAACACGACCGCGCTCGCCTACGCAAGGCACCTGCTCTGGTTCGTGCCGCCCTGGATCGCCTACGTCGGCTTCCTGATCTTCGGCATCGACCGGCTCGGCTTCTGGCCGACGATCGCCGGCGCGCTCGCCCTGTACATGGCCCTGATCGCGCTGGTCAAGCTGGCCCTGCGGTGAATGAAGCATGATCACTGAGGGCGACCGCCCCATGCACCGGCGCGACCCGCCTGCTTCCCGCAGGAGGCCGCCACAGGGCATTTGACAACGGGGGCGCGACGGACTAGTATTTTTCTGAATTCTCAGCGGGTTGCGAGCGCCCCATGGGTCTGCCGGCTGGAGGGAGGAGATGGGCCCGAAGCAGTGGGTGGTCTATGAGGCCGACCGGGAGCGGCGGCAGGCGCTCGCACGGGCCCTCTCGATCTCCCCGATCACGGCGTCGGTGCTGCTCGCGCGCGGCATCACGACCGAAGGCCAGGCCCGCTCCTGGCTGGCCGCCGAGGATGGGGGGCGCCACGATCCCTTCGCCCTGCCCGACATGGAGCGCGCCGTGGACCGCCTGCACCGGGCGGTCCGGCTCGGCGAGCCCCTGGCCGTCTACGGCGACTACGACGTGGACGGTATCTCCGCCTCCAGCCTTTACCTGACCGTCCTCCGCCGCCTGGGCGCCGACGTCCGGGTCTACATCCCCCACCGCCAGCTCGAGGGCTACGGCCTCAACGGCCCGGCCATCGAGCGGCTGCGCCGCGAGGGAGTCCGGCTGCTCGTCACCTCGGACTGCGGAACGACCTCCCACCGCGAGGTGGCGCTCGCCAATTCCCTCGGCGTGGACGTCATCGTCACGGACCACCACCAGCCGGACCTGACGCTGCCGCCCGCCCTCGCGGTGCTGAACCCGCACCGCGCCGACTCGACCTACCCCTTCCGCGGCCTCTGCTCGGCAGCCCTCGCCTACAAGGTGATGAGCGCCTACGCCACGACGCACGGGGGCGACCTCGCGCTCGACGAGACGCTCGACCTGGTGGCCCTGGCCACGGTCGCGGACGTCGTCCCGCTCCAGGACGAGAACCGCCCCTTCGTGCAGGCGGGGCTGGAGCGGCTCACGCGCGGCGCGCGGCCTGGCATCCGGGCGCTGAAGGCAGCGGCCGGGATCGACCGCCCCTGCACGGCCGGGACGGTCGCCTTCAGGCTGGCCCCCCGCCTGAACGCTTCCGGTCGCCTGGCGCACGCCGAGCTCGGAGTCCGGCTGCTGACGACGGCGGATGAGGAGGAGGCACGGGACCTGGCTGAGCAGCTCGAGCGGCTCAACCGCGAGCGGCAGCGGATCGAAGAGCAGATGACGGGCGAGGCGGTCGCGGCGCTCGCGGGCGAGGACGCACCGGCGGCGATCGTCCTGGGCGCCGGCCACTGGCACCTGGGCGTCGTCGGCATCGTCGCCGCCAGGCTGGCGGACCGGTTTCACCGACCCGCCGCGGTCATGGCGATCGGCGAGGGGGGCCTGGCGAAGGGCTCGGCGCGGAGCATCCCGGGCTTCGACCTCTGCGAGGCCCTGCGGCAATGCCGCGACCTCCTGGAGGGCTTCGGCGGTCACCCGAGCGCGGCGGGGCTGACCCTCCGCGAATCGCGCCTGCCCGCGTTCCGCGAGCGGTTCACCGCCATCGCGGCCGAGTGGGCCGGCCCGACCCGGCGGCCCCCCGCGCTCCACGTGGACGCGCTGGTGTCCCTCTCCGAGGTGGACCACCGGCTCGTGCGCGAGCTGGACCGGCTCCATCCCTTCGGCGCGGGCAACCCCGAGCCGACCCTCGCGGCTTGCAACCTGGAGATCCTCGCCCAGCGCGTCGTGGGGGACGGTCACCTCAAGCTGACCGTGCGCCACGGCGGGTCGGCGCCCTTCGACGGCATCGGCTTCCGGATGGGCCCCCTGGCCGACCGAGGCCTCGCCCCCGGCCGGGCCGTGGACCTGGCCTTCGTGCCGGAGCTGAACCGCTGGAACGGGCTGGACCGCATCCAACTCCGCATCCGGGACCTCCGCGCCGGCCGCGAGGGGTGAGCGCGATGCCCTACGAGACGATCAGCGAGATCGGGCAGCTCCTCGACAAGATCCGCGGCTACAACCCGGCCGCGGACACGGAGCTCGTGCGCAAGGCCTACGACTTCTCGGCCAAAGCGCACGCGGGCCAGACGCGCCGGTCGGGCGAGCCTTACCTCCAGCACCCGCTGGCCGTCGCCGGCATCCTGACCGCGTTGCGAACCGACGTCTACGCCATCGTGGCGGCGTTGCTCCACGACACCTTGGAGGACACCCTGGCCACGCCGGAGACGCTGGAGCAGGAGTTCGGCAAGGAGGTGCTCCGGCTCGTCGACGGCGTGACGAAGATCGGCAAGATCCGCTTCCGCAGCTACGAGGAGAAGCAGGCGGAGAACTTCCGCAAGATGGTGCTCTCGATGGCGGACGACATCCGGGTCGTCCTCATCAAGCTGGCCGACCGCCTCCACAACATGCGGACCCTCGAGCACCTGCACGAGGCCAAGCGGCGGCAGATCGCCCAGGAAACGATCGAGATCTACGCGCCGCTCGCGAACCGGCTCGGCATCGGGTGGATGAAAAACGAGCTGGAGGACCTGTGCCTGAAGGCCCTGAAGCCGGACGTCTACGCGACGCTCAAGCTCCGCGTGGCCAAGCGCGACGAGGAGCGGCAGGCATACATCCGGGAGGTCACCCAGGTCGTGCGCAAGACCCTCGCGGAGGCGGCCCTGCCCGGCGAGGTCCAGGGCCGGCCCAAACACCTCTACGGCATCTGGCAGAAGATGGAGCGCCAGTCCATCTCCTTCGAGGAGGTGTACGACCTGACGGCGATCCGCGTGATCACCGACACCAAGATGAACTGTTACGCGATCCTCGGGCTGATCCACTCGCTCTGGCGCCCCGTCCCCGGCCGCTTCAAGGATTACATCGCGATCCCCAAGTCGAACCTCTACCAGTCGTTGCACACGACCGTCGTGGGACCGAAGGGCGAGCACGTCGAGTTCCAGATCCGCACCGAGGAGATGCACCGGATCGCGGAGTATGGCATCGCCGCCCACTGGAAGTACAAGGAGCGTGGACAGATCGACGACCGCGACGGCAAGGTCTTCTCCTGGCTCCGGCAGTTCGTCGAGTGGCACCAGGACCTCACGGACAACCGCCAGTTCATGGACACGGTCAAGCTGGACCTGTTCCACGACGTCGTCTACGTCTTCACCCCCAAGGGCATGGTCAAGGAGATGCCGCTCGGCTCCACGCCGGTGGACTTCGCCTACGCCATCCACACGGAGATCGGGGACCACTGCGTCGGAGCCAAGGTCAACGGCAAGATCGTCCCGCTCAAGCACCAGTTGTCCAGCGGGGACACGGTCGAGATCCTCACGTCGCCCACGCAGGTCCCGCACAAGGACTGGCTCAAGTTCGTCCGGACGCCGCGCGCGAAGACCAAGATCAAGCACTGGCTGCGGGTCGAGGAGCAGAAGCGGAGCGTGGAGATCGGCCGCCGGCTGCTGGAACGGGAATTCCGCCGCCACGACCTCGCGCCGGCGCAGCTCCTGAAGTCGGACCGCCTGCTGCAGGCCGCCCGGGACCTCGGGTTCGAGTCCACCGACGAGCTGGCCGCCGCCGTCGGCTACGGCCGTCTCTCGCTCTCGCAGGTGCTCCACCGCCTCCTGCCGGCCTCGCCCGAGACCGGCCGCCCCGCGCCGACGGAGGAGCCGCCGACGCGCCCGGCCGGCCCCAAGCCCGAGGAGCGCGGCGTCAAGGTCAAGGGCGGGCGCGACCTGCTGATGCAGCTCTCCCGCTGCTGCAACCCCGTGCCCGGCGACCGCATCATGGGCTACATCACCAGGGGCCGGGGCCTGACGATCCATTCCGTGGGCTGCCCCAACCTGGAGGCGCTGGACTACGACCGGGAGCGGCTGGTCGAGGTCGAGTGGGACACCTCGATGCCGAGCACCCACGCGGTGAAGCTGTCCGTGCTGACGGTGGACAAGCCCGGCGTCCTGGCCAGCGTCTCCTCCTGCATCTCGGAATGCGAGGCCAACATCAGCCGGGCGGAGATCACGACCCGCGAGGACCGGAAGGCGGTCCTCGACTTCGTCATCGAGGTCACCGACACGGCGCACCTGGAGCGGGTGCTGAAGAGCATCGAGCGGGTGGAGGGAGTCATCACCGCCCGACGCGTCCGGGCCTGGCAGGAGCGGTAGCCGACCTCAGGACGGTGGGACGGTGAACTTCAGCTTGACACCCCGCTTCAAGTTCAGCTCGTCCGCGACGCCGGCCGCGACCTCGAGCACGTAGAGGGCGGGGTCGTTGGGCTGGTAGTTGGGACACCCGTCGTCGGTTCTCGTGCAGACCGGGACGTGGCGCTCGACGTGGATGATCTTCTTGTTCCCGTCCAGCCAGATGATGTCCAAGCTGATCCGGGTGTTCTTCATCCAGAAGCTCCAGGGCTGGGCCTCCGGAAAGGTGAACAGCATCCCGCGGTCCTTGGCGAGCGACTCCCGGAACATCAGGCCCCTGGCGCGCTTCTCGGTCGTGTCGGCGAGCTCGGCGCGGATCGTCACGCCCTGGGGGGTGAGGATCGCCACCTCGGACGCGGGGGCCGGCGCGACACCGCTCCCCGCCGTCGCGTCCCCCGGGACGACCGGGGCGAACAGGAGGCCCGCGGCCGGGAACCAGGCCGCTGCGATCCACCGGACCGCTCGCCTTCTCGCGCGGGACATGCGCGCATCCTAGTCAGGCCGCTCCGCACTGTCAAGGCGGCGATTGACAATCCGCCGCCGGGCGATTAGGGTACGCGCCGCCGAGGTGGCCTCCCATGAACCCCTGTTGGACCGCCCGCTACGATCCCGGCGTTCCCGCCACGCTCACCTACCCCGACTGGACCGTCTCGGACCTCCTCGGGCAAGCGGCCGCGCGCTTCCCCGACCGCCCGGCGATCCGCTTCTACGGCCGCACGCTCACCTATCGCGAGCTCGACGACCTGGCCACGCGCTGGGCGGGAGCCGTCGCGGCGCTGGGCGGCGGACGCGGACGCACGGTCGGGATCATGCTCCCGAACCTCCCGCAGACCGTGCTCGCCTGCTACGGCAGCCTCCGGGCCGGCGCCGTCGTGACGATGATCAACCCCCTCTACGTCGAGCAGGAGATCGCCCACCAGGTGCGCGACGCCGGCTGCGAGCTGCTGCTGGCGCTGGACCAGTTCTACCCGCGCATCGCCCCCCTCCTGGGCCGGAGCTGTCTCCAGCGGGTCGTCGTGACGGGGGTGGCCGATTTTCTTCCGTGGGCGAAGCGGCTCCTGTACCCGCTCAAGGCGGGCGGTCCGCAGATCGCCATCCCGGCGGAGGTGCCCCGGCTGCGCGACCTCCTGCGCGGCGCGGGGCGGCCGCCCGCCGGCCGCCCCGCGCCGGAGGACCTCGCGCTCCTGCAGTACACCGGCGGCACGACCGGCCTCCCCAAGGGCGTGGTCCTCTCGCACCGCAACCTCGTCTGCAACACCTGGCAATGCCGGAGCTGGATGCCGACGCTGCGCGAGGGGGAGGAGCGCTTCCTGGCCGTGCTACCCTTCTTTCACGTCTACGGCCTCAGCGCGTGCCAGAACCTGGCGGTCAGCATCGGCGCCTGCCTGACCCTCCTCCCCCGTTTCCAGGTGTCCGAGGTGCTCGAGACGATCAGCCGCGAGCGAGTCACCGTGTTTCCCGGCATCCCCGCCATGTACGCGGCGATCAACAACCACCAGTCCATCGAACGGTATGACCTGCGATCCGTCCGTCTGTGTATCAGCGGAGCGGGGCCCCTCCACCCGTCGGTGCAGGACCGTTTCCAGTCGCTGACCGGCGCGCGGCTCGTGGAGGGCTACGGGCTGACCGAGGCCGCCCCGGTGACGCACGTGAACCCGATCGAAGCGCCGGGCCACGAACGTCCTCGTCGCAGCATCGGGCTGCCCCTGCCGGACACGGAGGCGAAGATCATGGACGCGGAGGCCGGGACGCGCGAGCTGCCCGACGGTCAGGTCGGGGAGCTGGCGATCCGCGGCCCCCAGGTGATGCAGGGCTACTGGAAGCGGGAGGACGAAACGCGCCTGGTCCTGCGGGACGGCTGGCTCTTCACGGGGGACATGGCCCGCCGCGACGCCGCCGGCTACTTCTACATCGAGGACCGGAAGAAGGACATGATCAAGTCCGGCGGCGAGAACGTCTACCCGCGGGAGGTCGAGGAGGTCCTGCTGCGTCACCCGAAGGTGAAGGACGCGGTCGTCGTCGGCATCCCCCGAGGGCTGCGGGGGGAGATGATCAAGGCCTACGTCGTCCTCCACGAGGGCAACCGCGCCACCCCCGCCGAGCTGCTGGACTATTGTCGGAGGGACCTGGCGCGCTTCAAGGTTCCCAAGCAGATCGAGTTCCGCCACGAGTTGCCCAAGACGCTCGTCGGCAAGGTGCTGCGTCGGCTGCTCGTCGAGGAAGAGATGAAGAAGGGCGCGCCGCCGGCCGCCGAGGCGCCGGACGAGGAGGACAACCCGTGAGGGGCGCCGCCCCGTTGCTTTCCCGCCGAGTCCTGTGTCATCCTGAGGCCGCCGGCGGCGGGCCGGCGTCACGACGAGGGGCACGATGAAGGAAAAACGACTGGTGCACTACAAGAAGGGCGTCTTCGTCTGCCCGAAATGCAAGCAGACCTACGTCCAGGAAAAGTGGGTCGAGGAGTGGCGGATCCGCTGTCACAAGTGCGACTACCGCGGAACCCTCACCGATGTATCGGTCGAGGAGCAGATGGACGAGGAAACCTTCCGTCACTGACCGCCCCCGCCCCTTCTGCCCCGTGATCCGCGCGCCACGCAGCCCCAGGGGCGTTGGTGCGCCCGCCCCCCGCTCCGCGTCAGCCGCCGAAACCGCACGCCGTTCACCAGCGCAGGAGGCCTACGATGAACCGAAGATCGGCCGTCTTGATGATCCTCGCCTGGGCAGTGCTGGCCGCCTCCCCATCCCACGCGGCGGACAGGCCGCCGATCAAGGTCCTCATCGCCTACCATTCCGCCACGGGCAACACGGAGCAACTGGCTCGGGGCGTGGCGGAGGGCGTCCGGCACGCATCGAACACGGTCGTCGTGCTGAAACGCGTCGGGGAGGTGACGTCGGACGACCTGCTCTCCGCCGACGCGATCGTGCTCGGTACGCCGGTCTACTGGTCCAACATGGCCGGCCCCGTCAAGACCTTCATCGACGACTGGCAGCTCAAGTTCGGTGTCTATCCCGAGTTCAAGCTGCGGAATAAGGTCGGCGCGGCCTTCGCCACCGGGGGCCAGGTGTCGAGCGGGAAGGAGGTCGCCCTGCTCACGATCCTGGCCGCGATGCTGGGCAACCAGATGATCGTGGTCGGCGGCGGAGGGGCCTTCGGTGCCTCGGCCACCACGGAAGGCGACAGTCCCGGCATTGACGAAAAGGAACTCGCCGCCGCCAGGGCGCTCGGGACGCGTGTCGCGGAAGTGACCTGGATGGTCAAACGGGGCGGCGGGCAGTAGCGGTCGGGACGGCCGGAAACCCGAAGAGGGACGGGCGCCTTGGCGCCCGGGCGGTCAGTAGCGGCAGTTGGCCCGCCCGACGCCGCAGGACACCTGTCCCGAGGCCAGGGCGACCAGCTCATGGATGTTGCGCGCGCACCGCCCGCAACATTCGTCGTCGTCGAGGCCGAATCGTTCAACCAGGGAGGACGAGTCCACCAGCCCCGCCTCGCCCACCCGTCTGACCTCCGACTCCGTCAAGCCCTTGCAGAGACAGACATACATGAGAATCGGCCTCCTCACCAGGACCGCAAGAGAACGATAATGATAACCGTTCTCATCATAAAACAATTGTAGCGCCCGCCCCGGTCGGAGTCAAGACCTTATTTCTTCCGTCTTTTCGAAGGGTTGGATTGGGGGTGGGCCGAAGGGCTCCGCCGCGGGTCTTCGGGCTCGACGCTCAGTTTATCCCACAGTCCGTTCAAGCTCTTGGACCATCGCCGCGATGGTGTCGAAGCCAGATTGCCAAAAGGCCTCCGCACAGATATCGATGCCCATCTCGCCCAGGAGCGCCCCGGGGCTCCGCGATCCCCCCGCCGCCAGGAGCTCGTGGTACTTGGGGACAAAGGCCGCACCCTCGCGCGTGTAGCGCTGGTAGAGGGCCAGGACGAGGAGATTGCCGAAGCTGTAGGCGTAACAGTAGAAGGGGCTGCCGAAGAAGTGGGGGATCGTCAGCCACTCCCAGCGGAACAGGTCCGGCACCGGGACCGCCTTCCCGAACTGCTCACGCAGGCCGGCGAGGTAGGTCGCAGCCAGGTCCTGGACGGTCGCGCCGCCGGCGACCATCTCGTGGGCCCGCTTCTCGAACAGGACGAAATAGGCCTGACGCATGATCGTGGCGTACATGTCGTCGAGCTGAGCCAGCAGAAGCCCCTGCCGCACGGCGCGGTTGCGCTCCTGCGCCATCAAGGCATCGGAGAGGATCCGCTCTCCGAAGACGGAGGCGGTTTCCGCGAGCGGCAGCGTGGCGTGGAAGGTGAACACGGAGTGGTCGGCGGCCATCATCGCATGCACCGCATGGCCCAGCTCATGCGCCAGCGTCGCCACGTCGCGCGCCTCACCCGTGAAATTCAGCAGCACGTAGGGCGTCACCCCCGGCACGATACTGTAACAGTAGGCGCCGCTGAGCTTGCCGGGCAGGGTCCTGGCGTCGAGGTGGCGCTCCGCAAGGACGCGCTCGGCCAGGTCGGCGAACCTGGGCGAGAAGCTCCGGTAGGCCTCCAACACCATGCGTACCGCATCCGGGTAGCGGAAGCGTTTGCGGTCGGCCCGGTGGGGCGCATAGATGTGGTACCGGGTCATGGGCTTGATGCCGCAGATCCGGCCCTTCAGGCGGAAGTATTCCTGGAACAGCGGGACGTTCTTGACGCAGACGGCCAACAGCGCGTCCACCGCGCGGTCCGGCACATCGTTGCCGAGGTTGCGCACGGCGATGGGGCTCGCGTGCTTGCGGAGTTCCAGGTTCTCACCCTTCCAATCGTTGATCAGGGCGGTGTAAGCCTCCCCGATCACGTCCCGGTGAGAGGCGAAGACCCGGTACAGCTCGCGATAGGCCCGCTCCCGCAAGGCCGCCCGGGGGCTGCGCAGGTACGCGGCCAGTTGCTCCCTCGTCAACGATTTCCGTCGGCCGTCGACCGTGAGCGTGAACGTCAGGCCGTTGGTCAACACGTCATAGAGGGTGTTGATGGCGCTCCGGCCCGTCGTGTTCTTAAGGTTGATGATCTTCTCCTCCGCCTCAGAGAGGGTGTGGTCCTTGAAGCGGCGGATGGATTCCAGGTGATACCGGTAATCGCCCGAGGCGGCGAGGAGGCGGGCGGCATTCGCGTCGTCGAGCTTCTGCCACCAAAGGTCAAGGAAGAGGGTGCGGTTCTGCAGGGCAGCGAGCCGCTCCTCGACCTTCGTCTTGAAGGCCCGGGCCTCTGCATTCCCCGTGTCCTCGGAAAACCACAGGTAGGCATAGGCCCCCAATTTCGCCGAGTGGATGGCCACCTCCTCGTCCTGCCTGAGGAGGGTCAGGAAATCCTCTTCCGGGAGATCGGGGCGCAAGCGAGGACGCCAGGCCTCAACCTCCCCGACCAGCCCGTCCAAGTCCTTGACGAGGGTGTCGAACTCCCCCACCGGGTCCCGGAACAGGTGGCTCAGGTCCCATCGGTCCGGCTTGCCGCCGGCCACGGCCGCCCGTGAGGACGGCTTCATGCTCATCCGCTTCATCAGTGTGCGTTTCATCGAAGGGGCTCTCCTCGGTCCGGCCGGAACCCCGAAATCATACCACCCCGGCCGTTGCTACCGAAAATGGCTTTTTATTCGTTTACTTTCAATGGCTTGTGAGTTTTTTGAGCACCGGGCTGCACAAATCCGGGGAGGGTATGGGAGCGCGTTGCGCGGAATTGACAGCCCTGGGCGGGATGTTAGAATCCCCCTCGCCCAGGGTGAGCATCCGATGACGGAAGCCGAGATCAATCGAGCGGTCCAGTACGTCACGGCGGTGACCTCCTACGGGCGGCCCGCCGTGGAAGGCATCGTCCGCACCGGGCTGAACGAGCTCGGGGCCCTCGCCGGCACGACCACCGCCGCCATCCCTCGAGAGCACCTGCTCGAATACGTCTGTCAGTGGACGATCAAACGATCCGGCCATCCGGAGCCGATGGTCCGGGAGGTCCTGGGCCATACCGGACGGTGGCTGGATCAGCTCTACGAGGAGATCGCCGGCGAGCACCCGGAATTGCTCGGCGAGCCGGGGAGCTAGAGCCTCGATGGCCTGGCGACGGCCCCGTTCACGGCACCGATTCCACCCCGGGGGCATCCCTCGATCCGGCCCTCCGCCCGGCTTCTCCCGGGCCAGGCAGGGAGGACCGGCCCTTCCCGTGACCGAGCCCTCCATCCACCCCGACGTCGAGGGACAGTGGGCCGCCCTGCACCAGGCCTGCGCCGATCGGGCCAGCAGGCTTCGCCTGGCAGGCTCCGGGAGCGGCTCTGCCACCGCCGCACCGGCGTGCTGGAATCCGCGGCCGCCGAGTTGGACCTGGCGGCCCGGCTCCTCCGGGCCGGATGCGGGGTGCAGTTCCTGCCGGAGTCCCGGGCCAGGACCGCCGACCTCGAATGCAGACTGGCGGGTGACCGCTTTTACGTGGAAGTGACGGTCATGGTGGGATCAAGCGGGAGGCGGCAGGCCGCCCGCGGCCACAGGCCGCTCCACGAGGAGCAGGACGAAGGTTCGAACGGCCGGCTCCTCGTCGATCGGATCGTCGGGCGGATCGCCGGGAAGGCCGGGCAACTGTCGGACTACTGCGCGCCCGTGGTGCTCGCCATCAGTCTGCCCTACCGGGACGAGGGCGTCGCGGAGGTGGACCTGCGGCAGCTCGCGGGGTCGGTGACGGTGCTCCTGCCCCTGCTGCGCCAGATCAGCGCCGTTCTGCTGTCCCTGTGGCACGTCGCCCCCTCACCCGCGCGATCCGCCCTGCGACTGGCGAACGTCCGGATGGTCGAGCGCGCGGCCGGGCAGGTCGGCCACCCCCGAGCCCGCCTCCTGATCACCAACCCCGCCGCCCGGTACCCCCTGAGCCGCGGACAGTCCGACACCCTGACGGGGCTCTTGTAGCCCGGGCCGGTTGGTCAGCGCAGGGCCTGCGCCAGCGCTTCGAGGCTCCTGGTCACCATCATGTCGCCGTTCTTTGCGGAGACCGCGATGCCTTGGGCGCAGACCGCGCGGCAGCTCTCGAGTTGCCCCAGCTCCTTGAGCGACTGGGCGAGAGCGAGAAAGGCCGCCGAATAGGTCGGCTTGACCTCGACGCACCGTCTGAGCGCGGCGGCGGCCTCGGCGTAGTTGCCGTCGTCCATGTAGGCCTTTCCCAGGCCGAACCAGGCGACCTCGTCGTTGGGGTCCACCGCCAGGAGCTTCTTGAGCGGTTCGATTCTGGGATGCGCCACAGTGTCCTCCTCGCCGTGTCCGATGTACCGGCGCGCACTGTACTACGACGCCTTCGTCATTGTCCACGCGCGCTTCCCCATGTTAGGATGCCGCACGGCGCGGCCGGGAAGCGGACGGCCGCCTGTTCCGGCGAAGGAATCGTCCATGGCGCGGACGGGGTTCGTCTACCATCCTGCCTATCTCAAGCACGAGATGGGGGCCAGCCACCCCGAATCCCCCAAACGCCTCGAGGCCATTGTCGGCCACCTCCAGCAACGAGGCCTGCTCGACCGGCTGGTCCCGATCGAGCCGCGCGTCGCCGAAGACGAGTGGGTGACGCTGGTCCATGCCCCCTCCTACGTTCGGACCTTGAAGGCTCGATCCCCCGCCTCGGGGTACGCCGCGCTCGATCCCGACACGGCCCTCTCCCCCGGCTCCGTGCCGGCGGCCTACCTCGCAGCCGGGGGGGCCCTGGCCGCGGCCGACACGATCATGGCCGGTCGGGTGGACCAGGCCTTCTGCGCGGTCCGGCCGCCCGGCCACCATGCGGAGCGGGATCGGGCGATGGGGTTCTGCCTGTTCAACAACGTCGCGATCGCCGCCCGCTACCTGCAGCGCCGTCACGGCGTCGAGCGGGTCCTGATCGTGGACTGGGACGTCCACCACGGGAACGGCACGCAGCACACCTTTGAAGAAGACGGCTCGGTGCTGTTCTTCAGCGTCCATCAACATCCTCACTACCCGGGCAGCGGCCGCGCGACCGAACGGGGGCGCGGCCCGGCCGAGGGGTTGGTCGTCAACGTGCCCCTCTCCGCCGGGGAGGACGACGACACCTACCGGGAGGTGTTCGAACGGGTCCTCGTGCCGGCCGCCGACGCCTTCAAGCCGGGGTTTATCCTGATCTCGGCCGGCTTCGACGCCCACCGGGACGATCCCCTCGCCGGCATGCGGCTCACGGAACGGGGCTACGCCGACCTGACGAGCCTCGTCGCGGGGATCGCCCGCCGCCATTGCGGGGGCCGTATCCTCTCCTGCCTCGAGGGAGGCTACAGCCTGGCCGCCCTGTCCGCCTCGGTCGAGCAGCACCTGCTCGCGCTCCTGGCGGCCTGATCGGCCGCGCCGCCCATGCGACGAGCCGTCACCATCCTCCTGAGCGCCGCCGTCCTCGCGGGACTGGTGTACCTCTACTACACCGAGGTGAAGCCGGTCGTCATCTTCGGGCTGCGGTCCGACTACGCGAGGGCCATCCCCTACCAGGAGGTTCCGAAGGGCCTGGACAGCCTGAGGGCCGAATCCTGCGGCGCCTGCCACCGGGCGATCTACGAGGAGTGGAAGAGCAGCATCCACGCCCACGCCTACGACGACCCCTTCTTCCAGGCCTACTGGAAGAAGGATCGGCAGATCTGGGTCTGCCTCAACTGTCACACGCCGCTCGAAAACCAGCAACCGACCCTGATCAAGGACATCCCCCGCGGCCGGGTCGAGAAGGCCGTGCAGGAGCCGAATCCCCGCTACGACGCGGCCTACCAACACGAGGCGATCACCTGCGCGGCCTGCCACGTCCGCGACGGGGTGGTGCTCGGCCCCTTCGACGATTCGGTCGCCCCCCATCCCACGAGGTTCGACCCGTCCTTCCGGACGACCCAGGTGTGCTACCGCTGCCACAACGTCGTCTCGGGGCCGGCCCAGTTCTACAACGTCGGGCCCTGCGGGACCTACGCCGAGTACGAGGGCAAGTTTTTCATGCAGGAGCGCGGGTTGATCTGCCAGAGCTGCCATATGCCGGAGGTGGAGCGTCCGGCCGCGGAGGGCGGCCCGCTCCGGCAGGGCCGCCGGCACCTCTGGCGCGGCGGCCACGATCCCGACATGATCCGGCGGGCCGTGGCAGTGCAGGTGGAGTCCGATCCCCCGACGCCGGTCCCGGGCGAGCCAGTCCGCTTCACGCTGACCCTGATCAACGCCGGAGCCGGCCACAAGATTCCGACCGGCGACCCGGACCGCCACTTCACGATCGAGTTCCTGGTGAAGGATCCGCAGGGGCAGGTGGTCACCAGGCAGGAAGACACGATGGGCCGGTGGATCCTCTGGCAGCCAGTCGTCCTCGAGGTGTACGACAACCGGCTCCTGCCGCTCGCCAGCCGAACCTACACCTTCGCCTACCGGCTGCCCGAGCGCATGGCGGGCTTTACCCTGACCGCCCGTGTCAAGTACCATATCCTCACCGACGGTCAGCACGAGATGCTCGTCGCCCGGTACGGCCTCACGGGTGATGATCCTTACGCCTTCACCATCTACGAGCGGGACTTCCCGCTCTCCGAGCGGCTGGCGGCGGCGCTGGCGGCATCCGCTCACTCACCAACCGGCTGCGCGGCCGGCCCCGCCGGCCCACGGGGATGAGGACCGCGCAGCCCGATCAGGCAGAAGGGAATGTCCATGCATCCGATGCTCATCGACACCGATTCGCTGGACCGCAGCCTCGGCCGAGCCGACCTGGTCGTCGTCGACGTCCGCGGGAAGGCCGCCTATGCTTACGGCGGTCACATCCCCGGCGCGGTTCATGCGACCTGGCACGAGTTCAGCGATCCCGACGCGGCGGCCAAGGGCCTGCTGGACCCGGACCTCGGACGGATCGAGCGGCGCCTGCGCGCCCTGGGGATCAACCAGGACAGCGAGGTCGTGATCTATTCCAACCCCTTCGACAACTGGGGCGATGAAGGCCGGATGTACTGGATGCTCGAATACCTGGGCCATCCCAAGCTGAGGATCCTGGACGGCGGCTGGGTCAAGTGGGTGGCCGAGCAGCGCAAGTACGAATACGGTCCCGTCAGCCCCGCGCCGGGCGATTTCAAGGCCTCTCCTCGGCCGGACCTGATCGTCCTAAAGGAGGAGCTCAAGAAGGTGGTTCGGGGACCGCACCCGGACGTGGCCATCGTGGATGCAAGAAGCCTCGAAGAGTACGCAGGCAAGGAGATCCTCGGCATCCCCAGGCCGGGGCACATCCCCTCCGCGATCAGTATTCCGTGGAACGGCTTCCTCAACCCCGACGCCACCGTCAAGGATATCGAGGCGGTCCGTGAGCACCTGCGCGAGCGCGGCCTCGACGAGCGACAGGAAGTGATCTGCTACTGCACCGGCGGCGTGCGCTCGGCCTGGCTCTATTGCGTCCTCAAGCTGGCCGGGTTCCCCAAGGTGCGCAACTACCCGGGGTCCTGGTGGGAGTGGAGCCGCGACTTCGCCGCGCCGGTGGAGACCGACCCGCACCTTCTGTACAAGGTGACCAGCAAGGAGCAACCCAGGCCGTCTTGACTCTAGAGAAATCCACGTGATAACGTCCGGCTCAGGAATTCCCGCACCTGCGGACGTCGTCGGGCCCGGCCCGGGCCTTCACCCGCAATCAGACAGGAGGGAGACCACATGACCAGACAGATCCTCATCGGAGCCTTCGTCGTCGGACTCATGGCCGGATTCCTCAGCCTCCCCCTCTCCCAGGGCATGGCGCTGGCCGCGGCCAATCCGCATGTCGGCGAGGCTCTCACCCACGCGAAGGAAGCGGTCGAGCACGGCAAGGCCGGCCACGCGAAGGAGCTGGTGACCCATGCCGAGGGGGCCTTGATGCATGCCCAGGGCGCCCAGAAGGACATGAAGAACCCCCACCTGGACGGGGCGGTCAAGTCCTTGAAGGACGCCGTCGAGCACGGCAAGGCCGGCCACGCCGACGTGGCGACCAAAGCGGCCGAGGACGCCGTCAAGCACTTGGGCGAAGTGAAGTAAGTCACTCGAACCGACGAAAGGGGAACGGGCAGGGACGAGGCGTTCCCTGCCCGTTTTCATTTTCAGGCGGGACGCCATGCGGGTCGGCTTCTACCAGTTCGCTCCCGAGTTCGGAGAGGTCACGCGAAACCTCGATCGCGTGGAGGCCGCCGTATCCCGGGCCGACTGCGATCTCCTGGTGCTCCCCGAACTCTTCGCCACGGGCTATCAATTCGTGTCCGCGCGCGAGGCGCTGGACCTCGCGGAGCCGGTTCCGGACGGGCCGACCACGCGACGCCTGATCGAGCTCGCGCGGGCCAGGCATCTGCACCTGGTGGCCGGCCTCCCCGAGCGCGAGGGCGACCGCTGCTACAACTCGGCCGTGGTGATCGGGCCATCCGGCCACGTCGGCACCTATCGGAAGACCCACCTCTTCGACGAGGAAACGCTCTGCTTCTCCCCGGGGGACACGGGGTTCAGGGTCTGGGACGTCGGCGAGGCCAGGATCGGCGTCATGATCTGCTTCGACTGGTTCTATCCCGAAGCGGCCAGGACGCTGGCCCTGCAAGGCGCCGACATCATCTGCCACCCGGCCAACCTGGTCCTTCCCCACTGTCCGGAGGCGATGGTCACGCGCTGTCTTGAAAATCGGGTCTTCGGCGTCACGGCCAACCGCATCGGCTTTGAGGGGCGGGGCGGCAAGCCGCCCCTCGCATTCATCGGCCAGAGCGAGGTCGTGTCGCCCCGCGGCCGGATTCTCCACCGCGCCCCGGCCGACCGCGAGGCCTTGGCCATCCAGGACATTGACCCGCGGGAAGCGCGCGACAAGTCCCTCAACGAGCACAATGACCTCTTCCGGGACCGGCGACCGTCTCTCTACCGGCTCTGACCTCCCCGGCCGCTCCGTCGGGACCACCCGCGACCGCGCTGTGGTAGGATAGACTCATGATTCAACCGTGTCGGCTCGGCAAGGGCATCTTCCTCATCGCCGCTCCGGGACTGCGCGACCCGAACTTCCGCCAGACCGTCGTGCTGCTGTGCGAGCACAGCGCGGAGGGGGCGCTGGGCGTCGTGGTCAACCGGCCGACGGGCATGATGCTGGCCGAGGCCCTCCCGCAGGTCCCGGTCCTGGAAGGCCAGTCGCACCGCCTGTTCTCCGGGGGCCCCGTTCAACCGAACCAGATCCTGATCCTCTACCGCCTCACGCAGGAAGCGACCGAGTCCCACCATGTGTTCGACGGCGTCTACTTGGGCGGGGACCTGGGGATGCTCGAGCGGGTGTTGGCCGCGGCCGGCGCGGCACACGCGTTTCGCGCCTATGTCGGCTATTCGGGCTGGGGGCCCGGCCAGCTTGAGGACGAGATGAAGACCGGGTCCTGGATTACAGTTCCCGCCGACCCCGTTTTCGTGTTCGAGACACCGCCAGAACGGGTCTGGCCCGACCTCCTCCGGTCGCTGGGAGGCCCCTTCGAGGTCTACGCCGACATGCCGGCCGAGCCGAGCTTGAATTAACCGGGCTCGGCCTGTCGGACGATCGCTCGCCCCTGCTCCAACAACGGACGAAGGGCGAGGCCCGTGTGGGACGTCGGGACGGCCGCCACCTCCTCGGGACGGCCCTCCGCCACAATCCAGCCTCCCTCCTCCCCCCCTTCCGGACCAAGGTCGATGATCCAATCGGCGGTCTTGACCACTTCCAGGTTGTGCTCGACGACCAGGACGGTATGCCCCGCCTCCACCAGGCGGTTCAGGACGGCGAGGAGCTTCCCGATGTCCTCGACGTGCAGCCCCGTGGTCGGCTCATCCAGGATATAGAGACACCCGGCTCCACGAGCGCGCTTGGCTCCGGCTGTCCCAGCCCCAGCGCCGGTCAACTCCGCCGCGATCTTGAGCCGCTGCGCCTCCCCGCCGGACAGGGTCGTGGCCGGCTGCCCCAGCCGGAGATAGCCCAACCCGATGGACGCCAGCAGGTGCAATCGTTCGACCAGCCTTCCCTGCACCGGGAAAAAGGACAGGGCGCGGCTGACGGTCATCCCCAGAACGTCATGGATCGTCAGACCCCGGTAGCGCACGGCGAGGACGTCGGGGGAAAACCGCCGCCCTCCGCAGTCCTCGCACGTGACATAGAGATCTTCGAAGAAATACATCTCCAGCTTTTCGAACCCGTTGCCCTGGCAGCGCTCGCACCGGCCACCCCGCTGGTTGAACGAAAAATGCGCCGGTGCGAGCCCCCGGCGGCGCGCCTCGGGCTGAGCGGCGAAGAGCGCCCGGACCTCATCGAAGACCTTGAGGTAGGTCACCGGGTTCGAGCGCGGGGTGCGTCCGATGGGCTCCTGGTCGATCAGGCGCACGCCGGACAGGTGATCGAGCCCCTTGATGGCCGTGAATCGGCCCACGGGGAGGGACTCGCCGCGGAAGGCGCGCGCCACGGCCCGGTAGATCGTGTCGCGGACCAGCGTGCTTTTGCCGGACCCCGCCACCCCAGTCACGCAAACCAGCAGTCCCAGGGGGATCGTGACCGTCAGGTTCTTCAGGTTGTGCTCGCGGGCGCCGACGATGACGAGGGCCCGGCCGTCGGCCCGCCGTCTGGCGGACGGGAGAGGGATGCCGGCTTCACCCCTCAGGTAGCGGGCCGTGAGCGAGGACCCGCCGGCCGCCCACGGCTCGCGTGGACCGGCATAGAGGAGCTCGCCGCCCCGGTCGCCGGCCCCCGGCCCCAGCTCGACGAGCCAGTCGGCCGAGGCCATCACCTGCCGATCATGCTCGACCACGACCACCGTATTACCCGCCGCGGCCAGCTCCCGTAGAATCGCCGCCAGGGCTGCGGTGTCCCGCGCATGGAGCCCGATCGTCGGCTCATCCAGCACGTAGAGCGTCCCGACCAGCGGAGCGCCCATCTGGTTGGCCAGGGCGATCCGCTGGGCTTCGCCGCCGGAGAGCGTCCGTGTCTGCCGTGACAACGAGAGGTAGCCGAGGCCCACGCGCAGCAGAAAGCCGGCCTTCGCGGCCAGGCGATGCAGGAGATCGGCGGCCACGCCGGCTTCGAAGGACGAAAGGTCCAGGCGGCTGATCCACTGCGCGAACTCCTTGATGGTCAGCTCCTGAACCTCGTGGATGGTCAGACCGGCCACTCGGACGAGGAGGGCCTCTGGCCTCAGCCTGGCTCCACCGCACGCGGTGCAGGGGAAGGGGCTGCGGTACCGGCTCAAAAACACGCGGACGTGCAGCTTGTAGCGCTTCTGCTCCAGGTAGTCGAAGAACGGCTGAATCCCCTCGAACTTGCCACCACCCTTCCAGAGCAATGCCCGATCCGCGGCGGAGAGCTTAAAATAGGGCACAGTGACATCCACCCCCCGCCGCTTCATCGCGAGCAGCATCTGGCGCTGCCACCAGTCGGTGCCCGGCTTGGTCCAGGGCTCGACGGCTCCTCCGGCCAACGACCGGCTAGGGTCCGGGATGACCAGGCCCTCGTCATATCGCAGAATGTTGCCGTATCCTTTGCAGGCGGGACAGGCGCCCACGGGGTGGTTGAACGAGAAGAGCAGCGGGCGCACCGGCTCGAAGCCGCGCCCACAACGCGGGCACCTCGGCTCCCGGCTGTAGACCAGCCGCTCCCGGCCGATCACGTCCACTCGACACAAACCGTTCCCCTCGCGAAAGGCGGTTTCGACCCCCTCCGCGAGCCGGGGACGCTCCTCGGACCTGAGTTGGACCCGGTCCAGGAGGACATACAGGTCGGCATCCGCCCCGCCGGGGAGGGGCCGATCCGGTCCAAGATCGAGGGCCTCCTCTCCGCGCATCAGACGGGTGAACCCCTTCGCCCGCAACGCGCGCGCCATGGTGACGCCATCGCCCCATTCCGAGGCCCGAACCGGGAAGAGAAGGCGGGCGCGGTCGCCTGGCCATCGGGCGAGCAGGTCGTCGACCACCGCCGAAGGGGCGTGGTTGACCCCCTCCTCGCCGCAATCGGGGCAGCGAGGACGGCCGACTTTCGCGAAGAGCAACCTGAGCAGGTCGGCGACCTCCGTCGCGGTGGCCACCGTGGAGCGGGCGGTGCGGACGGGGTTCTTCTGCTCGATGGCGATGGCCGGACGGATGTTCACCAGCCGATCGACATCCGGCCGATCGACCCGGTCGAGAAACATCCTGGCATAGGTGGAGAGGGACTCGACGTAGCGCCACTGCCCCTCGGCGAAGAGGGTATCGAACGCCAGGGAGGACTTGCCCGAGCCGGACAGCCCCGTCACGACGGTCACGGCATTGTGAGGGATCCGAAGGGAAAGATTCTTCAGGTTGTGTTGGCGCGCCCCCTCGACGATGAGATCGCCGCCGGAGCCTCCGGAGATAGCCGAGTCGGTCACGGAGGTGGCCTCATGGCTCGACCCGTTCATCGTAGCAAGCCGCCCCCGCCGCCGCAACGGTCGCCGTCGCGCGGGAGCTGTTCCTGGGGTGCGGCGGGGACCCCTCTCCCGAGAAAGAGAGGTCCCCGGCTGTGTCCAGGCGTTGTCTGGTGTAAACGGCTTCCGAGCGTCGAGGTGGGTCAGATCACCCGCGTCGAGGAGGGAGCGGGACGCCGGGCGGTTCCGCTGAAGGACCGAAGGACGGCACCGACGAGGGTCGGACCATGGGCTTATTCCCCGCCCTTCTGCACGTAGTTCTTGACGAATTCTTCGGCATTTTTCTCGAGCACGTCGTCGATCTCGTCAACCAGTTTGTCGATGTCTTCCTTGAGTTTCTTCCCGGCCTCGACGACCTTCGGGTTGGGTTTGACGTCCTCCTTGGCCTGGGTATCCCGCTTGGACTCGGGTCTCCTGTCTTGCTTCTCCATAGGAGCACCTCCCCGTATCGGGCACGTGAGCCGCCGATCCGCCTCCTCAACTCATCATGCGGAAAGAATACTCCCGGTCCCCCGCGCCGTCAAGCCGACGTATTGAGTCATCTAAAATCTTACCGAGAGACAGATCGTTGCGTCATTTGT
>NZ_CEFZDU010000032.1:0-2642 GCF_979578155.1 Candidatus Nitrospira neuquenensis | reverse complement strand
AAGAGGAAGGACGGATGAAGAGGAAGGACAGCCGGGGTCCTGTCCGTCGCCCCGGATGGAGGAGGTCCGGGGTGACACGTTCGGCCGACTGCCGGGGCGGCTGGCTGACCGCCTTTCCATCGATCGTCTCCTCAGAACGGGTAGATCCAGTCCAGCACCCGCACGAACCAGCCCGGCCGCTGGACCTCGTCCACGACGCCGAGCCCGCTGTACTCGATCCGGGCGTCGGCGATAGCCGTGGACAGCACGGTGTTCTTCGTGTCCACGTCCACGCGGCGCACGATCCCGCTCAGCTTCATCACCTGCTTCTCGCTGTTGACCGTCACCTCGCGCCGGCCCTCGATCCGGAGATCGCCGTTGGGCAGGACTTCGGTCACGATGGCCGACATCGTGCCGGTCAGGGTGTCCTCCCGGTTCGTCGCGCCCTTGCCGTCGAACTTGTTCTTGGCGGAGGCGCTGATCGAGAGATCCTGGCCGATCACCTTCTTGAGCGAGAGCCCCGGCAGGCCGATGTTGATGCCGTCGAGGCTGTTGTCGATCGAGGACTCGCGCTCCGCCTTCGTGTCGGCGCTCTTGGACCCCTTGTGCTTCTCCACGATCTTGACCGTGATCAGGTCGCCGACGCGCATGGCCCGCAGGTCTTCGTAGAGGTAGGCGCGGCCGTTCTCCTCCTGCCAGAGGGAGCCGGTCGTCTTGGGCGGCGGGAGCGGCGGCACCTGCAACTGCCCCGGGGACGGCGACTTCTTCCCGCAGGACGCGGCGAGCAGCGCGAGCAGCGCCACGGCCGCAAGACGCGGAATTGATGACCGACGATCGTGGATTGATGATTTCATGAAGGCTTCGCCGAGCGCCACGCTTCAGTCCTTCGATCAACGACCCTCCATCGTCAATCCATTAGAACCCCACCTCGACCAGGCCGGGGCCGCGCACCGTCGCCTGGAGCGGCTTGCCCGAATCGAGGTTCGTGACCGCGACGGTCTGGCCGACGACGCCGGCCGCCTTCGTGAGGCCCGCGGCGCGGATCGTCAGCCCGCCGCGGCGGGCCTCGATGACGACGCGCTCCCCCTTGCGGACCGCGTAGGGGAGGGCCAGGCCCCCCGTCCCGATCGGCCGGTGCGGCGGGAGGGGGCGGACCGCACGGCGACCCGCCGCGTCCTCCACGCGCCGCACGAAGTCGGCGCGCCGCCCCTCCGGCAGCCGGACCATCACGACCGCGAGGTCCTCCGCCGCCAGCACCTCGTCCGTGGCGATCGGCCGGACCGGCGCGACCGCTTCCACCTGCACCTCGACCTCGACCGTCACCGTGAGGCTGCGGACCGGCTTCCCGTCCACGGCCAGGGCGACGAGCATCTGCCGGCGGCCCGACCCCGCCTCGCCCCCCGGCCCCGAGACCCGGATCGTCACCGCGCCGGCCGGCAGCGGCACCGGCGCCGTCGGCTCCAGGAGCCGGACGTCCACCTCGCCCCCGGCGCGCAGGTCGCGCTCCAGGTGGCGGAGGACCGCCGCGCGGACTTCCTCCGGCTCAAGCCGCTGCTCCGCCCGGAGGGGCCGGGGCTCCCCGGCCTCGGTCCCCGCCGCGCCGGCCGCCACCAGCAGCGCCATCCCGACCACCGCCATGAGCCGCGTCATCCCATGCCCTCTCGCCTCACCCCGCGCCTATCGCCTGAGGTTGTTCGCCATCGCCATCATCTCGTCGGAGGCCTGGATGGCCTTGGCGTTGATCTCGTAGCTCCGCTGGGCGATGATCATGTTGACCATCTCCTCGGCGAGGTTGACGTTCGAGCTTTCCAGCATGCCCTGCTGGATGAGGCCGAAGCCCGTGGAGAAGCCGGGCACGCCCTGCAGCGGCGGCCCCGAGGCGAAGCTGTCGAGGAAAAGGTTGTTCCCCACCGCGACCAGGCCGGCGGGGTTGTCGAACCGGACGAGCTGGATCTGCCCCACCTGCGAGGCCTGGGTGACGCCGGGCAGCAGGACCGACACGGTGCCGTCCTGGCCGATGTCCACCTTCAGCGCGCCGGATGGGATGGTGATCGTCGGCGTCAAGAGGTCGCCGTCGCCGGTCACCACGTTGCCGACGTTGTCGCGCTTGAAGGAGCCGTTGCGCGTGTACATGATCGTCCCGTCCGGCCGGCTGATTTGGAAGAAACCCGGACCGTCGATCGCGAGGTCCAGCTCGTTGCCCGTGTGGCGGAGGTTTCCCTGCGCCCACTCCTTGGCGACCGTCGTGGGCCGGACGCCGCCGCCCACCTGCATGCCCACGGGAAAGACGCCCACGTTGGACGAGTTCGTGCCCGGCAGCCGCTGGATCTGGTAGAGCAGGTCGGCGAACTCCGCCCGGCTGCGCTTGAAGCCGTTCGTGTTCACGTTGGCCAGGTTGTGCGCGATCGTGTCGATGTTGAGCTGCTGCGCCGTCATCCCCGTCGCCGAGGTCCACATCGCCCGGATCATCTCAGCCTCCTCCGTCTCCTACTCGATCCTCAATCGCCGATCGGCAATCCCTCGCTCCTCAATCCCACAACCCCGCAATCCTCATCCCCAGGCCGTCGCCCCGGCGCATGCCGGGGCCCTGTCCGTCGCCCCGGCGCACGCCGGGGCCCATCTGGATTCCGGCTTCCGCCGGAATGACGGATGAAGAGGAAGGA
>NZ_CEFZDU010000031.1:0-4824 GCF_979578155.1 Candidatus Nitrospira neuquenensis | reverse complement strand
GGGGGGGGGGGGGGGGGGCGCCGGCCGCGGGGGCGGGGGGGGGGGGGGGGGGGGGGGGGGGGGCCCCCCCCGCGCGGGGACCGGCGAGACGGCGCAGCCGGTCGAGCGGGAGCGAGGAGGGAGGCGACGATGCAATCGCTGGCGGCACGGGTGTGGAGAGGATTCCGGCGGTCCGGGGCGTGGGCCGGCGCGGCCCCTCGGCGGCCGACGGCCGTCTTGCTCCTGGCGCTGGCCGCGGCGCTGGCGGGGCCGGCGGACGGCCACGCGGGGGCCTTCCGGATCATCGACCAAGGCGCGGCGGCGGCCGGCCAGGGCGCGGCCTTCGTGGCCCAGGCCGACGATCCCTCGGCCATCTATTACAACCCCGCCGGCATGACCCAGTTGCGCGGGGTCCAGACCTACGTCGGCGCGACGTTCGTGGGCGGCACGACCGACTTCACCAGCGACGCGGGCCGGAACGCCACCGGCACCTTCAACGGCAGCGTCGCCTGGCCGCCGCCGACCAACGTCTACGTGACGGCCAACCTGAAGGACCTCGGCATCAAGTTCCTCGGCGACACGACCGTCGGCATCGGCGCCCTCTCGCCCTTCGGGTCGCTCAGCCGCTGGCCGGACAACGGCCCCTTCAACACGAAGACGACCTTCGCCGCCCTGCCGCTCATCGACATCAAGCCCACCATCGCCTACAAGCTCAACGACCAGCTCTCGATCGGCCTGGGCATGGATATCTACACCTTCTCCCGGCTGTACGGAAAGGGCCAGAGCGTGAGCAAGCTGAACTGGCCGGGCGGGTCCGGCATCCCGGCCGGCACACCGACGGAGGTCAACGGCCGGGACACCTCGCTCGGGTTCAACGCGAGCTTCCTGTACACCCCCCTCCGCAACGCGGACGGCAAGCCCCTGGCCAACATCGGCTTCCAGTACCGGAGCCAGGCGACGCTGCATCTGGACGGCAACTTCCTGCTGAACGGCGGCCTGAACTCGGCCGCTACCTCGACGCTCGTGCTCCCGCAGGTGTTCACGGGCGGCATCGCGCTGTGGCCGGTCCGGGACCGGGCGCGCGAGTGGAAGATCGAGCTGGACGTGGATTACACCGGCTGGAAGTCCGTCCGGAACACGGACGTGCACCTGTCGTCCGGCGCGACGCTGCCCTTCCCCCAGAACTGGCGGAGCATCTACACGGTGATGGTCGGCACGGAGTACCGCTTCCTCGAGATCGAGAAGCTGCCCGACTGGGAGCTGGCGCTGCGGGCGGGATACTGGAACAGCCAGAGCCCGATCCCGAACCAGACCTTCACCCCGGCCGTGCCCGACGCGGACAACAACGCGATCTCCGTCGGGATGGGCGTCCTCTGCAAGGGAACGGCGCAGTTCCTCGGCCTGTTCGACTGCGGCAACGAGGGCAAGAGCAAGCTCCACCCCAGTTCCGTCGGTCTGGACATCGCCTACCAGGCCATCCTCTTCGACCAGCGGTCGGTGACGGGGAGCAGCAACCCGACCGTGGACGGGCTCTACAAGACCACCTATCAGGTCGGGATGGTCAACCTGCGGGTGAACTTCTGACCGCGCCGGCCGCCGCCGCCCGCCGCGCCGGCCGAGGACGCGTCACTCCCAGGCGGGGTGCAGCCCGCCCTGCCGGTCCCGCCGGTAGGGCGCCCAGGCGAGCGCGATGAGCCGGATCGAGATGTTGGTCTTGGTCGGACGGACGGCGTGGATGTCCAGCGGCGCGGCGAGGGGATCGGCCTCGGCGGCCAGCCGGTCCGCCTCGGCCCGGAACTGTACGTCCAGCTCCTCGAGCTGCCGGGCGACCGCCTCCTCGTTCTCCTCCGCACGGGCGACGTCCTTGGCCTGCTTGACCGAGCGGCCCACGCCGCGCGCCGCGGTCGTCGCCCTGCCGAGGGTGGAGGCGCTGACCGTCTTCCGCCCCAGCAGCGCGCCCAGCAGCGTCGTGCCGACGGAGAGCGCGGTCTGGACGTAGTGCGCCTTGGCCTCCTCGGCCTCGCGCTCCTTCTTCTGCCTCGCGCGGCGAAGCCGGTCCTCCAGCGCCGCCCGCTTGGGCGCGTACTTCTTCCGCAGGACCTCCACCGCCCGGTCCCGCCGCTCGTGCGCTTCCTGCTGGAGCCGGATGCGGAAGTCCCGCTCCGACTCGCCGGGCCGCGAGCGCAGCCCGAGCGCGGGGCTGGCGAACAGCTCCAGCTTCTGCGTCCGATGGAGCCGGCTCGCCAAGTCCCTGCCCCAGGCCTCGTAGCTCTTGGGCTTGCCCGCCGCGGTGGGGAGCGGCGCGAACTCGGCGCCCGCGCGCGGTTCCGGTTCCAGGTCCGACGGCGCGAGGGCGACCTCGACCGCCTCCTCCCAGTCCACGGCGACGGGCCCCTCCCCGATCTCGGCCAGGAACGCCACCTCCCGCGTCTCGTCCACCTCGGCCTTGGCGTCGAGGAAGCGCACGCGGCCCATCCCGAGCGCCATCGGGCGGTAGAGCAGCGCCTCGCCCTCCGGCGCCCGGCCGCGGACCGGGAGGAAATACTGAGCCACGCCGGGGGGGAGGATGGGCCTCGCGGACGTCGGGGGCAAGGAGTGCGGGGGGAGGGGGGAGTCCTCGCGGCCCTTCTCAAGCACCTGACCCCTCACGCCTGACGCCTTACGGCCCTCCATGAGCGCCTTGATCTGCGTCCGCGTGAGCGGCCCGCGCAGGTAGGAGAGCGTCCAGCGGGTTTCGAAGACCTCCGGCTTGTCCTCGTGGACGTTGTTCAGCAGGAAGACCCGGTTGCCCAGGCCGGCGAGGGTCTGCTCCATCTTCTGCCGGTCGAAGGCCTTGCCCGTGCCCGCCGCCGCACCCTCCAGCCCCTCCAGCACGCGGGCCTTGTCGCGCTCCGTCTGCAGTCGCCCGATGAACCAGGTGCCCGCGTTGGCGAGGCCCTTGTAGTCGAGGTCCACCGGGTTCTGCGTCGCGAGCACGACCCCGACGCCGAAGGCGCGGGCCTGCTTGAGCAGCGTCAGGAGCGGGCCCTTGGACGGCGGGTTCGCGACCGGCGGAAAGTAGCCGAAGATCTCGTCCATGTACACGATCGCGCGCAGGCTCGTCGTGCCGGACTGCCGGCGCATCCAGCCGACGATCTCGTTCAGGAGGAGCGAGACGACGAACATCCGCTCGGCGTCGGTCAGGTGGGCGATGGAGACGATCGCGAGGCGCGGCTTGCCCTCCGGCGTGTAGAGCATCGCGCCGATGTCCATCGGCTCGCCCTCCAGCCAGCCCTCGAAGCCCGGCGCGGCGATCAGGTGGTTGAGCCGGACGGCCAGATCGAACCGCTCCTTCGCGGGATAGAAGGCGTCGAGGTCGAGCGCGCCGACCCGCGCGAAGGGCGGCGTCTGCACCCGCTGGATCAGCGTGACGAGATCCGGGCTCTCGCCGGCCTTCCATGCGGCTTCCAGAATTTTGGACAGCAGGATGTGCGGCGGGCTCTTGAGCGGGTCGGCCGAGAGACCCACGAGGCCCAGGAGGCTTGAGACCGTCGTGCCGACCTGCCCGCGCAGCAGCTCGGGCTCCTCGATCACCTCGGCCGACGGCGCGCTGAAGGCCTTGAGGATGGACAGCGGCAGCCCCGCCCGACTCCCCGGCGTGTAGATGGCGACGTCGGCGGCCGCCTTCATGCGGGCGATGCGGGCGCCATCCTGCCCCCACTCCGCCAGGCCCTTCCGCCACCGCTCCGCCTGCCGGGCCGCATACTCGGCCGGCGGCAGGCCCTGCGTGCGCGCGTCGTCCTCGTTGATCCAGGGCAGGAAGTCCTCGGCGCGCAGGTCGGGGAAGGTCAGGAGCAGGTTCCCGAGGTCCCCCTTCGGGTCGATGACGAGCGCGGGGATGCCGTCGATCGCCGCCTCCTCGAGCAGGCCGAGGCAGAGGCCGGTCTTCCCGCTCCCGGTCATCCCGACGCAGACCGCGTGCGTGACCAGGTCCTTGGAGTCGTAGAGCAGCCAGCCCGGCTTCGGCGTCTTTTTGGCGAGGTCGTAGGGCCGGCCGAGGTAGAAGACGCCGAGCTTCTCGAACTCCTGCGTGGGAGGAGGTCCGGCGGCCATCAGCGAGCAGCCTCCGGCATGACGGTCACCACTCCTTGAAGATCAGAAACACCGCGCCGACCATCAGCGCGAAGCCGGCGAGGTAGTTCCACTTGAGCGGCTCCTTGAGGTACCAGACCGAGAAGCCGCAGAAGACGACGAGCGTGATGACCTCCTGGATCGTCTTGAGCTGCGCCGCGGTGAACTGGTAGTGGCCGATCCGGTTCGCCGGCACCTGGAAGCAGTATTCCACGAACGCGATCCCCCAGCTCACCAGGATCGCCGCCCACAGGGGCGACTCCTTGTACTTCAAATGGCCGTACCAGGCAAGGGTCATGAACACGTTCGAGACCGTCAGCAGGGCGATCGTGTGCATCGTTAGGGGCACCTCCTGGTTCCGATCTGTTTCGAAGAAGGGCTGGCCGGCATGGTATCGGGCGAGGCGGGAAGCTCAAAGTGCCGACCCCGTGAACCCTGCACCAGTGGGACCGCTCCCCTCACGCAGCGCACTCCACCCGCACGGTGCGTCCCAGCCTCGTTTCGAGCGTGATGAGCATCTCCAAGCCGAACGTTTCCCAGTTGCCTCGCACCAAGTCCGATACGCGCGATTGCGCGACGCCCGGACGCTTCGCCGCCTCGGCCCATGTTAACCCTGATCCGACAATACTCGATGGTACCTACAGCAACTCTAGCGGGTCCTGTCGTGGCGATCACCCCCGTCGTCCTCGCTCCACCCCTCCCCCCGTGGGGGGCGCTTCGGCGTTTGGCGGGGTA
>NZ_CEFZDU010000030.1:0-5705 GCF_979578155.1 Candidatus Nitrospira neuquenensis | reverse complement strand
AGAGGGCGGCACCGGGCCGCCGCTCGCGGACACCAGCCGGAACACGAACTGCCCGCCGTCATCCCCTGCCCCCTTCAAGGGTTCGCTCCGCGGCGTCTGGTCCGTGTTGTTCCCCACCAGCGGCAGCAGCTCCGCATAAATCCGGCTGGGCACTAGGTAGGGCTCCTGGTTCTCGCGCAGCAACGTGATGAAGTGGTAGGCGAAGACACTGTGCCCCTCCCGCCCCTCGTCCGCCACCGGCTCCGTCCCGCCCGAGGTCAGGCCCCAGCGGGATCGCTTGGCTGCCAGCTTCGCCAGCGTCTTGTCGTTCACCGGCATTGCGGCCCGCTGCCCGAACAGCGTCCCGCTGAAGCAGGAGTCCGCCACCAGATAGACGTGCTTGGCCTTCATCCCGGCGATGTAGTCCCGGATCGAGGCGTTGGTGATGAAGGTCCCCGGCTGGTTCGGCTGGCCCTCGACCGGCACCCACCAGCCGAGCCGCCCCTCGTCGTCGTACTGCCCGTGGCCGGCGTAGTAGATGAGCACGCTGTCGTCCGGCTTGGCGAGCTGGCCCAGGCGGTAGAGCTCCTGCTCGATGGTCGTCCGCGTGGCCTGCTCGTCCAGCAGGACGATGACCCGTTCCGGGGCGAACCCATACCGCGAGACGAGCACGTCGCGCACGCCGGTCGCGTCCTTGACCGCGCTCCGGAGCGTGGGCGCGTGCCGGTACCGGTCAATGCCGATGATCAGCGCCCAGTACTCGCCGCTGATCGGCACCACGGGCGGTGCAGCCCGCGGCGTGGCAGCGAGGTCGCGCTGGTCGGCGCGAAGCGGCGCGACGGAATCGAGCACGAGCAGCAGGGCGGCCAGGAGGCCGAGCAGAAATCGACAGCGCATGCGGCACCTCGCGGGTCGGCTCACCCCAGAAGAGACAACCACGATGGGGCATCCCGGCCACACGCCGTTCGCCCTGAGCCGGTCGAAGGGCCTGTCCACCCACGACCGCCCGTTCCTGGTTCGACGGGCTCACGACGAACGAACCGGGGGATGCCACCTCGGCCATCGTCCGGGACGGCGGTATTGTAGCGTGCCGGCCGTCGCCGTCAAGGGGGAGCCTACCCCGCCCGCCCCCCCGACGCCCATACGCCGAATGGCGTACGTGGTCGGCCGGAGCGACGGCCGCCGGGCCGGTGGTGAAGGGAAGGGCCGCGACGGGTGGGGCCGGCCGCGCAGAGGGGACGGGGACGGCCGGACGAGCGAGGGGGTGGAGGCGCCGGGCGGGTTCGAACCGCCGCATCGCAGTTTTGCAGACTGCTCCCTTAGCCACTTGGGTACGGCGCCTTGCCGCGCATTATAGCGAGCGGGGGATTTGAAAGACAACCGACGGCGGGTCAGCGCCGGTTCGGCAGGACGGGCAGCTCGCGGGATGAGGGCACGGAAGCCGGCGGCGCCGCCGGAGCCGCCGTTTCGTGCCGGGCTCCGCCGTTACGCTCGGAGGCCGGCGCACCGTTCGCGCCCTCGGCCTCCCGCTCCTTGGCCATGAGCTCGACTTCCTCGATGAGCGTGTCCATGAGCTCGGCCATGGGCACCCTGCGGACCAGCTTGCCCTTCTTGAAGAGGATCCCGACTCCCTCCCCCCCGGCGATGCCGATGTCCGCCTCCTTGCCCTCGCCGATGCCGTTGACGACGCAGCCCAGGACCGAGACGTTCAGCGGCGTGCGGATGTGGCCGAGCCGCTTCTCCAGCTCGTCGGCCATCTTGACGACGTCGATCTCCACCCGGCCGCAGGTGGGGCAGGCGATGACGTTGATCCCGCGATGGCGCAGCTCCAGCGACTTGAGGATCTCGAACCCGACCCGCACCTCCTCCACCGGGTCGGCGGCCAGCGAGACGCGGATCGTGTCGCCGATGCCCTGCGAGAGCAGCCAGCCGATGCCGACGGCGGACTTGACCGCGCCGGTCAGCACCGTGCCGGCCTCGGTGATGCCGAGGTGCAGCGGGTAGTTCGACTGCTGCGAGAAGAGCCAGTAGGCGTCCACGGCCATGTGGACGTCGGAGGCCTTGAGCGACACCTTCATGTTGGTGAAGCCGACGTCCTCCAGCGCATGGACGGCGTTCAGGGCGGACTCGGCCAGCGCCTCGGCCGTGGGGTAGCCGTACTTCTCCAGCAGGTCGCGCTCCAGGGACCCGCCGTTCACGCCGACGCGCAGGGGGATGCCCCGGTCGGTCACCGCCTTGATGACCTCGGTCACCTTCCACCAGGCGCCGATGTTGCCCGGGTTGATCCGGACGCAGTCCACGACCTCGGCGGCCTTGAGCGCGAGCCGGTGGTCGAAGTGGATGTCCGCGATGAGCGGGACGGTCATGGCGGCCTTGATCTTCGGCAGCGCCGCCGCGGCCTCCGCGTCCGGGACCGCGACCCGGATCAGCTCGCAGCCCGCCTCCTCCAGCCGCCGAATCTGCTCGATCGTCGCGGCGACGTCCCGCGTGTCGGTCGAGCACATGGACTGGACGGAGATCGGCGCGTCGCCGCCGATCTTGACGGACCCGACCGTGATCTGCCTCGTCTTGCGCCTGGTGATGTACATGGCCGCTCCGCCTCGCCCCCTCAACTCCCCTGGTCGTCGGCGCGGCGCTCCCGCCGCGCCGACCAGCCGGCGAGCGCCCGCGCCTCCCGGAGGCTCTCGGCGGCCGCGCCGGCGAGCAGCGCCTTCGCCGCCTCGTAGATCCCCTCGGCCGTGAGCCCGTACTTTTCCCGCAGGAGGTCCTGCGGACCCTGCTCGATGTACCGGTCCGGCAGCCCGATGAGCCTGGTCGGCAGGCCGACGACGCCCCGGTCGGACAGGCATTCCAGGACGGCGGAGCCGAAGCCGCCCATGCGGCTCCCCTCCTCGACCGTCACGAGGCCGCGCACCCGGCGCGCCACCCGCTCGATCAGGTCCGCGTCGAGCGGCTTGACGAAGCGCGCGTTGACGACCGCGCAGGAGACGCCCTCCGCCGCCAGCCGTTCGGCCGCCGCCATCGCTTCCCAGACCGTCACGCCGACGGCCACCAGGGCCACGTCCGTGCCGTCCCGGAGCAGCTCGCCCTTGCCGAGCGGCAGAGCGACCGGCGCCGGGTCCATCGGCACGCCGAGGCTGGTGCCGCGCGGATAGCGGACCGCGGCCGGCCCCTCGTAGGCCAGGCAGGTCTTGACCATGTGCTGCAGCTCGTTCTCGTCCTTGGGCGCCATCACGACCATGTTGGGGACATGGCGCAGGTAGGCGTAGTCGAAGGCGCCGTGGTGCGTCGTCCCGTCCTCCGCCACGAGGCCCCCGCGGTCGATGCAGAAGGTGACCGGCAGGTTCTGGGTCGCCACGTCGTGCACGACCTGGTCGTAGGCCCGCTGCAGGAACGTCGAGTACATGGCCACGACGGGCCGGAGCCCCCGGGCGGCCAGCCCCGCGGCGAAGGTGACCGCGTGCTGCTCGGCGATGCCGACGTCGTAGAGCCGGTCGGGAAACTCCTTCTCGAAGGCCGTGAGCCCCGTCCCCTCGCACATGGCCGCCGTGACGGCGACGATGCGCCGATCCGCGCGCGCCAGCCCCACCAGCGCGTTGACCGCGAGCGTCGTGTAGGAGGGGCGCGAGGGCTTCTTCGCCGGCTCGCCCGTCGCGCGCACGAAGGGCGGGCAGGCGTGGAACCAGACCGGGTTCATGACGGCCGGCTCGTAGCCCAGCCCCTTCTTCGTGATGACGTGGAGGAGGGTCGGGCCCTTGAGCCTGAGCACGTTCTCCAGCGTGGGCAGCAGGTGGTCGAAGCGGTGCCCGTCGATCGGCCCCACGTACCGGAACCCCAGCTCCTCGAACAGCAGACCCGGCAGGATCAGGCCCTTGGCCAGCTCCTGCGCCTTCCTCGCGATCTTCTCGACCTCCCGGCCGATCTGCGGGATGGCCCGCAGGAACTGGCCGGTCTCCTCCTTGACCCGCGTGTAGAACTCGCCGGTGAAGGTGCGGCTCAGGTAGGCCGAGATCGCGCCCACGTTCTTGGAGATGGACATCTGGTTGTCGTTGAGGACCACCAGGAAGTCCTTGCCCAGCCCGCCGGCGTGGTGCAGCCCCTCCAGCGTCATCCCGGCCGTGAGCGCCCCGTCGCCGACCACGCAGACGACCTTGTGCGTCTGCCCGAGCTGCTCCCGGGCCTCCACCATGCCGAGCGCGGCGGAGACGCCGGTGCCGGCGTGGCCCGCGTTGAAGGTGTCGAAGACGCTTTCTTCGCGCTTACAGAACCCGCTCAGCCCGCCGTACTGCCGGAGCGTGTGGAACTGCTCGCGGCGGCCGGTGAGCAGCTTGTGGGTATAGGCCTGGTTGCTCGTGTCCCAGACGATCAGGTCCTTGGGCGTGTCGAGCAGGTAGTGGAGGGCCACCGTCAGCTCCACCACGCCCAGGTTGGACGCCAGATGGCCCCCGACGTCGGACACGACGGAGATGATCTGCTCGCGGATTTCGGCGGACAGCGCCGGCAGGTCCTCCGGCGTCAGCCGCTTCAGGTCCAAGGGACTGTGAATCTGCTTCAGCAAAGCCATGGGGTTCGCCTCTGTACGGTTATGGGAGACCGCCGACGGTCGGGTGCGCGGGGCGCCGGGGGAGCGCCCGCGGAGCCTGGCGGTCGCATCGCAGGATGCCCGGCAGTCTCCCACATCATCCGGCCATAGTCAAGCGTTTCACCCTACCCGGGGGTCAGTGCCCGAAGCGGTACGTCACCACCGTCGCCAGCGTGAAGTCGGCGGCGCTGCCCGTGATGAAGTCCAGGTTTTCGACCGCGTACATCTGCCAGAGCAGGGTCGGCCGCAGCAGGTAGCTGAACCCCACCGTGGCCTCGGTCACGCCCTTGTCCAGGACCGGCGAGCCGGCGTTCCGATAGAAGCTGGAGTAGTAATCGAACTGCGCCGTGAGGGACAGGGCCCGCGACCAGAGATACTCGACCGCCGTGATCGAGGAGAGGCCGGGCTGGAGCGTCAGGCCGGAGATCGTGCCGGTGGGGAAGATGCCGTTGAGGTTCTGATGGACGATCCAGTGCGGGGCCAGCCTCTTCTCCAGCGCGACGCCCAGACCGAAGTCCGGATGGCCGCTCCCGAAGAACTCGCCCGCGTCTCCCGTCGGCACCTTGATCGCGCCGCGGACCGACACGGCCGGCAGCAGCGACGTTTCTTTCACGACCTGGTATTTCGCGCTGATCGTGGTATCGCCGAGCCCGAGCGCCCCGTCCGGCCCGCTGAAGAGCGTCTGCCCGTTCTTGGTCACGCTGTAGGCGTAGGGCGTGCTCTGGAGACTCTTGCGCGCCGGCGCGACCCCGCTCGTGATCCCCTCGACCGCCTTGATCGCGCCGTTGCCGAACCCCTGCCAGCGGTAGAGGGCCGGGATCTCCAGCCCGACCTCCAGCCGCTCGGCCAGGCCGTAGCGGAGAAACAGCCCCGAGCGGAGCTGCTCGAACTTCACGACCGCGTTCACGGGCGGCGTGTTGCTGTCGAAGATGCTGGCGGTCTGGGCCAGCTCGACCCGGATGTCCAGCGCCCCCTTCGGCATCACCGCGGCCCGGTCCCCCGGCATGCCGAGCACGAGGAGCTGGAAGGGTTGGAAGTTGCGGACGGAGAACGGCCCGAATCCCTCCGGCGCCGAGTCCGCCGCCGCGACCGCCGCCGTCGCCAGAACGAGCGCCGCCGCCCAGACAGCCGGCCGCCCCCCCCC
>NZ_CEFZDU010000029.1:0-6663 GCF_979578155.1 Candidatus Nitrospira neuquenensis | reverse complement strand
GGATGACGGCGCGTACGGGGGCAGGAGTGCCGATGCGCTCCTGCCCCCGTCTTTTACGGAGCGGGTCCATGCGAGGCGATGGAAGGGTGGGCTGGCCGTCCGGGGGGCGGGTGCTGGTCAGTGCCCTGATCGTCGGGCTCGGGCTGGTGACGGCCGGCCTGCTGGACCGGGTGGACCGCGACCTGCGGATGCTCTACGCGGACTATACGATCGCGGCGACCGACCTCGCGCACATCTCCGGGGACGTGATGCGCTACCGGACCAGCATCATCCGCGCCGTGGAGGCGGGTAGCCGGCCGGATGCGGAGCGGATCCTCGCCGCGCTGCCCGAGCAGCGGGAGCGGATCAAGGCCGCGGTGGAGCGTTACCATGCGGCGGGCGCGGGGGTCGGGTTGCAGACGCCCAAGGAGCGGAAGGCCCTGGAGGCGTTGCGGACGAGCCTGGACGCCTACTTTGCGGCGGCCGACGAGACGATCACCCTGCTCCGCGCACGATGGGCCGCCGCCGCGCCGCAGGAGGCGGCGGCCATTCGGAGCAAGCTGGCGCTGCACGTGCGGGACGCGGCGGGCGCCAGGATCGTGGCCGTCAGCATGGCCCTGGACCGCCTCCTGGAGACCGTCGCGGACGTGGGGAAGGGGATGCAGGACGAGGGCGCGGTGATCATCCGCGAGATCAGCACCGCGCTGCTGATCGGGAGCCTGCTGCTGGCGCTGCTGAACCTGGTCGTCGGCTCGCGGGAACAGGCCGGCGCGGGGGCGGCCGCCGTCACGCCAGGCCCGGCTCTTCCTGAGGGGCCGGACGGGAAGGCTTGAGGTCATGCCGCAGGAGACGTGCGGGGGCGATGCACCGCGGACGGATCCGCTTCTGTACCGGGAGCCGGTGCGTGGTCGGGAATATTGGATCCTCGACGGGGCGTTGGACGACCCCTTCGGGGTCGCGCAACGGTGCGTGACGAAACCGACCTGGCTGCTCGGCTCACCCTGGCGTGCGGAGGCGTGGCCGGGGATGCGGGCGCCGGATGCGCTCACGCCCCATGAGCTGGCGGCCTTGGAAGGGCGGGTCGCGTCGCTGCTCGGCGTGCGACGGCTCGGCGTCGTGCCGGACCCGGGGACGGGTATGACCGCGAACAACTGGGTCCAGTTGGTCGGCGGAGGCGAGGGCGTGGCCCGTCCCCACGTGGATTCGGCCAAGCTGTGCACCCACGCCGGCGTCCTCTACCTGCATCCCTATCCGCCCACGGTGCACTGCGGCACCTCCTTCTATCGCTTGAAGCTTCCCGACGGAAGGTTGGGGGGCAATGTCTGTCCACCCGACTACGACAGCATCAGCCAGATCCCGGGTCTCAGGGAGATGGAGCCGGGGCAGTGGCAGGAAGAGGTGGAAGTGCCCTACGAGTTCAACCGGCTCCTCGTGTATCGCTCCGACATCGTGCACTCGGCCACCGCGTACTTCGGCTCCGCCTACGAACTGGCCTCGAAACGCATGGCGATCGTCTTTTTCTGGTGGGCGGAGCGCTAGCGAAGTCCATCGCCGGTCTCGGTCCCCCGCCGCTCCGCCTCGCTTGACAGCCCCCAGGAGGGTCGTTAGGATCACGCCCAACCGCGGGTGTCGCGATGAGGGCGGCCGACCCGGTCCTCGCCATGGGCCGGAGCCTCGCGTCGCTTCCGCGGAACGCCGACGCCGTGGACGGAGCGACCGTGAGCCAACCGATCCGCACGTGGTGGAACCGGCTGCAAGTTCGGCAGAAGGTCTGGACGATCCTCCTGGTCGTCTTCCTCCCGCTGGTAGGTGCGCTCGTCGCCCACTTCGCGCTGATTGATCATCTGGTCTCCCTCCAGCAACAGCACCACCAGACCGTCCTCGCGAGCGAGCAGGTCAACGTGCTGCGCCGTCTGTCCGTGGACATGGAGACGGCGTTCCGCGGGTATCTGCTCACGCGGGACGACAAATTTCTACCCCCGCTGGTCGAGGCGGAGGCGAAGCTCGGGCCGACGACGCGCCGGATCCTGGATCTCGTGGCGGGCGATGAGGCGCTGACGGAGGATATCCGCGGGGCGCAGGGACGGCTGACGGAGCTGCTGGAGTCGAAGCATCGTCTGATCGAGCGGTTCCGCCGGGGACAGGTCCAGCCGGTGCTGGACTACGTGAGGTCGGGCCAGGGCATCCTGCTCGCCGACCGGGCGCGCGACGAACTGCGGGAGATCGAGGATCGGCTCCGTGCGCGCGCCAAGGCCTACGAGGCCGAGGAAGCCCGGCTCGCCCGGCTGGCCTACTGGGGGCTGGTCTTCGCGGTGATCGGGGGCCTGGCGCTCGGCCTCGTCGGCTCCCGCCTCCTCACCCGCTCGATCACGGGTCCCCTCTCGCTCCTCAAGGCGTCGGTGACGGCCTGGGGACAGGGGGAGGCGGGCGTCGTTCCCCCGGCGATCCAATCTTCCGACGAGATCGGACAGCTCGCTCGTTCCTACGGGGAGATGGCGCTTCGCATCCAGCGGCAGATCCAGGAGCTGGAGACGATCAGCGCCATCGGCCACGCCATCAACACGATCGGGCCGGACGGGCTCGACGGCGTGCTGCGCCGGATCGTGGACCGCGCCGCCGAGCTGCTGCAGGTGGATGTCTGCCTGGTCATGTCGCGCAGCGAGCGCATGGGCTGCTGGATCGTCGAGGCCGCCTCCGGCGAGTGGAACGACCGGCTTCACAAGACCGTCATGCTGTGGGAAGAATTCCCGGTGTCGGTGCGGGCCTACGAGACGGGCGAGCCCGCGTTCGGCGAGGACCTCCGCGGCGACGCCCGCCCCGAGGTGATGCGCCGGAATCTGATGGGGGAGAGCATGTTGTCGATTCCCCTGCTCGCGCAGGGCGCCCCGTTCGGGGTGCTCGTCCTGCTGCGGGCGGGGAGGATCGCGCGCGACCGATGGAATCTTCGCCTGGCCAAGGGGTTTGCGGAGGAGGCGGCCATCGCCATCGCCAACGCGCGGCTGTACGAGGCCGAGCAGGCGAAGGAGCGGGGGCTGGAAGCGCGCCTCCGGCAACTCGAGCACCTGGCCGAGACGCTGGCCCACGACCTCAAGGCCCCGGGCGAGCGCATGGAGGAGTTGGCGTCGTTGTTGATGAGCGAGTACGGGGCTCAGCTCGATCCCAAGGCGGGGAAGTGGCTCGCGTTGCTCGCCCAGAACGGACGGGACCTGATCGAGCGCGTCGAGAACATCCTGACCGTCGCCCGCGTCGGCGGGCGGCACGAGGCCGTCGAAGCGGTCGACCCGGCGCCGGTCCTGGACGATGTGCTGAAGGCGTGGGCGGGCGAACTGGAGCGTCGGCGGGTGCGGGTGGAGGTGTCGCCGGGGCTGCCGCTCGTGGCCTGCCATCGGGCCTATCTCCGCCAGGTGCTCGACAACCTCCTGTCCAACGCGCTGAAGTTCTGCATCGGGCGGCCGACGCCCGTCATCGCGATCGAGGCGGTTCGACGGGAAGACCGGGTGCATTTCGCCGTGGCCGACAACGGGCCTGGCATTCCGCCGGAGCACCGGGAACGGGTGTTTCAGCCGTTCGTCCGCCTGCAGCCGTCGGCCAAGGGGAGCGGCATCGGCCTGGCGATCGTGAAGCGGATCGTCGAGTTGTACGGCGGGCAGGTCTGGATCGACTCGGCGGAGGGCGGCGGGTGCGTGGTCCGGTTCACGCTGCCGGCGCTGGGCGAGCTGCCGGTGGCGGACGGGGCCGGCCGCGTGGAAGCGACGACGGCCGGCCGCCACGCCGGTCCGGCGGCGGAGGGAGCGTGAAGATGGCCGCGCGCACGACCGACTCCATCGGCCTCATCGGCACGGCGAAGGCGCCGTTCACCATCCTGGTCGTCGAGGACGATCCGACGGACACGGAGCTGCTTCTCCACGCGATCGAGAAGGCGGAACTCAAGGCGGCCGAGGCCGAAGTGCGGGTGGAAGTGCGGGCGACGGCCGAGGGCGCGTTGCAGTTCCTGGCCGACCGGCCGGTGGACCTGGTCCTGACGGACATGATGCTGCCCGGCATGGACGGGCTGGACCTCGTGAGCCGCATCCAGGAGATCGACCGCAACCTGCCGGTGCTGATCGTCACCCGGATGAACGGGGTGCCGACGGCGGTGGACGCGATGCGGCGAGGAGCCTACGACTACGTCGTGAAGCCGGTCAACGCTCTGGACCTCGGCATGCGCCTGCACCGGGCGATTCGTATCTCGGAGGTCTTGCGGCGGAGCACCGCGTTTGAGCGCAGCGCGCGCCACGGCCATCAGCCGGCCACCCTGGTCGGAGCCAGCCCGGCGTTCGACGGCATCGTCCGTCGGGTGCGGGAGGCCGCGCAGAGCCGGTCCACGGTGCTGATCACGGGCGAGACCGGGACGGGGAAGGGCGTGATCGCACGGGCGATCCAC
Source organism: Candidatus Nitrospira neuquenensis (assembly GCF_979578155.1). NCBI lineage: Bacteria > Pseudomonadati > Nitrospirota > Nitrospiria > Nitrospirales > Nitrospiraceae > Nitrospira > Candidatus Nitrospira neuquenensis. Next base: position 2,261 of record NZ_CEFZDU010000029.1, on the reverse strand, counting down.
GAGCAGAGCCGGGAGCGAGACAAGCCGTACCAGGTCATCGACTGCACCACCGTGCCCGAAGGCATGGTCGAGAGCGAGCTGTTCGGCCATGTGCGCGGAGCGTTCACGGGGGCGATCGCGGACAAACCCGGCTTGATCGAGCTCGCCAACGGGGGGACCGTGTTCCTGGACGAGATCGGTGACCTGCCGTTGGTGCTCCAGGCCAAGCTGCTTCGCGTCCTGGAAGACGGCGAGGTGCGGCCGGTCGGCGGGACCCGGGTCAAGCGGGTGGACATGCGGTTCATCGCGGCCACCAACCAGGACTTGGAGGAAAAGGTGCGCGCCGGCACGTTCCGCAAGGATCTCTACTACCGGCTCGCGGTGGTGCAGATCCACGTGCCGCCCCTGCGGGAGCGGATCGAGGACATTCCGGTCATCGCCAGGCAGCTCTTGGCGCGCCTGGGACGGGAGATGGGGAAGCCCGCCTGCCGCCTCGACGCCCCGGCCGTGACGGAGCTGGTCGGCTACCGCTGGCCGGGCAACGTCCGGGAGCTCCGGAACATCATCGAGCGCGCCGTGATGCTCACGGTGGACGGACGGATCACGCGTGACGACGTGCGCGCGCTGCTGCCGGCGGTGAACGCCCCCCGCGCCGCCGACGGGCCGTCGGCCTACGCGACACTGCCGTACATGGAGGCGAAACGGAAGGCCTTGGCAGAGTTCATCGCCGGGTACCTTCGCGCGAAGCTGGCTTCGCACGGCGGGAGCATCACCAAGGCAGCGGAAGACAGCGGGATTCCACGGCAGCACTTCTCCCTGCTCGTGAAGCGATACCTCGGCGAAGGCAAGTAAGCTCCCCGAGCGACCATTTCCCTTCGGTGACGCAGCACCATCGTTCCATCCCGACCTTGACCGGCTTCCCCCTGCGACCGTTTCCCATCGGTAACGATCCGGCAGTCTAAAGCCCTCTGTTTGGCCCCTCTCCATCGGCTGGGTCCACCACCGGTCGGCCTTGACGACAGACACATCAAAATATGCGGATGACAACCAATTGATTTCGCTAACTAAATTAAGCGAATTGCGGGAGGTCGCATAGAAGTCTATTCGGCTTCTTGCCGATCTGATCCTCACACCAGCGGGCATTCTCGGCCCTCGCACGAATCAAACGCGATGCGTTTCAAGAGGTTATGACCGTCATGCCGAGCTCGACCTCGCCGACGCTCCCAATGGCAATGAACTTGCTGGGTGATCGGTGCTTTTTGCGGCAGTTCAACCATTTAACCGCGGGAGGGGAGGTGAAGCCGGTTTCGGTTCCAGCCAGACAGTCGGTGAACGAGTTTAGAGCGAGGAGGTCATTATGTATCTCTCACGACGGCAGTTTTTGAAAGTCACGGCGGGGACGGTCGCGGCGGCCGCGATCGCGGACCGGGCGCTGGCCTTGACGGCGCTGCAGCCGGTCATCGAGGTGGGCAACCCCCTCGGCGAGTACCCCGACCGGTCCTGGGAGCGGGTCTACCACGACCAGTACCGGTACGACTCCTCCTTCACGTTCTGCTGCTCCCCCAACGACACGCACGGCTGCCGCGTCCGCGCCTTCGTGCGCAACGGCGTCGTGATGCGCGTCGAGCAGAACTACGACCACCAGACCTACGAGGACCTCTACGGCAACCGCGGGACCTTCGCCCACAACCCGCGCATGTGCCTGAAGGGCTACACCTTCCATCGACGGGTGTACGGTCCCTACCGGCTGAAGGGCCCCCTGATGCGCCGGGGCTGGAAGCAGTGGATGGACGACGGCGCGCCGGAGCTGACCCCGGAGACGAAGCGCAAGTACAAGTTCGACGCCCGGATGCTGGACGACATGATGCGGGTGTCGTGGGACACGGCCTTCACCTACGTCGCCAAGGCCTGGATCGTCATCGCGACGCGGTACAGCGGGGAGGCGGGGGCGCGGCGGCTGCGGGAGCAGGGCTATCCGCCGGAGATGATCGAGATGATGAAGGGCGCGGGCACGCGCTGCTTCAAGCATCGCGCGGGCATGCCGGTGCTGGGCATCGTCGGCAAGATGATGAACACCCGGTTCAACGGCGGCATCGATACGCTGCTGGATGCCTGGATCCGCAAGGTGGGCCCGAACCTGGCGCAGGGCGGCCGCTACTGGTCGAACTACACCTGGCACGGTGACCAGAACCCCTCGCAGCCCTTCTGGTGCGGGGCCCAGGCCTCGGACATCGACCTCTCCGACATGCGGTTCTGCAAGCTGAACACCTCCTGGGGCAAGA
>NZ_CEFZDU010000028.1:0-11704 GCF_979578155.1 Candidatus Nitrospira neuquenensis | reverse complement strand
GAAATGACGCAACGAATCACTCCAGGGTAAGATTTCCAAATGGCTTGACAGGGCGCGGGGCGGCGCGCTTGAGTTTTGAGGCCCCGCATTGTAAGGTGGGCCGATCGCCCCGCCGGCGCCTCCGGTCCCCCTGGAGCCCTACACCTATGCCGTTCCATCCCGGCGACCGCTTTTCGGAGAGGCCTCCGCGGCGCCGCCCGCGCCGGTGGCTCCGGCGGCTCCTGCTCGCCCTCGCGCTCCTGACCGTCCTCGCCGCCGCCGCGGGCGGCACGCTCTGGTACGTCTCGCTCGACCTGCCCGCGCTCGACTCGCTCCAGGAGTACCAGCCCAGCCTCGTGAGCCGCGTCTATTCCGACGACGGGCAGGTCATCGGGCAGTTCTACGTGGAGCGCCGGATCCTCACCCCGCTCGCCGACATCCCGCAGGACCTGGTCAACGCCGTGATCGCGGTGGAGGACGCGCGGTTCTTCGAGCATCCGGGGCTGGACGTGATCGGCATCGTGCGCGCCTTCTGGACCAACCTACGGCGCGGCGGGAAGGTCGAGGGGGCGAGCACGATCACCCAGCAGCTCGCGCGCTCGCTGTTCCTGTCCCCCGAGCGGACCTACGGGCGCAAGGCGCGGGAGCTGATCCTCGCCTACCAGATGGAGCTGATCCTGACCAAGGCGCAGATCCTGGAGATGTACCTGAACCAGATCTACTTCGGGCAGGGCGCCTACGGCGTCGCGGCGGCGGCCCAGACCTACTTCGGAAAGAACCTCGCCGATCTGACGCTGCCGGAGGCGGCGTTCCTGGCCGGCCTGCCCAAGTCCCCCAACAACTACTCGCCCTATAAGAACCTGGAGCGGGCGAAGAAGCGGCAGGAGCACGTCCTGGCCCGGATGGAGGAGGCTCGGTTCATCACCCCCGAGCAGCGCGAGCAGGCCGCCGCGGTCGCGCTCGCGTTCCGTCATCCGGGGTCGGAGCAGGTCGCGCCCTACTTCGTCGAGTACGTCCGCCAGTACCTGGTCGCCCAGTACGGCGAGGCGATGGTGTACAAGGGCGGGCTGGAGGTCTTCACGACGCTCAACGTACCGATGCAGCGGGCGGCGGAAGCCGCGCTGCGCAAGCACCTCCATCAGCTCGACAAGCGGCAGGGCTGGCGCGGGCCGCTGGGGCGTCGGGACCCGGCGACGCTCGCGGCGGCGGCCCTGCCCGCGGCGGGCCTGCCGGCCCCGGCGTTGAAGCCGGGGGATCTGCTGCGGGGTGTGGTGGTCAAGATCGGCAAGGACCACGTCCTGGTCCAGGCCGGCGCGACGGTCGGGCGGCTCTCGTTCGATGACATGGCCTGGGCGCGCCGGCGCCTCAAGGGACGGGACGTCAAGGACGTGGTCACGGTCGCCAACGTCAAGCAGCTCCTCAAGCCGGGCGACGAGATCGAGGTGTCCGTCAAGAAGGTGGAGGGCGACACGGTCCACTGGCTGCTCGATCAGACGCCGATCGTGGAGGGCGGCCTGCTGGCCCTCGACCCGCGGACCGGCTCGATCCGCGCGATGGTCGGGGGCTACGACTTCGGGCGCAGCGAATACAACCGGACCGTCCTCGCCCACCGGCAGCCCGGCTCCGCGTTCAAGCCGATCATCTACGCCACGGCGATCAACGAAGGGCTGAGCCCCGCGACCGTCGTGGTGGACGCGCCGGTCGTCTACGAGCAGGAGGACCCGGAGAAGACCTGGAAGCCGGAGAACTACGAGAAGAAATTCTTCGGCCCCATCAGCCTGCGCGAGGCCCTGATCCACTCGCGCAACCTCGCGACCGTCCGGCTGCTGGAGCGGATCGGCGTGCGCAAGGTGGTGGAGTTCGCGCAGACGCTCGGGATCATGAGTCCCCTGAACCAGGACCTCTCGCTGGCCCTCGGCTCCTCCAGCGTCACCCTGATGGAGCTCACCTCGGCCTACGGCGTCTTCGCGAACCAGGGGCTTCGGCTGGAGCCCTACGCCGTCGCCCGCGTGCAGAGCTCCGCCGGCGAGGTCCTCGAGCAGACGCTGTTCGAGCCGCGCCAGGTCATCTCCCGGGAGACCGCCTACCTGATCACCAACATGCTGGAGGACGTGATTCAGCGGGGGACGGGGCAGCTCGCCAAGTCCATCGACCGGCCGGTCGCCGGCAAGACCGGCACGACCAACGACTACACGGATGCCTGGTTCATGGGCTACACGCCGAACCTCGTCGCGGGGGTCTGGGTGGGCTTCGACGACCTGCGCACGCTGGGCGAGACCGAGTCGGGCGCCCACGCGGCCCTGCCCCTGTGGGTGGACTTCATGACGGAGGCGCTCAAGGGCCTGCCGGTGATGCCCTTCGAGATCCCGGAGGACATCACCTTCGTGAAGGTGGATCCGGCCAGCGGCCTGCTCGCGCCGGAGCAAAGCGGGGCAGGGCAGGTGGAGCTGTTCGCCAAGGGAACGGAGCCGACGGAGACGGCGCCGCAGCGGATCGCGCCCGCGGACTTCTACAAGCTGGACCAGGAGCCGGCGGCGGGCGGCGGTGGTGGGTCGTAGGCCTTCGGCCTCAGGACCGCGCGTCCTGGAACTCCTCGTGCCAGGCCATCTGAATGGCCTCGAGGGTCTTCTCGTTGGATTTCTTCGGGTCGTCCACGAACCCCGGCAGGGCGCAGACCCACCGGTGCAGGTCCGTGAACCGGACCGTCAAGGGATCCACGTCCGGGTGCGCCTCGACCAGCTTGATCGCGATCTCCTCGGCATCCTGCCACGTCAAATCCATCGCCGGCTCCTCATGATTCGCCGCTCGTGACGCGTCGCGCCGGAGGCGCCTCGCCAAGGGCGGCTCACGGCAGCTCCGACAGCTTCTTGTTCTGGAGCGCCTCCTTGAGGGAGGTGTCCATCAGCACCTCGGCCAGGTGGTGGGTCGCCTGCTCGAGGTCCGCGATGCGGGCGCGGACGGCCTTGTGGTCCTCGCCCGCCTTGGCCTGCTCCAGCGCGGCCACGGCGGCCGTGATCGCCGCCCGCTCCCCCTCGCCGACCAGGTGGCCGCCCTGTCCCAGCGCCTTCTCGGTCGCGCGCAGGATTGCGTCGGCCTCGGTCCGGGCCTCGATGAGCTGCCGGGCCTTCAAGTCCTGCGCGGCGAAGGTGAACGACTCGGTGATCATCCGCTCGACTTCCTCGTCCGACAGCCCGTAGGAGGGCTTCACCGCGATGGACTGGCTCTGACCGGTCCGCACGTCGCGGGCCGTCACGTTCAGGATGCCGTTCGCGTCGATCAGGAAGGTGACCTCGACGCGCGGCACGCCGGCCGGGAGCGGGGGGACCTTGAGCTGGAACCGGGCCAGGCTGCGGTTGTCCCGGGCCAGCTCGCGCTCGCCCTGGAGGATGTGGATGTCCACGGAGGTCTGGCCGTCCACGTAGGTGGTGAACATCTCCTTGGCGCTCGCCGGGATCGTCGTGTTGCGCCGGATGAGCGTGCTCATCACGCCGCCCATGGTCTCGATGCCGAGGGAGAGCGGGGTGACGTCCAGGAGCAGCATGTCCTGCGTGCCGCCGCTCAGGATGTCGGCCTGCACGGCCGCGCCCAACGCGACTACCTCGTCGGGGTTCAGCTCGCTGTGCGGGCGTTTGCCGAACAGCTCCTCGACGCGGCGGCGGACGAGCGGCATGCGGGTCGAGCCGCCCACGAGCACGACCTCGTCGATGTCCGAGGTCGTGACCCCCGCGTCCTTGATGGCGAGGCGGCAGGGCCCGAGCGTCTGCTCGACGAGGTCGGCCACGAGCGCGTCCAGCTCGTCGCGGGTCACCGTGCGCCGGAACACGCCCCGGCCGTCCGGCAGCGGAATCTCCACGTCGGTCTTCAGCTCATCCGAGAGGCGGATCTTCGCCCGCTCGGCCTCCAGGCGCAGCGCCTGCATGGCGTCCGGGTACGCGGCCAGGTCGAGACCGTGCCGCTCGCGGACCTCCGTCAGGAGCAGGTCCGCCACCGTGCGGTCGAAGTCGTCGCCGCCGAGGTGCGTGTTGCCGTTCGTGGAGAGCACCTCGAAGATCCCGTCCTTGAGCTTGAGGATCGAGATGTCGAAGGTGCCGCCCCCCAGGTCATAGACCGCGATGAGGCCCTGCGTGCGCCGCTGGAGCCCGTAGGCGAGCGAGGCCGCGGTGGGCTCGTTGATGATGCGGAGGACCTCCAGCCCCGCGATCAGGCCCGCGTCTTTCGTCGCCTGCCGCTGGCTGTCGTTGAAGTAGGCGGGGACGGTGATGACCGCCTTGGTGATCTCCTCGCCCAGGTGAGCCTCGGCCCGGCTTTTGAGCTCCTTGAGGATCATGGCGGAGACCTGCGGCGGGGAGTAGGTCTTCTCGCCGATCGTGATCCGGATGACGCCGCCCTGCTCCTGGAGCCGGTAGGGGAAATACCGCAGCTCCTCGGTCACGTCGGCCAGGCCCTTGCCCATGAACCGCTTGACCGAATAGATGGTGCGGGCCGGGTCGCGGACGAGATACTCCTTGGCCGGGTCCCCGACGATGAGGCCGTTGTCGGTGAGCGCGACGACGGAGGGCACCAGGGTCCGCCCGTTCCGCCCGGGAATGACCGTGGGACGTCCGCCGTCCATGTAGGCGATCAACGAGTTGGTCGTGCCGAGATCGATGCCGACGATGCGAGCCATGACGGTCGGTCGCTCCCTTCCCTCAGCCCAGGGTGCCGACGAGGTCGGCGACGATGTTGCGCAGGTAGGTGCGGTTGGAGAGCAGCTCGCGCAGCTCTTGGAGCACGGCCGCCTTCTCGGAAGCCGGGGCGTCCGGCCGGTCCTGCAGCCGGTCCCAGGCCGCGAACAGCTCCGCCAGCCGCCGGTCCATCTCCTGCTGCCGGAGCTCCAGCGCCTCGCGGTCTTGCCGGAGCCGCGCGCGCCGGTCCTCCAGGCCCTCGCAGGCCTCGCCGGCGGAGGCCGCCTTGAACTCCTCGAGGTCCTCCTGCAGGGCCAGGATCTGCTCGAACAGGTCGGCGGGCGGCACGGTGCGGATGTCCTTGCAGGAGCCGGCTTCGAGGCTGACCAGATATTCCGCCCGCTTGACCGGGTCCTTGAGCGTCCGGTAGGCGGTGTTGAGGAGGGCGGAGTTGCCGAGCGCGATCGCCTGCTCGGGCTCGCTCTTGCCGTGGAAGAAGTCCGGGTGGAACGTCCGGCTGAGCTGGTAGAACTTGGCCTCCAGGGCGGCCTGGTCGATGGTCAGGCGGCGCGGAAGCCCCAGGCAGGAGAAGTAGTCCATCTCCTTCGAGAGCGGCTGGACCTTGACGCAGCGGTCGCACAGGTACTCCCCGTGGACCTCGGACTGGCAGTGCCAGCACATGCTGCGCGCCATGGTCAGCTCGGTGCGCGCGGAAGAAGTCTTCGGTGTCGCGTCCATTGGCTCACGCTCCGGAGGCGATCGGACCACGGGCCTGGCCGCCGCCAGGCCCCGGTCGCTCACGGTTGTTGATGAGGACGGCCCGGGATCAGGCCGAGAACGATTCCCCGCACCCGCAGGTCTTCTGCGCGTTCGGGTTGACGAACTTGAACGTGCCCGCCATCAGGTCCTTCTGGAAGTCCAACTGGGTGCCCTGCAGGTAGATCGCGCTCTTGGCGTCCACGATGATCTTGATCCCCTCGACCTCGTAGACCGTGTCGAACTGCCCGATCTTCTCGTCGAAGTTGATCGTGTAGCTCAGGCCCGAGCAGCCGCCGCCCTTGACGCCCAGCCGCAGGCCGCCCTCGGTGAGCCCCTGGACGTTCATCAGCCGCTTGACTTCCTTCACCGCGCTCTCGGTGAGCGTCACGATCGGGGTGGTCGGGGTCGTGTCCGTGCTCATGCGTCGCTCCTTTGAGGAATCCACTCGGGCCCGCGTCACTTCGCGGGCTCGGCCGGCGCCTGGTCCTGTCCGGCCTTCTTCTTGTAGTCGTTCAGCGCCGCCTTGATCGCGTCCTCGGCCAGGACCGAGCAGTGGATCTTCACGGGCGGCAGGTTCAGCTCCTGCACGATGTCGGTGTTCTTGATCTTGTAGGCTTCGTCGATCGTCTTGCCCTTCAGCCATTCGGTGGCCAGGCTCGAGCTCGCGATCGCCGAGCCGCAGCCGAAGGTCTTGAACTTGGCGTCCACGATCGTGTCGCCCTGGACCTTGATCTGGAGCTTCATCACGTCGCCGCACTCAGGCGCGCCGACGATGCCGGTGCCGACGCCCTCCTCGTCCTTCTTGAAGCTGCCCATGTTCCGGGGGTTGTTGAAATGGTCGACGACCTTCTCACTGTACGCCATGGTCCGCTCCTCCTTGCTCCGCCGACTCGGGACTCGGTCTCATGCCTCGCGGTTAATGCGCCGCCCACTGGACGGACTTCAGGTCGATGCCTTCCTTCGCCATCTCATACAGCGGGGACATCTCCCGCAGCTTGTTGACGACCTCGATGATGCGCTTGGCGGTGTAGTCCACCTCCTCCTCCGTCGTGAATCGGCCCAGGCCGAACCGGATCGAGGAGTGCGCCAAATCCGAGCCGACGCCCAGCGCGCGCAGCACGTAGGACGGCTCCAGCGTCGCCGAGGTGCAGGCCGAGCCCGACGACAGCGCGATCTCCTTGACGCCCATGAGCAGGGACTCGCCCTCCACGTAGGCGAAGGACAGGTTCAGGTTGTGCGGCAGCCGCTGCGTCGGGTGCCCGTTGAGGTAGACCTCGTCGAGCGCCTTGAGGATCGTGTCCTTCAGCCGGTCGCGCAGGGCCGCCAACCGGACCGACTCCGCGGCCATCTCCTGGCCGCACAGCTCCATCGCCTTGCCGAAGCCGACGATGAGCGGAACGGGCAGCGTGCCCGACCGCATCCCGCGCTCGTGGCCGCCGCCGTCCATCTGGGCGGCCAGACGGACGCGCGGGCCCTTCTTGCGGACGTACAGGGCGCCGACGCCCTTCGGGCCGTAGATCTTGTGGGCGCTGAAGGACATCAGGTCGATGCCCAGCTCCTGCACGTCCACGGGGATCTTGCCCACGCCCTGCGTCGCGTCGCAATGGAACAGGACGCCCCGCTCCTTGGCGATCCGGCCGATCTCCTTGACCGGATGGATCGTCCCGATCTCGTTGTTCGCGAGCATGATCGAGATCAGGATCGTCTTGTCGGTGATGGCCTTCTTCACCTCGTCCGGGTCCACCATGCCGTCCTTGCCCACGGGCAGGTAGGTGACGGTCATGCCGCGCTTCGTCTCCAGGGCCTTGGCCGTGTCGAGGACCGCTCGGTGCTCGGTCAGGCAGGTGATGAGGTGGTCGCCCTTCTCGCGGTACATCTCGGCCACGCCCTTGAGGGCGAGGTTGTCGGACTCGGTCGCGCCGCTCGTGAAGATGATCTCCTTGGGGTCGGCGTTGATCAGCCGGGCGATCTGCTTGCGCGCCTGCTCCACCGCCTCCTCGGCCTCCCAGCCGAAGGCGTGGTTCCGGCTGGCGGCGTTGCCGAACTTCTCGACGAAGTAGGGCAGCATGGCCTCCAGGACCCGCGGGTCCATGGGGGTGGTGGAATGGTGATCCATGAAAATCGGAAATTTCATCGCTCCACTCCTTGTGCGGCCGTGATGGGCTGGACGGTGATCAGGGGCGTGCCGCCCAGCATGTCTTCGATGGTCATGTTCTTGAGCAGTTGCTGGATGCTGTCCTGGACGCGGAGCAGGGGGGTCCTGATGTTGCACAGCCCCTGCTGCAGGCAGGGGTTGCCCTCCTTCTCGTGATAGCAGTCGGCGATGGCCAGGGGGCCCTCGATCGCCTCCAGGACTTCCGCGATGGAAATGGACCGGGCCTCCCGGGCCAGGAGGTAGCCGCCCTTGGGGCCGTTCTGGCTTTCGACGATGCCGTGCTTGGCCAGGGTCTGCAGGACTTTCGCCAGGAGCTCGAGCGGGATGTTATACTCCTCCGCAATCTCCTTGGTGTTGACCACCCGTGGCGTGGACACGAAGGCCGGTTGGACGGAGGCGATGTACTGCAGTGCCATCAACCCGTAATCCGCCTTCTTGGAGAGTCGAAGCACGGTTGACCCCGCTCCTGTTTGGCGATTAAAATAGTCGCCGATCGAAATGATCGCCGATCGAAACAGTCGGACACAATGTAACATCAGCATGGATCCAAGTCAACAGCCGAGATTCAGATTGATTTCAATCGGTTGGTGGCGATGACTAGTCGCCGGCTAGTCTGGATTCTCGAAGGGGACCAGCCTTACTGAGCCAACGAAAGAGAGGGGCGTGCATGGGTGGCAGCAATCCCTATATCGAGCCATCGGACGTCGAGCTTCCGACCAAGCCGTACACCATCACCTTCGTCGCGCCCGACAAGACCGAGACCGCGGTGGAGGTGGACCCCGCGAAGATTCCCTATGGGCCGACGGGGCTTCCCGGCAGCATCCTGGACATCGCGCTGGGAGCGGGGATCGAGTTGGAGCATGCCTGCGGCGGCGTCTGCGCCTGCTCCACCTGCCATGTGATCGTCCGGCAGGGGTTGGAGTCCTGCAACGAAGGGACGGACGACGAGTACGATCAGCTCGAGGAAGCGCCCGCCATCACGCTCCAATCGCGGCTGGGCTGCCAATGTGTCCCGAACGGCAGCACCGACCTGCGCGTGGAGATCCCCGCCGTCAACAAGAATCTCGTGAAGGAAGGGCACTGACCACAGGCCGCTAGTCGTAGGTTTCGTGCCTCACCCGCCCCCGTTCCACTCCCCGCTCCGCGAGGAAGGCCCGCAGCGGTCTGACGAACGACCGGACGCCGGCGACCAGCGCCAAGGGGGCGGCGCCGTCCTCCAGCAGGCTTCCCAGTATCCGCGCCACCCGTCGGTGAGGCGCCTCGTCGGGTTCGTCGGCCTCGACCAGCGGTTCGTACCGGAACCAGGGGTGGCGTCGGGCCAGGGCGCGGAATTCCTCGTCGTACAGGGACTCCGTGGGCGAGGGGATGCTGTAGACGAGCGTCACGGGCGATGCGGCCGGCCGGGCGGCGAGCGCCCGGAGCATGCAGCGGACGGGCACGATGCCGGTGAAGCGCGCGGCGAAGAGGAGGGGCGTGCGCGAGGGGTCGGGAAGCAGGAAGTTGCCGAAGGGCCCCGCCAACGAAACCCGATCCTCCTCCACGAGGCCCGCCAGGTAGCCCGAGCCCTGCCCGCCGGGTACCTCGTCGAACGCGAGCACGAGGCGGCCGTCCGCCGATTCCGGCTCCGCCATCGAATAGGCGCGCACCAGCGGCGGGCGGGCTCCGACGGGCAGGCGGAGCGACACCCACTGCCCGGGCTTGAAGGGGATATGGCGGTCCAGCGGCTGCAACGTCAGCTCGCGGACCGTGGGGGTCAGTCGGCGGAGCGAAACGACCCGCGCGTCCTGGACCGGCTCGCCCATGGCGGTCTCCTCGTCGGGCATCTGCCCGACCACCTATAGCAGAAGCGGTCCGACGGTAAAAGGCGGCATGGTCTGTGACGGGACCGCGCGTGCTTTACAGGGACCCGGCGGCATGTTATAGAGCCTGCCGCGTCTGATCTCCTCTCGGAATGCGGGCCTGCGACCCATGAGCGACGTTCGAGTCCGATTCGCCCCGAGCCCGACGGGCTACCTCCACATCGGCGGGGTCCGCACGGCGCTCTTCAACTGGCTCTTCGCACGGCGCGAGCGGGGCACGTTCATCCTCCGCATCGAGGACACGGACCGGGAGCGGTCCACGGACGAGGCGATCCGGGCGATCCTCGAGGGGATGCGCTGGGTCGGCTTGGACTGGGACGAGGGACCCTACCGGCAGACCGAGCGGATAGACCTCTACCGGCAGCACGCGATGAAACTCTTCGAGCAGGGCCGGGCCTATTGGTGCGTCTGCGCGGCGGACGAGCTGGAAGCCCGACGGAAAGAGGCCCTCGCCAAGGGGTTGCCGCAGAAATACGACGGCCGCTGCCGGGAGCGCGGGATCACGAGCCCCGGCGGCGAAGCGGCGCTGCGCTTCAAGGCCTCGCCGGAGGGGCGGACCGTCGTCGAGGACCTGATCAAGGGCGAGGTGGTCTTCGAGAACGAGGTGCTCGACGACCTGATCATCCTGCGGTCGAACGGCTATCCCACGTACAACTTCTCGGTCGTCGTGGACGATGCGCTGATGCGGATCACGCACGTCATCCGCGGCGACGACCATCTGAACAACACGCCGCGGCAGATCCCGATTTTTCAGGCCCTGGGCTTTCCCGTGCCTCGGTTCGGCCACCTGCCGATGATCCTGGGGGCGGACAAGACCAGGCTCTCGAAGCGGCACGGGGCCACCTCCATCCTCGCCTACCGCGACATGGGCTACCTGCCCGAGGCCATGCTCAACTACCTCGTCCGGCTGGGCTGGTCGTCCGGGGACCAGGAGATCTTCTCCGTGGCCGAGCTGATCGAGAAGTTCTCGTTCGAGCACGTGCAGAAGTCGTCGGCGGTCTTCAACCCGGAGAAGCTGCTCTGGATGAACGCCCACTACATCAAGGAGAGCGAGCCCAAGCGGATCGCCGCGCTGCTGGCGCCGTTTCTCGACCGGCGCGGGTTCGGTCCCGCTGTCAAGGCGGCGGGCGAGGACTGGATGGAGCGGCTGGTGCTCGCGCTGCGGGAACGGGCGAAGACGCTGGAGGAGATGGCGGCCGCAGCCGAGCCCTACGTGGCCGAGACCGTCGCGATGGAAGAAGCGGCGGTCCGCACGCACTTGACTCCCTCCGCCGCGCCTCTGTTGGAGGCGTTGGCGGCCCGACTGGAGGTCCTGCCGGCCTTCGACAAACCCTCGCTGGAAGGCGTCTTCCACGGGCTGGTCGAGGCCCAGGGTTTGAAGATGGGCCAGCTCGCTCAGCCGGTGCGGGTCGCCTTGACCGGGCGGGCGGCCAGCCCGGGCATCTTCGAGGTCATGGACCTGCTCGGGCGGGACCGGACGGTGTCGCGGCTCAGGCGGGCGATCGCACAGATCGGCGCCCCGCGGCCTTGACTCCCCGAGGCCGGTTATATTAGGCTTCACGAACGGTTGGGGGATCGTCTAGTGGTAGGACGTCAGACTCTGGATCTGACTACCTAGGTTCGAATCCTAGTCCCCCAGCCACCCTCCGCCTTTCCCATGCCGGTCGGGGGATCGTCTCGCTGCGGGCAGGTTCTCGATCCGTCGGTCTGGGCCCTAAGGCCGTTTCCGGGATGATGACGCCCTGTCGCCGGCCGGAAGGGTGTTCGCCTACCTGGCGCCGTCCCCCTCATCGCCACGCGGCCGGTGCCGAATCGGCTGGTCCTGTTGACTCCGCCATCCGGACACCAGCCCGTTTTCGAAGTAGACGCGAAACTCGGCCGTCTCGCAGGGGTTCGCCCCGCCGGGCGGAAACAGCCAGACCTCCACCGGCCGGCCGTCGTGTGTGATCGTCCTCTTGCATACCGGCTCGCCCCGTGACAGCAACACCTGCTCCTGGCTCATGCCGTACATGACATAGCCGCGGTCGATCGCATGCCGGACGTTGGCGGGGTAGGTCTGGTATTTTTCGGCCATCAGCCGCTCGTGCGCCGTCTCGCAGGCGGCCAGCAGGACACCGGCCAGGAACACGGTCCGCGTCGCGCGGCGCATGGGCCTCCTTGAGATAGAAGGGTGATGGCGGGATCCCCACCTCGGGGCGAGAGCATATCACAGGCGGAGAGCCGGGGCGCGATCTCGTATTGAGTCATCTAAAATCTTACCGAGAGACAGATCGTTGCGTCATTTGTAA
>NZ_CEFZDU010000027.1:0-12207 GCF_979578155.1 Candidatus Nitrospira neuquenensis | reverse complement strand
GAAATGACGCAACGAATCACTCCAGGGTAAGATTTCCAAATGGCTTGACAGGGCGAGGACGGAACGGGCGGCCCATGCGAGCGGACTGTCCGGCGCGGCCCTCATGGGTCTGCCGACCGGTTGACGTTCTGGACTGCGATGCCGTAAGGTGTCGTGCTGGCCGTGGGGCCGGCGGAGCGGTAGGGCCACTCAACGGGAGCGCGTCGAGCCAATGAAGATCTACCTTGCCAAGCCCAGGGGGTTTTGCGCGGGCGTGGACCGCGCGATCGAGATCGTCGAGCTGTCGCTCAAGGCCTACGGCGCGCCGATCTACGTGCGGCACGAGATCGTGCACAGCCGCCACGTCGTCAACTCGCTCCGGCAGAAGGGCGCGGTCTTCGTGGAGGAGCTGAACGAGGTGCCGGACGGGGCCATCGTCATCTTCAGCGCGCACGGGGTGGCGAAGGCGGTCTGGGAGGACGCGCGCCGGCGCAACCTCAAGGTCATCGACGCGACCTGCCCGCTCGTGATCAAGGTCCACAACGAGGTCAACCGCGACTACACCCAGGGCTACGAATTGATCCTCATCGGCCACGCCGGGCACCCCGAGGTCATCGGGACGCTCGGGCAGGTGCCGGACAAGTTCCACCTGGTGTCCTCCGTCAGCGACGTCGAAAAACTGCAGGTCCAGCACCACCAGCACCTCTCCTACGTCACGCAGACGACGCTGAGCGTGGACGAGTGCCGGGACATCGTCGCGGCGCTGAACCGCCGCTTCCCCGGCATCAAGGGGCCCCATCAGGAGGACATCTGCTACGCGACCCAGAACCGCCAGAACGCGGTCAAGGAGCTGTCCAAGGTGGTGGACGTGATCCTGGTCATCGGCTCGCCGAACAGCTCCAACTCCAACCGGCTGCGGGAGCTGGGCGAGTACTGCGGCATCCCCTCCTACCTGATCGACTGTCCCGGCGACATCAATCCCGACTGGGTGCGGGCGGCGAAGGCGGTCGGGATCGCGGCCGGCGCCTCGGCGCCGGAAATCCTCGTCACCCAGGTGGTGGACTATCTCAAACAGTTCGGCGCCGCCGAGGTCGAGGAGCTGGCGGTGGTCGAGGAGGACGTCGAGTTCATGCTGCCGAAGGAATTGGTCCGCTTCAAGACGCCGGCCGAGCCTTCCCGGGTGTAGCGCCGGTCAAGCTCTGCACCGGCTCCGCGTGCCCGTTTAAGCCGTTCCCCCATCCGTAGTAGGGCATGTCCCCGCATGCCCATAGATACAGCGTTTCTTTTTGCTTTTCCCCCAAGGCCTATGGTACAAGGGCCCCATTCCGCCTGGGGCTGCGGCACCTCATCTGGCAGGGGGAGAGGGCGCGTATGTACCTGAAATCCTTGGAGCTGACCGGGTTCAAGTCGTTCGCCGAGGGGAAGATCGAGTTTCCCCCCGGCATGACGGCGATCGTGGGGCCCAACGGGTCGGGGAAGAGCAACGTAGTGGACGCCATCCTCTGGGTCCTCGGCGAGCAGAGCACCAAGACCCTGCGGAGCGAGCGGATGGAGGACGTGATCTTCAACGGCACCGAGGCCCGCAAGCCCCTGGGCATGGCCGAGGTGTCCCTCACCCTCAGCGGCGTGGATCCGCAGCGGCTGGCGGGGCTGCCCGGCCTGCCGGAGGGGATCGGGCAGTTCCACGAGCTGATGCTCACCCGCCGGCTCTACCGGAACGGCGACAGCGAATACCTCCTCAACAAGACCGCCTGCCGCCTGAAGGACATCCGCAGCCTCCTGCTGGACAGCCGGGCCGGCACCAAGGGGCACACGGTGATCGAGCAGGGGCGGCTCGAGCAGATTCTCAACGCCTCTCCGCAGGAGCGGCGCGAGCTCATCGAGGAGACGGCCGGCATCGTCCGTTACAAGAAGCAGAAGGCCGAGGCGCTGCGCAAGCTGGAATCCACGCAACAGAACCTCCTCCGCGTGCGGGACATCATCGCCGAGCTGCGCTCCCGGCGCAGCGCGCTGGAGCGGCAGGCCAAGCAGGCGCGGACGTTCCGGGAGCTGCAGGCGGAGGCCCGGCAGATCGAGGTGCGCTTGCTGGCCGGGGAGTATCGCGGCCTCGTGGAGGCCCAGGCGACGGTCGAGGGGGAACTGGGCCGGCTGGAGCTGGCGGAATCCGAGCACCTGGCCGGGCAGGCCCGGCTGGTCCAGGAGCTCGAAGGCCTGCGCTTCAGTCTGACCGAGGGCCAGCGGGCGCTGGAGCGGGTCCGGGAGGACCTGGCCGCCGTCGAGCGCGACCGGAGCCAGGCCCTGAGCACGGTGGAGGTCGAGCGGAACAGACTGGAGCTCTTCGAGCGGCAGCGGGGGACCGCCGTGGACGAGGCGGCGCGGCTTGCGGGAGAGCGGGAGCAGGCGGCGGGCGCCGTCGCCGCCCTGCGGGAGCGGGTCGCGGAAGCCGAGCGGACCATCGCCGTCCGGGAGGCGCGGCTCGCCGAGTTGGAGCGGGAAACCGAGGCGCTGGCCGCGCGGCGCGCGGAGGCGGACCGGGAGGTCGAGCGGTTGCGTGCCGCGACCATGGAGATCGCCGTCCAGGCGGCCAACGGAGAGAGCCGGCTGCAGGCGCTGGAGGGGCGGCGGCAGGAGACGATCCGGCGCGCCGAGCGGCTGGCCGCGGAGGCCGCCGAGGCGGAGGCCCAACGCGCCGGACTGGACGCGAAGCGCGAGGAGCTGCGCCGGCGCCGCGCCGCGACACAGGAAGCCCTGCGCGCGCTGATCGAGCAGCGCGACGCGGCCGCGCGCGCGATCGCCGTGGCGGAGGCGCGGGCGAGGGAAGCGGAGCAGCGCGTCGCCCGCCACCAGGCCGAGCTGGCCGCCCTCGAATCGCGCGTCAAGGTGCTCCAGGCCGTGCTCCGGGAGGAGATGGGCTACGGCCGGGAAGGCGAGGAGCCGGCCACCTCCCTGCGCACCGCCTGCCCCGGCGTGCGGGAAGCGCTGGGCGAATGGCTGGTCGTGCCGCCCGGGCTCGAGCGCGCGGTGGAGGCGCTGCTCGGCGAGCGGGTCCGGGCGTGGCTCGTGGACGAGCCGGCGCAGGCCCGGCCGGCCGTCGAATTTCTCAGGAGCCGCGCGTTGGGGCGCGGCACCTTCGTGCCCGCCCGTCCGCGCGGGCCGGCGGGCGTCTCGCCCGCGGCGCCGCCCTGGTGGCCAGCGCTGCGCGGGACAGCCGGCGTCGTCGGCCATGCGCGGGAGCTGCTGCGGGGCCCGGCCGAGCTCGACGCGCTGCTGAGCTGGCTGTTCGGCGGAATCGTGATCGTCGAGTCGTTGGACGCGGCGTTCGGGTGCCTGGAGCGGGCGGAGTGGGCCGGCCCCGGCGGACCGACGTTCGTCACGCTGGAGGGGGAGGTCGTGGACGCGGCCGGCGTCGTGAGCGGCGGCGCGGCCGGCGTGACCGGCGGGCTGCTGCAGCGGCGCCGGGAGGTCGAACAGCTTGAAGCGCAACGCGAGGCCGTGAGCCGGGCGCTCGCGGAGCAGGTCGCCCTGCGCGCCGAGTCCGCGGCCGGCCGGGAGGCGGCCCAGGCTCTCCTTAAGCGGCTGGACGCGGAGGTCCGCGACCTCGAGATGCGCGACATGAGCGAGGGCAAGGATGAGCAGGGGCTGGCCGACGGGCTGATGCGGCTCGGCCGCCAGCTCGAGACGGTCGGCGTCGAACGGCGCCGGTGCGAGGAGGAGGCACGGGGACTCGAGGCCGAGATCGAAGCGGGCCGCGCGCAACAGGCTCTGGCGGTCCGGGAGAAGGAGGTCCGCGAGGCGGCCTTCGCCCGCTGGAACGAGACGCGGGCGGCGGTCGAGCGGGAGGAGCGCGCGGCGGCCGAGCGCACGACCGAGGCCCGCCTCGATCTGATGGGGCTGCGCAAGGAGCGCGACCACGCGAAGGGGGACCTCGTCCGGCTGACGGCGGAGCAGGCGGAGCGGCAGGCCAGGATCGAGGCGCTGCAGGGGCAAGTGACCGCCCTCGACGAGGCGATCCGGCGGAGCCGGGCGGAGCGGGAGCGGAACGAGGCGCTCTGCCGGGAATGCGGCGAGCGGGCCGAGGCGACCCGCGCGCGGCTCCTGTCGGCGCAGGAAGCCCTGGAGTCGGAGCGACGGCAGGAGCGTCGGGTGGAGGAGGCGCTGGCCGCCGTCCAGCGCGCGCTCGCCGAGGCCCGCGAGGCCAGGACCGCGGTCGAGGTGCGTCGCGCCGAAATCCGGACGCAGCTCACCACCCTGGAGGGCACCCTCGCCGGCACCTACCAGCTCACGGTCGAAGCCGCGCTCGCGCAGGTGCCGCCGGAGGAAAGGAACCTGGACCTGCCCCTCAAGGGCGAGGACCTCGGCGGCGGGCCCGAGGCGGCGCCGTCTCCGGTGGTCGTGCTGAAGGAGCGGCTGACGAAAATCCGCGAGCGGCTCGACCGTCTGGGGAACATCAACCTGGCGGCCATCGAGGAGCACGAGGAGCTCGAGCAGCGCTACGCCTTCCTGACGGACCAGGAGCAGGACCTCTCGAACTCGATCGCCTCGCTCAAGGAGATCATCGCCAAGATCAACCGGACCACCAAGCAGCTCTTCCTCGAGACGTTCAACGAGCTGCAGGCCAAGTTCGGCGAGGTGTTCGGGCGGTTCTTCCCCGGCGGACGGGCCGAGCTGGTGCTCGTCGAGCCCGAGGCCGGCCCCGACGGCGAGCCCCCCAAGTCGGAGGAGCCGGGCGTGGACATCGTGGCCCAGCCGCCGGGCAAGCGTCTCAAGAGCATCACGATGCTCTCGGGCGGCGAGAAGACGCTGACGGCGATGGCGCTCATCTTCGCCAGCTTCCTGATCCGGCCCTCGCCCTTCTGCATCCTGGACGAGATCGATGCGCCGCTGGACGAGGAGAACATCGGCCGCTTCGTGTCGGTGCTGCGCGAGCTGGCCGAGGGGGTCCAGTTTCTCCTCATCACCCACAACAAGCGGACGATGGCGGTCGCGGACTCCCTCTTCGGGGTCACGATGGAGGAGCCCGGTGTGTCCAAGCTGGTGTCGGTCCGCCTGGCGGACCTGCAGCCGGCGTGAGCCTGGCCGAGCCCCGGAGGGCCGCGGTCGGCTTGACACTCGGAACTCCTTTTGTTATAAGGACCCCCTATGGTATTTTCCCTGGTCGGTCGCGCGGTTCCAGCCGCGCGTCGGGAGGCGTCCCTTCCCCAGGCCTCCTCTCCCGCCACCACGTGACGACAAGGATCGCATGAGACTGCTGAAGGGTTTCCTGACCCGGCTGTCGGATAGTTTGTTCGGCGCCGTCCCCTCCCGACTCGGGGGCCAGGGGCGCGGCCGGCCCGCGCCGTCGCTGCGGCTGGTCGCCCACAACCCCGCCGGAGGGGGCGCGGCCGAGGCCGGCCGCCGCGCGTCGGGCCCGTCCGCCGGACCGCTGGACGCGATCGACGAGGCCATGCGCCGGAGCCAGGCGTGGCTCCTGGGGCGTCAGGACCGGCAGGAGGGCTTCTGGGTCGCCGAGCTCGAGGCGGACACGACGCTGACCTCGGAGTACCTGATGCTGCGCCGCTTCCTCGGGCTCGTGGACCCCGAGCGTGAGCGCAGGGCCGTGCGCTACCTCGCGTCGGCGCAGATGGCCGACGGAGGCTGGCCGATCTACTCGGGCGGCCCCGCCGACATCAGCGCCTCCGTCAAGGCCTACTTCGCCCTCAAGCTCGCCGGCGTGTCCGCGGAGGAGCCGTTCATGGTCCGCGCCCGCGAGCGGATCCTGGCGATGGGCGGCGTCGTGACGGCCAACGTCTTCACGAAGATCGCGCTGGCCCTCTTCGATCAGTACGACTGGCGCGGCGTGCCGAGCATGCCGCCCGAGATCATGCTGCTGCCCAAGCGCTTCTACTTCAGCATCTACGCGATCTCCTACTGGTCGCGCGCGGTGCTGATCCCGCTGCTGATCGTCTTCGCGTACCGGCCGGTCTGCCGCATCCCGAAAGAGCAGGGGATCGACGAGCTCTACCTCACGCCGCGCGGGCAGGTGAAGTACCGGCGGGTCCCGCCCTTTCAGAAGGACGCGGCCTGGTTCACCCCGCGGAACTTCTTCATCACGCTGGACCGACTGCTGAAGGTCTACGACCGGATGCCGATCCGGGCGCTGCGGCAGCGGGCGCTCCGGGCCGCCGCGGACTGGATGCTGGAGCGCCTCCGGGGCGAAGGCGGGCTCGGGGCCATCTACCCGGCCATGGCCAACTCGGTCGTGGCGCTGCGCTGCCTGGGGTACGGCGTGGACCACCCGCAGCTCGTCAAGGCGCTCAAGGAGATCGAGGCGCTGGAGGTCCACGACCGGGTCACGGTGGACGGCGAGGCCGTCGAGGCCATGCACCTGCAGCCCTGCTTCTCGCCCGTCTGGGACACCGCGCTGCTGGTGAACGCCCTGATCGAGTCCGGCCTTCCCCAGGACCATCCCGCGCTGCTCAAGGCCGCCGGCTGGCTGTTGAACAAGCAGACGAAGACCGTGGGCGATTGGCAGGTGTCGGCCGGGTCCAAGGTCGAGCCGGGCGGCTGGTACTTCCAGTTCGAGAACGAGTTCTACCCCGACGTGGACGATTCGGCGGTCGTGATCATGGGGCTGGCCAAGCTGCGCATGACGGACGCGGCGGCGCAGCAGCGGGCGATCGCCCGCGGGTATCGCTGGGTCATGGCCATGCAGGGCAGCGACGGCGGCTGGGGCGCGTACGACAAGGACAACAACCGGGTCGTCTTCAACCTGATCCCCTTCGCCGACCACCGCGCGCTGCTCGATCCGAGCACGGCGGACCTGACCGGGCGTTGTCTGGAGATGCTGGGCGTGCTCGGCTACGACCGGACCCATCCCGCGGTCGCGCCGGCCCTGGAGTTTCTCCGCCGCGAGCAGGAAGCGGACGGGAGCTGGTACGGTCGGTGGGGCGTCAATTACATCTACGGGACCTGGTCCGTGCTCGCCGGGCTGCGCGCGATCGGCGAGGACATGAGCGCACCCTGGGTGCGCCGGGCGGTGGCCTGGCTGGAGTCCAAGCAGAATCCCGACGGGGGCTGGGGGGAATCCTGTCTGTCCTACGCCGACCCCGCCACGGCCGGCCAGGGCGAGAGCACGCCGTCGCAGACGGCCTGGGCCCTGCTCGCGCTGCTGTCGGCCGACATGGCCGACTCGATCAGCGTCGTGCGCGGCGTCAACTACCTGTTGCGTCAGCAAGGGGAGGACGGGGCCTGGCGGGAGTCCCGCCACACCGGCACCGGGTTCCCGCGCGTGTTCTACCTGCGCTACCACTGGTATTGCCAGTATTTCCCCCTGTGGGCGCTCGCCATGTACCGGAGCATGCGGACGCGGGGGCAGACGAAGGCCGACGAGCTGCGCCGGACGGCGTCCCGGACGGGCCGGTTCCGCCAGGACGCCTGACGGGCGCGGGCGGGGCGGTGACGCGGATCGCCATCTTCACCGCCACCCGGTGGGAATTCGATGCGGTCCGCCGCGCGATTCCGAGCGGCGGAGAGGAGGGGCCGCCCGCCCTCGCCGGTTCGGCCGTCGGGCGGCGGGGGGGCTGCCGCGTCCTGCTCGTCCGGACGGGGATGGGACCGGAGCGGGCCGGGACGGTCTGCCGACGCGCCCTCTCGCAGGGGCCGCTGGACCTTGCCGTTTCTTCGGGGTTCGCCTGCGCGCTCGTTCCCTCCCAGATCGGCGACGTGATGATCGGCACCGATGTGGCCTGGTACCCGCAGGCCGCCCCGTCGCCGGGTCCCGACCTGGTGGTGCCCTCCGCCGCCGACCACGTGGCGCATGCCGCCCGAGCGGCCCGCGAGGCCGGCCTCCCGGCGCACCGCGGTCGGTTCGTCACGGTGCCGGCCGTGCTCTGGCGCGCGGAGGAGAAGCGGGCGATGGCGGAGACGGGCGTCGCCGTAGACATGGAGAGCGGCGCGATCGCGGCCGCCTGCGCGGCGTCGGGCGTCCCCTTCCTGGCGGTCCGCACCGTGTCGGACCTCGTGGACGAGGACCTCCCGCTGGATTTCAACCTGTTCCTGAAGCCCCGCGGCTGGCTGCGCGGGGCGGCGCAGTGCCTGGCCCGTCCCTCGAGCCTCTCGGGGTTGCGCCGGCTCAGGCGCCAGGCCTCCACCGCGTCCGGCACGCTCCGGACGTTCTGGGTGGCCCTGCTGGATCGGTTGGCCTGACATGGGAATCGCACTTCTCGAGCGGACGGGGCGGGTGACGCTGTTCGTGGTCCGGGAGATGGGCCGGATGCTCCTGTTTCTCCTGGCCACGGCCGGGTGGTTTCTGCGTCCGCCGTTCCGGCCCTTCCAGGTCGTCAAGCAGCTCCACTTCATCGGGTACAAGTCGGCCTTCGTCGTCACGCTCACGGCCGCCTTCACGGGCATGGTCCTGGGCCTCCAGCTCTATTACACCCTGCGGAAATTCGGCTCCGAGGCGGTCCTCGGCTCGGCGGTGGGCTTAAGCATGATCCGTGAGCTGGGGCCCGTCTTCGCCGCCCTGATGGTCACCGCGCGGGCCGGGTCGGCGATGACCGCCGAGGTCGGCATCATGCGGATCACGGAGCAGATCGACGCCCTCGACACGATGGCGGTCAACCCGCTGCAGTACCTGATCGCGCCCAAGCTCGTCGCGAGCCTGATCGGGGTGCCGTTGCTCGTCGCGATGTTCGACGTCGTGGGGATCTACGGCGGGTACCTCGTCGGGGTCGAGCTGCTGGGCGGCAACCCGGGCTCCTACTGGTCCTCGCTCGAGTCGGCGGTGGAATGGAAGGATGTGTACGGCGGCATCCTCAAGTCGGTCAGCTTCGGCGTGATCGTGAGCTGGGTCTGCTGCTACAAGGGCTATTACACGGAGATGAGCGCCGAGGGCCTGGGCAAGGCGACGACCGAGGCCGTGGTCCTGACCTCGGTGCTGATCCTGGTCTGGGACTATTTCCTGACCTCCGTATTGCTGTAGATGATCAAGCTCGTCGGCGTGGAAAAGGCCCTCGGGGGCCAGCCGGTGCTGCGGGGGGTGGACCTCACGATCCCCGTCGGGAAGATCACGACCATCATCGGCCGCAGCGGCGAGGGCAAGAGCGTCCTGCTGAAGCACATGATCGGGCTGCTCCAGCCCGACCGCGGCCAGGTCTGGGTGGACGGGGTCGAGATCTCGCGGCTCAAGGGGCGGGCGCTCAACGACGTGCGGCGCCGCTTCGCGATGCTCTTCCAGGGGGCGGCGCTGTTCGACTCCCTGTCGGTGTTCGAGAACGTCGCCTTCCCCCTCCGGGAGAAGCTGCGGCTGCCGGACGGCGAGGTGCGGCGCAAGGTCGAGGAGAAGCTCGCGCAGGTCGGCTTGGCCGGCATGGGCCACAAGTACCCGGCCGAGCTGAGCGGCGGCATGAAGAAGCGGACCGGCCTGGCGCGGGCGCTGGTCATGGAGCCGGAGATCATCCTCTTCGACGAGCCGACCACCGGCCTGGACCCGCTGATGGCGAAGACGATCCACGACCTGATCGTCGAGACGCACCGGGCGCTGGGCTTCACGGCCGTCATGGTCAGCCACGAGATTCCCGAGGTGTTCTGGATCTCGGACTGGGTGGCCATGCTCAAGGACGGCAGGATCGCGGCGATGGCGCCGTCGGACGAGTTTCAGCGGACGGAGGACCCGGGCATCCGGGAATTCATCTCGGTCGGCGGCACGGTCGCGCCGGCCCCCACACCGGCGGAGCGGTGACGATGGAAAAAGCCAGGCTGGAGGCGGTGGTCGGCGTGTTCGTCCTGGTCGGGGTCGCCTGCCTGGGCTATCTCTCGATCAAGCTCGGCAAGCTGGAGATCGTCGGCGGGGAGTACTACCGGCTGGAGGCGGAATTCACCTCGGCCTCCGGGCTCAAGCCGGGGGCGACGGTGGAGATGGCGGGGGTGGAGGTCGGCCGGGTGCACGGCATCGCGTTGCGGGACGAGCGGGCCCTCGTCACGCTTTCGATCAAGCAGGGCGTCACGGTCTACAGCGACACCTTCGCGACGATCAAGACGCGGGGCATCATCGGCGAGAAGTACATCGCCCTGTCGCCCGGGGGCGGCGGCGAGCCCCTGAAAGACGGCGGCCTGATCCGGGACACCGAGGCGGGGCTCGACCTGGAAGAGCTCGTGAGCCAGTACATCCACGGGGATGTCAACAAATCCAAGTAGGCGCTTGCCCGGCGGGGGGTGGAGGGGGCGGACATGAGCAATCACGGCGGCGGCACGGCACCGGCCGGAGGGCCGACGGGCGGGGTCGGGCGGCGGAGGGGCGGTCTCCTGTGGGGTGTCCTGCTCGCGACGGCGATGGTCGCGCCGGCGGCGCCCGGCGCGGAGGCCGGGGCGCCGAGCGCCATGGAGACGGTGCGGACCTCGATCAACGAAGTGATCCGCATCCTGGAGGACAAGGAACTCAAGAAGCCGGGCAAGGTCGAGGAGCGACGCCGGCTGCTCGAGCAGGTGATCAACGAACGCTTCGACTACGAGGAGATGGCCAAGCGGTCGCTGGGCGCGCAGTGGCACAAGCTCAACGACGCGGAGCGGGCCGAGTTCGTGGGCCTGTTCAAGCGGATGCTCGCCAACTCCTACTCGGGCCGCATCGAGGGCTACTCGGGCGAGCAGGTCGAGTACCTGGGCGAGCGGGTGAAGCAGGACTTCGCCGAGGTGCGGACGAAGGTCCTCTCCGGGAAGACCACCGTCCCCTTGGACTACCGGATGCTGCTCAAGGACGGCGGCTGGCGCGTGTACGACGTGATCATCGACGGCGTCAGCCTCGTCAACAACTACAACGGCCAGTTCAAGAAGATCCTGAAGGACTCCTCGTACGCGGAGCTGCTCGAGACGCTGCGCAAGAAGGCGGAGGAGAAGCCGCAGGACAAGAAGCCCGACGACAAGAAGTCCTCGTCCTGATCGGCTGCGCCCGGGTTATGGCATGGTTGCCCCGACGCCGCCCGCCGCTCGGGCTGATCCTCGCGGCGGCGGCGTGGCTCTTCGTGATCGGCCCGGCCTGGGCGGAGACGTCCTACTTCCTCATTCCCTCCGTCTCCACGAGCAAGAACGACGGCAACGACGCCGGCGTCATCGTCCCCTTCCTGATCACCGAGCCGGGCGGCGAGCTCAGGTACATCGTCTCGCCGATGCTCATCGTGAACCAGTACGTGGGGACGCGGGGCACGATCAACGTCTTCCGGTACGACCCCGGGGGGCGCGAGCTGCGGTTCATCGCGTCGGTGTCGGAGAAGATCGAGCGCAAGCTGGTGATGAGCTACACGGACCCGGCCTTCAACCACGGGCGCTACGCCCTGACCTTCGGCGGCTCCTTCTTCAAGAACGCCACGTCGCGGTTCTTCGGCATCGGGTCGAACACCACGGAGAGCAACCAGACGAACTACACGGCGCGGGAGATCCGCGCCCAGTGGAAGTTCGGCGTCCACTTGAACGAGGTGACGCAGGTCGCGATCGGCCAGCGGTACCGGGACGTGGAGATCCAACCCGGGGCGGTCACCGCCTTCCCCTTCAGCGCCCAGGTCTTCCCCACCGCGCCCGGCATGGGCGGGGCCTCGATCCTCGGGAGCCGCGCCACCTTCCACTACGACACCCGCGACAACCTCGTTTCGCCCACTGACGGCATGCAGGTGACCGTCTACGCCGAGCTGAACCAGAACTTCAAGAACGACCAGAACCCCCTGTACACCCGGTACAACCTGGAGATCACCAAGCTGCTGCCCAGCCCGTCGAAGGGGATGATCCTCGTGATGCGCGGCAACGTCCAGGCCACCTTCGGCAGCAACGTGCCCTTCTACGAGCAGAGCTCCCTCGGCGGGCAGATCAACCTGCGCGGCTACGGGGTGGACCGGTTCATCGACAAGCACCTGATGGTGCTGAACATCGAAGACCGGCTGCACGTCCTGCGGACGAAGGTCTTCAACGTGGTCGCGGACTTCGAGATGGCCCCCTTCCTGGACGTCGGCAAGGCCTTCAGCCGGTTCGACACGCTGACCTTGACCGATCTGAAGATGACGCCCGGCGTCGGGTTTCGCGGGCTGGTGCGCCCCAACGTCGTGGGGCGCGTGGATTACGGCTATAGCCCGGAGGGCGGCGCGGTGTTCGCCGGGTTGGACTTTCCGTTCTGAGCGGGCGGGCGGCGGATGGGACGAAGGGCGGGGGGCCTTGGGGGGGGGCGGCCGGCTGTCTGGGCGGCGGCGCTCGTTCTGGCGACGGCGGCGG
>NZ_CEFZDU010000026.1:0-13438 GCF_979578155.1 Candidatus Nitrospira neuquenensis | reverse complement strand
CGCCGAGATCCACCCCCTGGGCCGGCGGCGCGCTCAGGCTCGGCGCGCTCGGCCGCGCCGACGCCGCCCCACCGCCCGTCATCGCCAGCGGCAGCCCATTGTCGAACCGCCCCTGCAGCTCCGGATTCTGCAACCCGGTCGTGCGCCGCTTGGTCTCCCGGTACGTGTAGTCGTACAGCTCGCGCACCTGCACCAGCCCGTTCCCGTCGCTGTCCGCCGCCCCCTTCAAGCCCGTCAGCAGCGCGCAGGTGAACGCCCCGTGCCCCCCGCAAAACTGCGGCCCCTCCTGCGACCGCTCCGCCGCGCCAGCAGCCGTCAGCACCGCCACCCCGTCCTGCGCCTGCCCCATCGCCACCAGCATCCGGTTGATGTCCGCCGCGTTCGCGCTCCGCATCGCCAGCAGCGCCGAACTCGCTCCAAAGCCGCCGGCATGGCAGGCGTCCAGCAGCAGCACGATCTTGCGCACCTTGCTCCGCTGGATCTGCTTGAGCAGGTCGTCCCGGCTGATGCCCCGGTCCTCCGGCAGGTTGGCGTCCGCATCATGGGCCAAAAAGTACAGGTCCTGCCCGCTCGTGTCGGGCAGGCCGTGAAGGGCGAAGAAGAGCATCACCAGGTCCTCCGGCTGGGCCAGCCGGAGCACCTCCCCGACTTCCTTGAGAATCCGGCCCCGAGTCGCCTGGCCGTTGGTCAGCACCCGAAACTGGTCGGCCGGGATGCGGCCCTTGAACTGCTCGACGAACACGTCGCGCAGCGCTTCGGCGTCCTTGTCCGCATACCGGAGGTTCAAGTCCTTCTGCTGGTACTCCGACACCCCGACGAAGACGCCCCAGACCGAGCCGACCGCGACGCCGGTCGTCGGCGACACCATCAGGTCGCGGTATCCGGCCAGTGCGCCCGAGCCCGCCAGCCCCAGCAGAACCCCGCCCAGCGCCACCCTCCACAGGAAGGTCCGTCCCATGTCCTCCACCCCCTCACGACCGGCCACCCGCGCGAGCCCGCCGGCCCCGCCGGCAACGGCATCGGCCCAGCCGGCGGCACGGCGGCATCCTAGCCCCGGCAGCGCACAAAGGCAAGACGCTCGACGTACGCCGAATGGCGTACGTGGTCGGCCGGAGGCATGCCCGCAGGGCTTCCGCACCAGGCTACCGCTTTTTTTCCGCGGTCGGCGGTGCTACAATTCGTCCACCGCCGACCGTAAAACAAGGCGGAACGATCGCTACGCAAAAGCCCCTGCTTGGAAGGAGAGGGACATGGCGGAAGTCCAGTGCGTGAAGTGCGGAAAGGCCGGCGAACCCCTGACCGACCCGATTTTCATGGGCAAGCTGGAGGCCGAGATCAAGGCCAAGGTGTGCAAGGCCTGCTGGAAACAGTGGGAGGGGATGCGGGTGATGGTCATCAACGAGTACCAGATCAACCTGGGCGACGAGAGCGGACGCGAGCTGGTCAAGAAGCACATGCGGTCGTTCCTGAACCTCGGCGAAGCGGTGGACAGCTCCAAGGTCGCCGAGAACTACAAGCCGGTCCAGTAACCGGCCGGTCGCCGCTCGACCGCGAACCGGCCGACGCCGCGCCCCAGCGGCCCGACCTCCGTTTCGTTGACAAACCCTCGAAATCGGTGGTAGAGTGCACCACTTCGCGAGGCGGAGCGGGCTGTGCCATGGGCGGTTTCGAGGGCCTGCCATGCTGACCCAGTTGAAAGTGCGGGGGCTGATGTTCGACCCCTACCACAACGCGTACATCGTCGCGCTCAAGGATGAGGAATCCTCCGAGATCCTGCCGGTTTGGGTCGGCAAGGCCGAGGCCAACGCCATCCATCTTGCCCTGGAGGGGCCGCCGCCCCCGCGACCCATGACCCACGATCTCCTCAAATCGGTCCTCGACGCCGTGGATGCGAAGCTGATCAGCGTCGTCATCACCGACCTCAAAGAGAACACCTACTACGCCAAGTTGCACCTCATGTACGAGGATGCGGAGTACGCCGTGGATTCGAGGCCGAGCGACGCGATCGCGCTGGCGCTCAGGACCAACAGCCCGATCTTCGCCCGGGAGGAGGTGTTCCGCAAGCAGGCCTCCGAGGAGTTGGACCAGTGGCTTGAGAACCTCAAGCCCGATGACTTCGGCAAGTCGGAACCGTAACGGCCGGATGGAACACGCCCCCGCCTCTCAGCTTCCGGGTGAACCTGTGGCGTCGGATCGAGCGGCGTCGGATTCGGCCGAGCCGGTCGGCGGCGCACGCCGCCGCTCGAAACCGGTCGAAGGGTTTCGCCCATGAACGGCGGCGCCTCGGATCTCGTGCGGCTGACCGTGCACGGGGTCGTCACGGACCAGAACACGGAAGCCCAGGTCGTCGTCCTCCGCATCGAGCAGGAGCAAGAGGTGTTGCCCATCTGGGTGGGTCCGGCGGAGGGCGAGGCCATCAAGCGCGGCCTGGACGGGACGCCCAGCGCAAGACCGATGACCCACGACCTGCTGCGGAGCCTGACGCAGCATTTGGGCCTCAAGGTCGCCAAGGTCGTGATCACGGAGGTCAGGAACAACACCTATTACGCCTCGATCCACCTTCTCTGCGGAGAAACCGGCCGGACGGTGGATTCCCGACCCAGCGACGCGATCGCGCTGGCATTGCGGACCGGCAGCCCGATCTACGCCACGCGCGAGGTCCTGCAGGAGCGCAGCGGCGGCCCGCTCGACGCCTGGCTGGAAAAGTTGGGCGCCCAGCACCCGGGCAAGTTTGAAGTCTAGCGGCACAGCAACGGAGAACGATGACGATGAAGACCTACCTGGCGAAGCCGGCCGAAGTGAACCGCAAGTGGCACGTGGTGGACGCGAACGGCAAGACCCTGGGACGCCTGGCGGCCCGGGTGGCCGGCATCCTCCGCGGCAAACACAAGCCCACTTTCACCCCGCACGTGGACACGGGCGACCATGTCGTGATCATCAACGCGGACAAGGTCCGATTGACGGGCGACAAGCTCCGCTCCAAGACCTATGTCTCTCACACCGGCTATCCCGGCGGCTTGAAGTCGGAGAGCGCCGAGCACCTCCGGGCGCGGCGCCCCACGGAGCTGCTCACCCGGGCGATCCGGGGAATGCTCCCCAAGAATTCGCTGGGCCGGCAGATGGCCAGGAAACTGCGGGTCTACGCCGGGCCCGACCATCCGCACCGGGCCCAGGGCCCCGAGGCCCTCGCGCTGTAAGCCCGGAACGAGAACACCGCCCCACTGACCTTGTGAAGGAGGCTTGACACGAGCATGGCTGTCGCGCAGCAGTACGCCACCGGGAAACGCAAATCCGCCATCGCCCGGGCCTGGGTGGCGCCGGGATCGGGAGAGCTGGTCGTCAACGGCCGGCCCTTGGAACACTACTTTCCCCGGCCGTCGCTCCGGACCATGATCCAGTACCCGCTCGAGGTGTCCGGGCTGATGGGCAAGTGCGCCGTCCGCGCGACCCTTTGCGGCGGAGGGCCGACCGGCCAGGCCGGCGCCCTCCGCCACGCCATCGCCCGCGCCCTCGTGACCATGAACCCCGCGCTGCGCGAGGGCCTCAAGAAGGAGGGCCTCCTGACCCGGGATTCGCGGGTCAAGGAACGGAAGAAGTACGGCCAAAAGGGCGCGAGGAAGCGCTTCCAGTATTCGAAGCGGTGAGGTCTCCCGCGCCGGGGAGTGAAAGGGAAGGCCTCAGGGCCTTCCCTTTTTTATGCGCGGGACGGGGCGCACGTCCCGTCGGGAGGCACGACGGTGGGCGGTCCGAGCGGATCCATCAGTGTGGCGGTCGTGGGCGCGAGCGGGTACGTGGGCGGCGAGTTGCTGCGCCTGCTGGCCGGCCATCCCCGGTTCACGGTCAAGACCGTCACGTCGGAGAAGTCCGCCGGCGCGCCCGTCGCCTCGGTGTTCCCCAACCTGAGCGGCGCGGTGCTCCAGGACTTCGAGGCCCTCGACCCGGAGGAGGTCGCCTCGCGTTGCGACGCGGTCTTTCTCGCGCTCCCCCACACCAAGTCGCTGGCGCCGGTCGCCGCCTGCCGCGCCGCCGGCAAGCCGGTCGTGGACTTGAGCGCGGACTACCGACTGAAGGACGCCGCCGCCTACGAGGCCTGGTACGGCACGCCCCACCCCCATCCTGTCCTCTTGCGGGAGGCGGTCTACGGGCTGCCCGAGCTGCACCGGGACGCGATCAAGCAGGCCCGCCTCGTGGGCTCACCGGGCTGCTACCCCACCGCCGCCATCCTCCAGTTGGCCCCGCTCCTCGCTCAGGGGCTGGTGGAACCGGACAGCCTCGTCGTCGACGCCAAGTCGGGCGTCTCCGGGGCGGGCCGCAGCCCGGCCCTGTCCTACCACTTCCCGGAGGCGCATGAGGCCTTGGAGGCCTACAAGGTCGGCGCGCACCGCCACATTCCGGAGATCGAGCAGGAGCTGGCGCTCGTCGCCGGCCGGAGCGGCGCGGGGGCCGACGCCGAGCCGGTCCGTGTTGCCTTCACCCCGCACCTCGTCCCGATGAACCGCGGGATCCTGAGCACCGCTTACGCCAGGCTGCGCCGGCCGCTGGACGGCGCCGCGTTGGACGAGCTGTACCGAACCTTCTATAAGGGCGAGCGGTTCGTCCGGATCATGGACCGCCGGACCGCGGCCAATCCCCGTCACGTGCGGGGGTCGAACTACTGCGACCTTTCCGTCTACGCGGACGCGCGGACCGGCTGGGCCATCACCGTCGCCGCGCTCGACAACCTGGTCAAGGGCGCCGCCGGCCAGGCCATCCAGGCGATGAACCTGATGCTGGGGCTGCCCGAGGAGACCGGCCTGACCGCGCCCCCCCTCTTTCCGTGAGCAGCCCGGGATGACGAGCCGCCCCCACGCCACGCCGGCCCGACCCGCTCGGATCCAGAGACTTCGCGGGGGCGTAACCGCCCCGGCGGGCTTCCTCGCGACCGGCGTGCACGCCGGGCTCAAGAAGCCGGGCCTGCTGGACCTGGCGCTGGTGGTGTCCGAGCGCGAGGCGGCCGCCGCGGGCGTTTTCACCAGAAACCGTGTGGTCGCCGCGCCGGTCCTCCTCGACCGCGCCCATCTCCGCGGCGGGCGCGGCCGCGCTATCCTCGTCAACAGCGGGGGCGCCAACGCCTGCACCGGCGCGCGGGGTCTGGCGGACGCCCGCGAGATGGCCCGCCTCGTCGCCGCGGCGCTGGGGCTCGACCTGCGCACCGTCTACGTCGGCTCGACCGGGGTCATCGGCCGGTTCCTCCCGATGCCGCGCATCCGGCGGGCCATCCCCCTGCTCGTGGGCGGTCTCAGTCGCCGGGGCGGACGGCGGGCGGCGCAGGCCATCATGACCACCGACCGCCGGCCCAAGGAGGTCGCGGTGCGGGCCCGCATCGCCGGACGCACCGTCACGATCGGCGGCATGGCCAAGGGTTCCGGCATGATCCATCCGGACATGGCCACGATGCTCGCCTATCTCACGACCGACGCCGCGATCGAGCCGCGGACGCTCCAGCGGGTGCTGTCCGCAGCGGTCGACCGGAGCTTCAACCGCATTTCCGTGGACGGCGATACCTCCACCAACGACACGGTCCTCTGCCTCGCCAACGGCGCGGCCGGCAACACGCTCCTCCGGAACGGCTCGCCCGGCCTGGCTCGGTTCCGGCACCTGATGGAGGAGGCCTGCCGGTCCCTCGCGATGCAGATCTGCCGCGACGGCGAAGGCGTCACCAAGGTCGTGGAGATCGCCGTCACGGGGGCGCGCACGGCGGCGGACGCCAGGCGGATCGCCCGCACAGTGGGGACGTCCTGCCTGGTGAAGACGGCGCTGTTCGGCGAGGACGCCAACTGGGGCCGGATCATGGCGGCGGTCGGCCGGGCCGGCGTCCGGATCGTCCCCGATCGGATCACCCTGGCCTTCGGCGGCATCCCGATCTTCCGCGGCGGCCGGAGCCTCGGCCGCGCCGTCGAGCGGAAGCTGGACGCCGTCGTCCGCCGACGGGAGTTCACGATCTCCATCGGGCTGGGGCAGGGGGCCGCCGCCGCCAGCCTCTGGACCACCGACCTGTCCTACGACTACGTCCGCATCAACGCCTCGTACCGGAGCTAGATAGATACCCCAGGCGGCCTTGAAATGGCTTCCCGACTGTGATAGCGTGCCAAGGCTCTGAAGGGACAACGGTTCCGCGTCGGCGCAGCCGGACGTCGGAACCACGGGTCAAATCCACGTTGGCGTGTCGGGCACGCCACTCGGCTTGGGAATAAGGGGAGCAAGACCTCTCGCCCGGACGTCCGTCGCGGCCGTCGTCGCACGGGGACCCCGGGTGCTCCGCAAGCTAAGGAAAGGAGGTGAACGGATGGGCGCCGTCACGATCAGGGAACTGCTGGAAGCCGGAGTGCATTTCGGCCATCAGACGAACCGCTGGAACCCGAAGATGAAGCGGTACATCTTCGGGGAGCGCAACGGCATCTACATCATCGACCTGCAGCAGACGGTCCAGCGCTTCGACGCGGCCTACAACTTCGTCCGGGACACGGTGGCGGCCGGCGAGGCGGTCCTCTTCGTGGGCACCAAACGCCAGGCGGTGGAGCTCGTCGAGGAGGAGGCCAAACGCTGCCGGATGCCGTACGTCAGCCAGCGCTGGCTCGGCGGCATGCTGACCAATTTCCAGACCATCCGCCGGAGCATCGAGAAGCTCAAGAAGTTCGAGTCCGCCCTCACCGACGGTACGCACGAGCGGCTGACCAAGAAAGAGGTCAGCCAGATGGAAAAGGAGCGGCTCAAGCTCGACAAGATCCTCTGCGGCATCAAGAACCTCAACAGCCTGCCCGGCTGCGTCTTCGTCCTGGACACCAGAGTCGAGCGCATCGCGGTCCAGGAGGCCAACCGCCTCGGCATCCCGGTCGCCGCGATCGTGGACACCAACTGCGATCCCGACGGCATCGACTACCCGATCCCGGGCAACGACGACGCCATCCGTTCGATCAAACTCATCGCCTCCCGCATCGCCGACGCCTGCATCGAGGGCGCGCACCTGCGCACCCAGCGCGAGGAGGGCGAGCGGCCCGAGGGCATGGTCATGATGGACATGCGCGGGGGAAGGCCGGCGGCCGTCGGCGTGGAAGGGGTCCCGGCGAGCTGACCGCGGGCGGAGAACGGACGGGCATCAGCCAACGAGGAGACGAGACGGCATGGCGGGCAACAGCGCACTGGTGAAGGAGCTCCGGGAGAAGACCGGGGCGGGCATTCTGGACTGCCAGAAGGCCC
This sequence comes from Candidatus Nitrospira neuquenensis, assembly GCF_979578155.1. NCBI lineage: Bacteria > Pseudomonadati > Nitrospirota > Nitrospiria > Nitrospirales > Nitrospiraceae > Nitrospira > Candidatus Nitrospira neuquenensis. The sequence continues at coordinate 6,202 of NZ_CEFZDU010000026.1, read as the reverse complement.
TGAACGAGACGGGCAACGACATCGAGCGGGCGATCGAGCACCTGCGGGAGAAGGGCCTGGCCGCGGCGCAGAAGAAAGCCGGGCGCGCGACCAACGAGGGTCTGGTGTCGGCCTACATCCACCCCGGCGGGAAAATCGGCGTGCTGCTGGAGGTCAACTGCGAGACGGATTTCGTGGCGCGCAACGAGGAGTTCCAGGCGCTGGTGAAGGACCTGGCCCTCCAGATCGCCGCGGCGAACCCTGCCTTCGTCAAGCGGGAGGACGTCCCCGCCTCCTTGCTGGAGAAGGAGAAAGCGATCTACCTGGCCCAGGCCAAGGAGATGGGCAAGCCGGAGCCGGCCTGGCCCAAGATCGTCGAGGGGAAGGTCGAGAAGTTCTACCAGGAGAGCTGCCTGCTCGAGCAGGCCTTCATCAAGGATCCCTCCGTCGTCATCAAGGACCTGCTGGCGCAGAAGATCGCCAAGATCGGCGAGAACATCACCGTCCGGCGCTTCACCCGGTACCAGTTGGGCCAAGAATGAGCGAGGTCAAGTACCGTCGGATCCTGCTGAAGATCAGCGGCGAGATCCTGGCGGGCGATCAGGGATACGGCATCCAGCCGTCGGTGTTGGACGCCGTCTCCGACGAGGTCGTCGAGGTCGCGGGCCTGGGCGTGGAGGTCGCGATCGTGATCGGCGGCGGCAACATCTTCCGCGGCATCGCCGCCAGCGCGCGGGGCATGGAGCGGGCTTCCGCCGACTACATGGGCATGCTCGCCACCATGCTGAACGCGCTCGCGCTCCAGAACGCCCTCGAACGCCGGGGCATGAGCACCCGGGTCCAGTCGGCCATCGAGATGCGGCAGCTCGCCGAGGGCTACATCCGCCGGCGGGCGATCCGTCACCTGGAAAAGAAGCGGGTCGTCATCTTCGCGGGCGGTACGGGCAACCCCTACTTCTCCACCGACACGGCGGCCGCCCTGCGCGCGATGGAGATCGGGGCCGACGTGATCATGAAGGGCACGAAGGTCAACGGCATCTACGAGGCCGACCCCGTCACCCACCCCACCGCCAAGATGTTCCCCGAGCTGCCGTTCCTGTCCATCATCAACCAGAAGCTGAAGGTCATGGACTCGACCGCGATCACCCTGTGCATGGACAACAACCTGCCCTTGATCGTCTTCAACCTCAAAGAGGAAGGGAATCTGAAGCGGATCGTCCTCGGGGACCGGATCGGCACGCTCGTGACCGCCGCCGGCCGCTGATCCGCAGGGGGTGCAGCCATGTCGAGCGCGACAAAACAGAAGATGGCCGAGCGGATGGAAGGCGCGGTCGAGCATCTGAAGCGGGAGCTCAGCGGCCTACGGACCGGCCGAGCCTCGCTGGGCCTGCTCGACCAAGTCAAGGTGGACTACTACGGCGCGCCGACGCCGCTCAAGCAGGTCGCCAACCTCTCCGTGCCCGACCCCCGCACCATCACGATCCAGCCCTGGGAACCGACCATGCTCAAGGAGATCGAAAAAGCGCTGCTGGCCTCCGGGCTCGGCCTGACGCCCTCCAACGACGGCAAGCTGATCCGGATCCCCATCCCGCCCCTGACCGAGGAGCGCCGCAAGGAGCTGATCAAGCTTTGCAAGAAGTACGGCGAGGAGGCGAAGGTGCACCTGCGCACCCACCGCCGAGACGCCAACGACGAGCTCAAGCGCCTGCACAAGGAGGGCACGCTGTCGGAGGACGACCTCCGGCGGGCCGAGGCCGAGACCCAGAAGACGACCGACCAGTACGTCCACAAGGTGGACGAGATCCTCAAGAAGAAAGAGGAGGAGATCCTCACCGTCTGAAAGGTGGTCCCCGTGACCGATCCCCGTCCGGCGGACCCAAGCCCCTCCGCCCTCGACCTGCCGCTGGTCCGCGCCCTCATCGACCTCGACGCGCTCCGACACAACCTGGCCCAGGCGCGCCGCCGCCTCGCGCCCTCCTGCGCGGTCCTCGCCGTCGTGAAGGCGGACGGCTACGGGCACGGTGCGGTCGCCGTCTCGCGGACGCTCGTCCGGCTGGGGGCGGCGGCCCTCGCCGTCGCCACGGTGCAGGAGGGGGCCGTCCTGCGGGAGGCCGGCCTCGCCGCGCCGATCCTCCTCCTCGGCGCTCTGCTCCCCCACCAGTATGCCGACCTCGTCGCCTACCGGCTGACGCCGGTGCTCCACGACCGGGACGCGGCGGCTGGGCTCGCGGCCTATGCGGCGGCGAAGGACCTGGCGTGGCCCGCGCACATCAAGGTGGAGACCGGCATGGGCCGCCTGGGGTTGGCGCTGGAGGAGGTGCCGCTCCTACTGGAGTCGGGCTGTTTCGAGCGCGGGCTCCGCCTGGAGGGCGTGATGACGCACCTGGCCGACGCGGACGGCGACGATCCCGCGTACACGAGGAGCCAGATCGAGCGCTTCCGCGCCGTCCTGGACCGGCTCGCCGCGGCCGGCCGGACGCCTCCCCTCGTCCACGCCGCGAACAGCGCGGCGATCCTGCGGTACCCGGAGGCCCACTTCACCGCCGTCCGGCCCGGGCTCATGCTCTACGGCTACCACACGCTCCCCGCCCCGCCGCCCGGCGTGGAGCTTCGGCCCGTCCTGACCCTGGCGGCGACGGTCGTCCAGGTGCGGACGCTGAAGCCCGGCGAGAGCGCGAGCTACAACCGGAGCTTCGTCGCGCGGCGTACCACCCGCCTCGCCGTCCTGCCCGTCGGCTACGCGGACGGCTACGACCGGGCGCTCTCGGGCCGGGGGAACGTGCTGATCCGCGGCCGGCGCGCGCCCGTCTGCGGGAAGGTCTGCATGGACATGACGCTGGTGGACGTGACGGACGTGCCGGAAGCGCGGGCGGGCGATGAGGCGGTCCTCATCGGTCGGCAGGGGGAGGACGCGATCACGGCGGCGGACCTGGCGGACTGGGCCGGCGCGATCCCCTACGAGGTGCTCTGCGGCATCGGCCCGCGCGTGCCCCGTCTGTGCCGGGAGACCCCGTGACCGGACGGCGCGAGCCGCGCGCTCGGACCCGCCCGCGCTCAGGTCTTGAGTTTCTTCCGCAGCCGCTTCTCCACGCTGGCGACCTTGCCGGAGAGTCGGCCGCGATGCCCCCGGCGGTAGTCCACCTTGATCGTGCAGGAGATGCGGCGGCAGTCCTTCTTCATCCGCTCGAAGCAGCGCCGGACGACCTCGAACACCTCGTCCCACTCGCCTTCCAGGACCGTCCCCATCGGGTTCAGTCGGTAGTCCACCCCGCTCTGGTCGACGATCTCCAGCGACCGCGCCACGTACCGACCCACGCTCTCCCCCTTGCCCAGGGGAGACATGCTGAATTCCAACAACACCATCGGTTCCTCGTCGTCTCCGCCGAGTCAGGTGGCCTGCTCGGCCTTCCGCTCCGACCACGCGGCGGGATACTCGATCCGGCCGGCGAGCTTCAGCCCGGCCACGGCCTCGCGCAGGCGGGCGCGCCGCTGCGCCGGGTCCGGCTCCGCCTCCTTCGTCTCCTCCCGCAGGGCGGCGAGCCAGTCGAGGAAGCGCGAGAATTCCTCGTCGAACACCCCCTCCAGCTCCTGCCGCAGGCGGCCGGCCAGGGCCGGGGCGACGCCGCTCGTCCCGATCGCCACGCGCAGATGCCCGCGGCTGAGCACCGCCGGCAAAAAGGCGTTGGAGTATTCCGGCTGGTCCACCGAGCAGAGCAGGAACCGCTCCTTCTGCGCCAACTCCAGGAGCGAGCGCGAGAAGTCCGGCTCGTCCCGTAGGGTGTTGACGACCACCACGACGCCCTGCGCGTCGGTCGCGCGGAAACGCCGGACTCGGTGAAGAATCTTGGCCGAGGCCGTCAGCTTCCTGAGGGTGTCGTTGAGCGTCGGGCTCACGACCGTCACCTTGGCGCCGGCGTCCAGCAGGCGCAGCACCTTGTCGGCCGCCTCGTCGTCGCCCCCCAGTACCAGACAGGGCCGGCCCTGCACATCGAGCGAGATGGGAAATCCCGGGTTCGCAGCCATCAGCGTCCTCCTGCGGCGATCGGCGCCGTATCATACCGCAGCGCCGCGCCGCCGTAAACGGGCCGGCGCGCGCCGCCCCTTCCCCCGTACGCGGCCAGCCCTGTATAATGCCGCCCGCACGCATCAAGGAAAGGAGCGACCGTGGCGATCGAATCCCTGCGCGTGGTCGGGATGGCTGGCGCGATCATCGGGCTGGCGGGCGTCGCCGCCTATCTTGGGCTGGCCCACGGGTGCGAGAAACCGACGGGCGACGGGAGGATCGCCGGCCGGGTGGCGATCGCCCCGGAGCTCGCCGGCAAGGTCGCCCCGACCGACGTGCTCTTCGTGATCGTCCGTCGGCCGCAGGGCCCGCCGCGCCCCCTGGCGGTCAAGCGGGTCGACTCGCCGCGGTTCCCCGTCGCCTTCGAGATCACCAACGCCGACGTGATGATGAAGGGCTCGGAGCTGCGGGGCATGGTGGAGGTGGTCGCCCGACTGGACAAAGACGGGGTCGCCGGACCGGCTCAACCCGGCGACCTGGAGGGGGAATTCGCGAAGAACCCGACGCTGGCGGGGGCGAGGGACATCGAGATCGTGCTCGACAAGGTCCGCTGAGCCCCGCGGCTCAGCCGGCCGGACTATCCTCGTCCAGCTCCATGTTCCAATAGAGATAGTCCCGCCAGCTTTCCGGCGCGTTGCGGATGCCGATCGTGATGGTGACGGTGGGGGTCCAGCGGGGCTTCACCGGCCTGCGCATGAGGCGCATGCCGGCCTCCTCCGGCGTCCGCCCGCTCTTGCGGTTGTTGCACCGCCAGCAGGCGGTCACGATGTTTTCCCAGGTCTTCTTCCCGCCCTTGGCGATGGGCACGACATGGTCGAAGGTCAACTCCTCCGTCCGAAACTTCTGCCGGCAGTACTGGCACGTGTAGCCATCCCGCGTGAAGATGTTGATGCGGGAGAACTTCACGGCTCGGTGGCTGTCCTTCAACCGCACGAGCTTGAGCAGCCGCATCACGGCCGGCAGCTTGATCGTGATGGAGACGCCCTGGATGTCCCGGTCGTAGACCTCCAGCACCTCCACCTTGCCCTGCCAGAGGAGGGAGATGGCCTTCTGCCAATGGACCACGCGAAGCGGCTCATAGGTCGAGTTGAGCAGCAGCGTCAGCTCCATAACGTTTCCCAAGGCTCCGCAAGAATCTCCGCCTCGGGACAAGGCGGATTGCGTAGTGTATGCCACACTCATGCCCTGAAATCAAGCGGCCGAGCCGGCCGGTTTCTCCCCCCTGCACGGCGGGAAAGTCCGGCCGCGCGGCCGCGCCGCTCATGGAAGGGGAGGTCATGCCGAACCTGATCACCGTCGCGAAGTTGTCCCAGGTGCCCCCCGGAACCTGTCTTGCGGTCGAGACGGAGCAGGCCGCGGTCGCCTTGTTCAACGTGGACGGGCGGCTCTATGCCCTCGACAACTGCTGTCCGCACGCGGGGGGGCCGCTGGGCGAGGGCACCCTGGACGGCAGGATCGTCGAATGCCCGTGGCACGGCTGGCGGTACGACGTCAGGACCGGGCTGCGGCCCGAGAACCCGCAGATCGCGGTGGCTCGCTACGAGGTGCTGGTCGAAGGCGACGAGGTCAAGGTGGTCCTGCCCTGACGGAAGGCCCAGGGTCCGGTGACGGCGGCATGAGGTCGGTCGCCGGCAGGCTGGCCGGCTCGACCGATCGTCCGGCGAGGTTGACCCGCCAGACGTATTCCCGCTCGTACCACTGGCTGGTGCCTTCTTCCCGCATGATGACCCGGACCAGATAGGTGTTCGGCCCTTCTTTCTTGACCCGCCACTGGTCCAGTCGGACGCCGAGGCCGCGTGCGGCCCGGCGCTTCACCCGGTCGTTGATGGCCTGGAGGATGGTGGGGGCGTCCAGCGCGCGATGGGTCTGGACCAGGGCCAGCGCCTCCGCGGCCTGGGGATCGGCCATGGGGTTGAGGCTCGGGGGCTTCCACAGCCAATACGCGGCCCCGCCGGCGACCAGCAGAACGGCCGCCGCATAGTGCAGGAGCCTGCTCCACGACGGCCGCTCGGCCCGCGCCCCGTTCGTCCCCCCGGACTGTTCCCCGCGCATCGGCCCTCCCCTCGACGCGGTCGAGCATAGTCAGCGCATCGCAACCGTGTCAACCGGGCGTATTGAGTCATCTAAAATCTTACCGAGAGACAGATCGTTGCGTCATTT
>NZ_CEFZDU010000025.1:0-13597 GCF_979578155.1 Candidatus Nitrospira neuquenensis | reverse complement strand
ATTACAAATGACGCAACGATCTGTCTCTCGGTAAGATTTTAGATGACTCAATACGCGCGCTTGTATTCGGCCGGGGCGTCCGGTATACTCCGCTCGACGCCGTACTCCCGCGGCGTCTTTTTTTTGCCGGAGGACGACCCTGTCCATGGAGCCCCAGACGACGGGATTGGCGCAGCCGCGCGGCGAGGCCGGGCGCCGGGCCGACATCCGCAACATCGCCATCATCGCCCACGTGGATCACGGCAAGACCACGCTCGTGGACGCCCTGCTGCGTCACACGCGCGCCCACCGCAAGATCCAGGACATGGGCGAGCGGATCATGGACTCGATGGACCAGGAGCGCGAGCGCGGCATCACGATCCGCGCCAAGAACGCGAGCGTGTTCTACCGTGACGTGAAGATCAACTTGGTGGACACGCCGGGCCACGCCGACTTCGGCGGCGAAGTGGAGCGCACGCTCCGCATGGTGGACGGCGTCCTGCTCCTCGTGGACGCGAAGGAGGGGCCGATGCCCCAGACCACCTTCGTGCTCCGCAAGGCGCTCGCGCTGGGCCTCCGGGCCATCGTCGTCATCAACAAGATCGACCGGCCGGATGCCGCCGTGGACGACGTGCTGAACCGGACCTTCGACCTCTTCGTTCACCTCGGCGCGACGAACGACCAGCTCGACTTCGCGACCGTCTACACCTCCGCTATCAACGGCACCGCCACGCTGGACGTGAACAGGCCCGGGAGCGACATCACCCCGCTGCTCGACACGATCCTGGAGCACGTCCCCGCCCCGGCGATCCGCGCGGAGGCGCCGCTGCAGATTCTCGTACTGGCGCTGGCCTACGATTCCTACAAGGGCAAGATGGGCATCGGCAAGGTCCAGTCCGGCTCGATCGCGCGACGCCAGTCCGTCGTCCGGATCACGCGCGACGGGGAGCAGGTGCCGGGCAAGGTCACCGACCTGACCGTCTTCTCCGGCCTGGAGCGCGTGGAGGTGGAGCGCGCCGAGGCGGGCGAGATCGTCGCCGTCGCGGGTCTGCCGGAGGTCGGCATCGGGGAGACGATCGCCGACGCGGAGCATCCCGTCGCTCTGCCGCCGGTCGCGGTGGACGAGCCGACCGTGCAGATGACCTTCGGGGTCAACACCAGCCCCTTCGCCGGCCGCGAGGGCAAGTTCCTGACCTCCCGCCACCTGCGCGAGCGCCTGTTCCGCGAGCTGGAGACCAACGTCTCCCTGCGCGTCCAGGAGACGGACAGCCCCGACCGCTACCTGGTGGCCGGCCGCGGCGAGCTGCACCTGGGCGTGCTCATCGAGCAGATGCGGCGCGAGGGCTTCGAGCTGCAGGTCTCCCAGCCCGAGGTCATCATGCGCGAGGAGGACGGCGTGTTGATGGAGCCCTTCGAGGAGCTGACCATCGATGTCCCCGCCGAGTACCAGGGCGCGGTGATCGAGGAGGTGGGGCGGCGCCGCGGCCAGCTCCGCCACATGAAGCTCGCGCACAGCGAGGGCCAGGCCGGCGACATGCACCTGGAGTACGCGATCCCGACGCGCGGCGTCATCGGGCTCAAGAACGTCCTGCTCGCCAAGACCCGGGGCACCGTCATCCTCCACCACGTGTTCCAGGGGTACCAGCCGGCGGACGCGCGCGAGACCCTCGTCCAGCCGCACGGCTCGCTCGTGGCCTACGAGGACGGGACCAGCAACGCCTACGGCCTCTTCATGATCCAGGAGCGCGGGAGCCTCTTCATCGGCCCGGGCGTCGAGGTGTACCAGGGCATGGTGGTCGGCCAGAACAGCCGCGACGAGGACCTGGACGTGAACGTCTGCAAGGCCAAGCACCTGACGAACATGCGGGCCTCCGGCTCGGACGAGGCGCTCACGCTCACGCCGCCCCGGCCCATGACGCTGGACTTCGCGATGGAATACATCGGTCCGGACGAGCTCGTCGAGGTCACGCCGAGCAGCATCCGCCTCCGCAAGCGCCTGCTCAACCCCGAGGATCGCCGCAAGGCGCGCAAGGACCGGAAAGCCTGACCGGGCTCCCCGCTCCCTCCGCCGGCGATCCGGCGCCATGAAGATCCGCCGCAAGCCTCCCAAACCGGAACGGACCGCGCGCCCCCTGTATGTCGTCGGCTTTTCCTCCGCCCCGACGGCCCTCGTCGAGCTGTCGCGCTGGTTCGACCTCCACTACGGCGGCCCGCTCCGGCTCGCCGGCGACGCCGGCGAGGAGGGCGCAGGAACCGTCCGGGCGGTCCACGGCCCCTGGACCGCCGCCTTCCGGCCGCTCGTCGCCCCGGCCGAGGCCGAGACCTGGCGGGACACGCTGGGCTGGGGCCATCCGCGGGCCGCCCTGGTCTTTCGACCGGCCCTGGTTCCCGCGCAGGCCTGCAACCTGGTGTTGCACGCGGCCCGCCTCGCCCGCGGGCTTACGCTCCTGACCGACGGGACCACTTACGACATCCTCTCCCAGACCTACCTGAACCCCTCCGACTGGCGGGACCGGCCGCTCGATCTCTTCCGCCTCGCCGACCATGTCATGGTCGAGCAGGACGAAGACGGGACGCGGGGCTGGGTCTACACCAGGGGCCTCGCCAAGCTCGGGCTCGACGAGCTGGAAACCTTCCGACCGGCCGGGCTGCCGCTCGGCCCCGCGGCCGAGCGCTTGGCCGAGATCGCCGAGGAGGTGGCGCGCCTGGGTGGCCCGCTCCCCGTCGGCGCGGTCGTGCCCCTCCCCTTCCTCGGCCTGTCCCTCCGCGTGCTCCGTTACCGAACGGCCGCCCCCCTGGGCACCACCATCCAGCTCCGCGAGGTCGCCTGGGAGCCGTCGGCCTCGCCGTGATCTGGCGAGTTTCCCCAGCCCATTCAACGGGATGGACGCGCAGACCGGACGGCCGTTAGGTCTTCTGGGCAATTGACAACCTTCCGAGGAGCGTGCTACCACCTCACGCGTGAGGCCGGTTTCTTACTGACCCTGCTAACCCTGCGAAGGAGGTCTGTCATGGCGACGGATGTGGCGGCCGAGATCAAGGTCGGAGACGTGGCCCCGGACTTTACCCTGAAGGATCAAGACCAGAAGGACGTCAAGCTGAGCGACTTCCGGGGCAAGAAGAACGTCGTGCTCGCGTTCTATCCCCTGGACTGGAGCCCGGTCTGCACGAACGAGAACAAGTGCCTGACCGACGACTTCCCGAAGTTCGACGGGCTCAACGCGGTCGTGTTCGGCATCAGCACCGACAGCTTCTTCAGCCACAAGGCCTGGGCGGATTCCCTCGGCCTCAAGCACACCCTGCTCTCGGACTTCAACCGCGAGGTCGTCAAGAAGTACGGGCTCTACTTCGAGCCGTTGAACTGCGGCAAGCGCGCGACGGTCATCGTGGACAAGAACGGCAAGGTCGCCTACGTCAAGGTCCAGGAGATCAAGACAGCGCGCGACGACAAGGAGATCCTCGAGGCGTTGAAGAAGCTGAACTGAGCGAGACGCGGCCGGAGGGGCCGTGCAGGCCCCTCCGGCCGCCGTCGCCGGGGAGGAGACCGTGGCCGGGACCGTCGAAGACGTGAGCGACGCGAACTACGAGGAGTTCCTGAACGCGCCCGCGGCTCTCGTGGCGTACGGCATCGCTTCCTGCGAGCCCTGCGCGCAGTACGACCCCATCCTGGAGCAGACCGCCGCGCAGTTCCCCCAGATCAAGGTCGGCAAGGCCAAGATGCACGTCCCCGGCCGGTGCCGCGAGATCAAGAAGCGGCACCAGTTCGAGACCTACCCGACGACGCACCTCTTTTCCGGCGGACGGCTGGTGATGCAGCGGGAGGGGAAGGTGGAGCCGGACGAGCTGGCGGCCCTGATCAACGACCATCTGCTGCGGCGCTGAGACCTCACGTCAGCCGCCCGCCGGGCCCGTGTACTCGTAGGACAGATCCTGCGTCTCTTCCAGCCGGACCCTGGCCAGTCGGCCCTGGGCGAGCTTCCCGTCCAACAGCCCCCACGCCAGCCGAACCAGCCGTTCCCCGGTCGCCGGGGCCAGGTCCGGATCGCGGCTCAGGTCGTGCCGGTCGACCCGCGCCAGGACCGACTCCCGCACGAGCCGATCCAGCGCCCCGAGATCGGTCACCATCCCGGTGAGCGGATCGATCGGGCCGCGCACCGTGACTTCCAGCACATAGTTGTGCCCGTGCGGCTCCGCGCCGGCGCAGGGACCGGCAAGCCGGCGCCGCTCCGCCTCCGACAGGCCGGCCGGGTCCAGGCGATGCGCCGCCGCGAAGGGATAGCGCCGGCTCACCGCGGCCGTCTTGCGGCCGGCCGGCCCGGACGGCCGGTCGTGCCGATCCACCTCCGCGAAGAGGTCCTCGTCCTCGCGCAGCCGCACCTGTTCCAACCGCCCGATTTCCGGCCTGGCCTCGAGCGCGCCCCAGAGGACGTGCGCCAGGTTTTCGCTGGTGGGGATCTCCTCGACGAAATAGGGGGTGTCCAGGTTCAGGTGCTTGTGGTCGAACTCCTCCAGGACCTCCTTCAGGATCCGCTTCAGGTCGTAGAGGTTCACCACCATGCCGTGGATCGGGTCCACGTCGCCGCCCACCGTGACTTCCAGCAGGTAGTTGTGCCCGTGGCCGGGCGCGCGGTGGCAGGGGCCGAAGACGGCGAGGTTGCGCGTTTCGTCCCACTCCGGCCGATCGTACCGGTGGGCCGCGGCGAACTCGACGCGCTTGGTCAGGCGGACTTGGTTCACGAGGAGCCCATATGAAAGGGGGCCGGGGTTGCACGCCCCCCGGCCCCACGACCGCCTTGGCCGCCCCGCGGAGGGCGGCCTGTGTCACATCCGTTACGCGCTGAAGGAGCTGCCGCAGCCGCAGGTCGTCTTCGCCTGCGGGTTCTTGATCGCGAACCCGGAGCCCTGGAGGCTCTCCACGTAGTCCACCTCCGCCCCCTGGAGCAGCGGCGCGCTCTGCGAATCCATGATGACCTTCACGCCGTCCTTCTCGATCACCGTGTCGTCGTCGGACAGCTTGTTCTCGAAGGCCATGCCGTACTGGTACCCGTGGCAGCCGCCGCCGCGCACGTAGATGCGCAGGCCCACGACGTCCTGCTCTTCCTTGATCAGCTCCTGGATCTTCTCCCCGGCCTTCTGCGTGATGGTCACCATCGTCGGCCTCCCTCTTCTGCTCGGGACGGGGCGCACTGCCCGGTCCACCAATGATCCATTATAAGAGCGGCCTCCCGCCCTTTCAACAGCGCCGGATCGCGGTCATTCGGCCCAGGATGGGACCGGAAGGCCCAGGTCGGCCAGCCACTGCCCCCGCAGCGCCGCAGGCACCGGGACCTCCGCCCGGTAGTGTGGATGCTGCACCAGGGCCGTCACGGGCCGATCCTCGGCCTCCAGCGCCCGGACGAAGGCCGGGGTCGTCCGGAACCGGATGAAATGGACGGCGCTGAGCTTGTCCTCCTTGCTGTGCCCGGCCTCGAACTCCGCGATCAGCGTCTCGCCGCCGGCCCGTAGGGCCACGCCGTTGCCCCGATCGATACCCTGGAAGGCATCCAGCTCCGCCTTGATCCGATCCTGCTCCGTGATCTCGATGAAGAGCGTCGCGCTCAGCTCTCCCTCCTCCGGCAGGAGGGCGTTGTAGACCTCCAGCTCCTCCCGCACCTTCACGGGGTCGAAGATCCGCTCCGCCCGGATCATCTCCAGCACCTGAAACCGGACGGTCGCCCGGTTCTCGAACAGCAGCGTCACGCGGTCGCCCACAGCCAGGCGGCGCCGGCGCTTGAGCGCGATGATCTCCCGGCGGAACCCCTCGCGGAGCCGCTCGTACTCCGCCGGGGGGATGAGGTCGTCGGGGGTCAAGGGCTTCATGAGGGCAACCCGTAGGCGTCGCGGACGATCTGGATCGGATGGCGTACGGGCCGGCCGCCGGCATGGGCAGGCGCCCCCGCCTGGTCGAGCTGGAGCGCGGCGAGGGGACAGTCGGAGGCGACGAGGTCGGCCGGCGCCCGCTCGATCTCGCGCACCGCGCGCCGGGCGATCTTCATGGACAGGTCGAAGAACTCGACCTTGGCGCCCCAGGTCCCGTCGTGGCCGGAGCAGCGCTCGACGACCTCGACCGTGGCCCCGGCCGCCTCCATCAGCTCCTTGGACTTGAACCCGATGTTCTGATCGCGCAGGTGGCAGGGAATCTGGTAGGCCACGCGCCCGGGCGCCCGCACGAAGTCCGTCGCCAGGCGGCCGGCCTTCTTGAGCCGCATCAGGTATTCGCAGACGTCGAAGGTCCGCGCGGCCAGCCGCGCCGATTCTTCCCCCGGCACGAGCATCGGATATTCCCGCTTCAGCATGAGGCTGCAGCTCGGGACGGGCGACACCACGTCGTAACCCCGCTCCAGCCAGGGCCGCAGCTCCTCCATCGCGGCCCTGGCCGCGCGGACCATCGCCCCCGTATCGCCGATGTCGAAGGAGGGCATCCCGCAGCAGCGCGATCCGGCCAGCGCGACCGCGACCCCGTTTTTCTCCAGCACCTGCACCGCCGCCTTGCCGACGTCCGTCGCCTGGTAGTTCAGCAGGCAGCCGGCGAACAGCGCGACCTTGCCGTTGGCGCCGCCCGTCGCCGCCGGCCCGCGCCGGCTCCACCAGCGGGGCAGGGTTTCCGCCTGGAAGGGGAGCACTTGCCGCTCCCGGTGCACGCCCGCCGTCCGTTCCATCAGGCGCCGCGCCGGGGGCAGGCGCATGACCCGGTTCACCAGCGCCGCGAAGGCGCTGCCGAGCCGACCGAGCAGGTCCGTCTTGATGAGCAGGCGGTCCCGCCAGGGCACCCCGCGCTCGGTCGCGATCTGCTGCTTCCAGGCGACCATGAGATGGGGAAAGTCGATCGCGTACTGGTGCGGCGGCGTGTAGGGACAGTGGTTGTAGCAGAGCTTGCAGTAGTAGCACTCCCGGGCGACTCGCTCCAGGTCTCCGGCGCCCAGCTTCCCCGGCTCGCCCTCGGCCGCCTCGATCCGGTCGAAGAGCGTGTTGAAGGAGGGACAGAGGTTGAAGCAGCGGCGGCAGCCGTCGCAGACCTCGTAGATCCGCAAGGTCTCGCGCTCCAGCTCCGGGCGCCCCCGGCCGTTGTCGAGCAGGTCAATCCCCTTCACGGTCCCTCGCGTCCCCTCGCCGACCGTGCGGGCGGCGGGGCGGATGGCCCCCGTCCCGCCGCCGCCCCGTCACGCGCTCTTGAGGCTTTCCAGTCCCTTGGTGAAGCGGTTGGCGTGCGAGCGCTCGGCCTTCGCCAGGGTCTCGAACCACTCGGCCAGCTCCTCGAACCCCTCCTCACGGGCCGTCTTCGCCATGCCCGGGTACATCTGCGTGTACTCGTAGGTCTCGCCCTCGATCGCGGACTTGAGGTTCGCCTCCGTGTTGCCGATCGGCACGCCCGTGGCCGGATCGCCGACCTCCTTCAGGAAATCCAGGTGGCCGAACGCGTGGCCCGTCTCGGCTTCCGACGTATCGCGGAACAGGCCCCCGATGTCCGGGTAGCCCTCGATGTCGGCGCGGCGCGCGAAATAGAGGTACCGGCGGTTCGCCTGGGATTCGCCCGCGAAGGCCGCCTTCAGGTTCTCGTGGCTCTTGGTGCCCTTCAGACTCTTGGCCATGTTCTCCTCCCCTGCGATGAAGGTGATCGTCCGGTGGCGGTCCCCGCCCGCCCGCGTCCGCGGCGGCGGCAGCCCGCGCAGTAGCCGTGAAACTCCACCCGATGGCCGGTGACCACGAACCCCGCCCGCGAGCCCGCCGGCGCCGCCAGCCGGTCCAGCGCCGCGTCGGTCAGGTCCGTGATGGTCCGGCACCCCAGGCAGATGAGATGGTGGTGCGGGGCGAGGTTCCCGTCGAAGCGCGCCCGGTCGTGCCAGTAATTGACCTCCTGGACGAGCCCCGCCCGGCGGAGCGCCCCGAGCGTGTAGTACACGGTGTTCGGCGACACCATCGGGTGCTCGCGCTGGACCTCGCGCAGCAGGTCCTCCGCCGTGGGATGGGCGCGGCTCTCGACGAGCGCCCGGTAGATGGCCGCCCGCTGGGGCGTGAGCTTGAGCCCCCGCTCGCGGAACCGCCGCCGGATCTCCTCCGCCGTGACGTGCATCCCGTTCCTGCCTAGGAATGACTCCTATCTAGCACGGACTGCAGGCCCGGGTCAACGGCCGGCGGAGGGACGTGGGGGATCGCGCCGGGGCCGCCGAATCAGCCGCGGTAGTCGAACAGCTCCTCGGTCATCTCGTCGAGGCGCCGGTAGGCCATGTCCTTGGGCGACAGCAGGGGGGAGGCGACGGGCCAGGCGATGCCGATCGTCGGATCGTTCCAGATGATGCCCCGCTCGCCGTGGGGATTGTAGAAGTCCGTGCACTTGTAGACCATCCCGGCGCGCTCGCTCAGCACGCAAAAGCCGTGGGCGAACCCCACCGGGATGTAGAGCTGCCGCTTGTTCTCCGCCGACAGCTCCACGCCGACCCATCGGCCGAAGGTGGGCGACCCCCGGCGGATGTCCACCGCCACGTCGAAGACCGCGCCCTCCGACACGCTCACCAGCTTCCCCTGGGGGTTGACGAGCTGGTAGTGCAGGCCGCGGAGCGTGCCGCGGACGGACATCGAGACATTGTCCTGGACGAAGGGGCCCGGGATGCCGCCCTCCGCGTACTTCTTCGCGTGGTAGGTCTCCATGAAGAAGCCGCGCCGGTCCTCGTGCACGTCGGGCTCCACCAGGATCACGTCCTTGATCGTCGTCGGCATGAACTTCACGCGCACCTCCTGCGGCTCCAATGTGGGACGCTATCTTAGCCGAAGCGCGGGCGGCGGGGGAAGCGCCGCGGTTGCACCGCCGTCCGCAAACCTGTTATAGGGTACGACCGATGACGCGCCGGCCCGCAGCCCCTCTGCAGTTGCTCGCCGCCCTGCTCGCGCTCGGCGGCCCGGCGTCCTGCGCCTCGGCGCCGCCCCCGACGCTGGTGGACCTGACCTATGCCTTCGACGAGCGGACGGTCTACTGGCCCACGCAGCACCGGTTCCACCGGACGACGACGTCCTGGGGCCGGACGGCCGGCGGGTTCTGGTACGCTTCCGCGGACTTCTCGGCCTCGGAGCACGGCGGCACGCACATCGACGCGCCCATCCATTTCGCCGAGGGCGGGCGGAGCGTGGACGAGATCCCGCCGGAGCGGCTCGTCGGCCCCGCCGTCGTCATCGACGTCGCCGACCGGTGCGCGGCCGACCCCGACTACGAGCTGACCGTCGCCGACATCGAGGCGTGGGAGGCCCGACACGGCCCGATCGAGCCCGACGCGCTCGTCTTCATGCGCAGCGGCTGGGGCGCGCGCTGGCCCGACGCGGCGCGGTACCTGGGCACGACCACCCCCGACGACGCCCGCAGCCTCCACTTTCCCGGCATGGGGCGCGCGGCGGCGGAGTTTCTCGTGACGCAGCGCCGCGTGCGCGGCGTCGGCATCGACACGGCCAGCATCGATCCCGGCCGGTCGCAGGATTTCCCCGTCCATCGGGTCCTGAACGGCGCCGACGTCTACGCGCTCGAGAACGTCGCGGCGCTGGACCGGCTGCCGCCCCGCGGGGCGACGGTCTACGCGCTCCCGGTCAAGATCCGCGGCGGCACCGGCGGCCCGGTCCGCATCATCGCCCTGTTGCCCTGAGGTCCCGACCATGAAGCCACGACGCCCCACGCCCCCCGCGCCGCGCGCCCGCCACCTGAAACTCGTGGGCGACCAATACACGCTCTGCTACGGCATGCGGCTGGACAAAGGCTCGGCCCCCGAGCGCCTGCATCCCCACGTGCCCGTGACGCGGCCCGACGGCACCGCCGCCACCATGGCGCTGCACGTGATCAACGGGACGCCGGAAGAGATCAAGGCGCGGCTGCTGGAGAGCGTCGAGGCCTTCTTTGAGATCTACGCCGGCTCTTGACGGGGACGGCCCTCAGCGCCCCTCGGCCTCAGGCCCCGGGTCCGCGATGTCGGGGGCGTGTGGATAGAGCCGCTGGAGCCGCTCGATGAGCGGGAGCGCCTCGGGCGTGCTGTCGCGGGTCGGCTCGCTCGGGGGATGGTCCCAGGTCAGCACGGAACAGCCGGCCTCGCTCAAGGTGGTCCGGATCGTCGCGGCCATCGCCTCCAGCGTCAGCTCCGTGCCGGCCCGGAGGTCCAGGACCCGCTCCGTCGAGGCGACGGGCGGCGGCCCGTCGTGGAGCAGCGCCCAGCAGCGGTCGAAGACACGCGCCCGCACCGGCTCCGGCACGTTGAGGCTCGGCAGCCCCGAGGTGCAGAGCGCGACGACGAACAGCACGAACTGCAGGTCCGGCATGCCGGGGCGGTGGATGTCGAGCGAGTGCATGCCTCCTGCATAACAGAGGAGGCGGCCGCCGTCAACCGGCCGGCGGCGGGGAGGGACGGAAGGACGGGACACGCGCCATGGTCACGATCACGTTGATGGGACAGTTGCAGACGGCCGACGGCGAGCGCGACTTCGCCTGCAAGATCACCGAGCCGCTCACCGTGCGCCAGCTCATCCAGCGGCAGGGCGACACGCTGCGCGACGTGCTGCGGCTCATGCGGGAGAAGAAGGTGCTCGTGACGATCAACAAGCGCATCGCCAGCGAGGACAGCCGCGTGCACGACGGCGACGCGATCAAGCTGGTCGCCCACGACGGCATGGGGGGCACCGGCCTGGCGCCCAGCCACCACTGAGCGGCGCGGCGACGCCCGGAAAATGCGAGGGGCCGGCCCCCCGAGGAGGACCGGCCCCCGTCCATCCGAAATCCGTACGGTGATCCGGCGTCAAAAACGCCTGCGCGCGCCTCACACCGGCTGGAACGCCCCGCTCACTTCTTGCCGAGGATCGCGTCCTTGGCCGCCTTCGCGACCCGGAACTTCACCACCCGTTTGGCCGGGATCTTGATCGCCTCGCCCGTCTGCGGGTTGCGACCCATCCGCGCCTTGCGGTTCGCCAGGACCAGCTTGCCGATACCCGGCACGACGAACGTGTTCTTCGCTTCCTTGTAGGCCAGCGTCGACAGGTCGTCCAAGATCTGGGTGGCGGTCTTCTTGGTGATCCCGGCGCGGCTCGCCAGGTGATCGGCAATCTGCGACTTGGTCATCGGTTTACCCATACGGACCTCCATCAAAGGGTGAACTGCGGTGGCGCTGCGTTGGAACGGGAACAGCCGTGGGATGAGCGCGACAAGCCCCTTTCAATGAGTGCGCACGCCTGAACACCGCGTCGGAACGGTCGGGAGTGTAACGAATGTCCCCTACCCTGTCAACCACAAAAACGCAAGCCAGACTTGGCGTCTCGCCCGGTCGCCGCGCCGCGCACCTTGCGCCGGACCGGGCCCACCGAGTACAGTAAGGCCGCCGGTCGGACCGACCGACGGAACGTCACCCCGAGGAACCCCATGGGCAAAGAACTGCCGATCATCTCCACGCCGGGCCAGCCGGAGCCGCAGCCCGAGACCGGCCAGCTCGCCTACTGTCGCGTCTTTTGCGTACGGGAGGACTCGCCCCCCCTGCGGCTGCTGCTCGATTTCCTCAAGTCCCGCGGCCAGGTGCCGTTGATTCCCAAGATGGACCCCGCGGCGTTGGAGGAGTGGGCCTGGGTGCGGATTTCCCTCGGCTACCATCGGGAACGCAAGCCGATCCAGCTCTTCTGCCTCCGCGACCGCGGCACGTACCAGAAGGATTTCGAGCAGGAGCGCGCCCAGTTCCTGGAGCAGCTTTCGATCCACGACCACATCGAAGCCCAGCTCGTTCGGGAGCACCTCGCCCGGGCGCGGTTCATCGCCACCACCCAGTACGACAGGAAGGACATCACGGACGACGGCTACGACTTCAACGGCTGGATCCTCGAGTTCTTCCAGGAGAACTGCAACGGGCTGGTCCAGATGGACGGCCAGGGCTTCTTCTCCCCCAAGGGGGAGCTCATCGTCGAGATGCCGGACGACCTCTCCTCCGAGATCGACCCCGTGTAACCCCGCGCGGGCCGTGCCCTTGCCCCCCGAGCACCGCAGCGACCTGCCGCGCAAGGCCGAGCGGTGGTTCGACCGCGCGCGGGCGGCGCTGCTCGGCGCCCTCCCCTGCCGGCCGGGCTGCTGCCGGTGCTGCACCGGCCCCTTTCCCATCACCATCCGGGACGCCCGGGACCTGCGGCAGGGCCTCCAGACCCTGCCGCCCGACGCGCGTCGGGACATCGAGGCCCGGGCGCGCGGGCAGGCGTCGGCCATGGAAGCCGCCTTCCCCGCCCTCGCCGCCTCCCCCTTCCTCGACGACTGGAGCGACGCCGACCAGGATGCGCTCATGGTCCGGTTCGCCGACCGTCCCTGCCCGGCCCTCGGCGACGACGGGCGCTGCCGCGTCTATGCCTTCCGCCCGCTGACCTGTCGGCTCATGGGCATCCCGCCGGAGGCCGGCGGGCTCGTGCAGGGGGCCTGCGAGGTCCAGACGTTCGTACCGATCGTGCGACTCTCCCGCGCGCTCCGCGCGGAGGAGGATGCGCTCGCGGTCGAAGAGGCCGCGGTCCTCGACGGGACGGAGGAGGAGCTGCCGATCACCCACGGCTTCCTGCCCGGGGGAGCCTGGGACGAGACGGCGCCGTCGCGGCCGTAACGGCGGCGGCCGACCCGGGCCGGGTGGCGGGCCGCGGTGCCTGGACAGGGCCGGGAGCCCTGTGATAAGGTGTCACCCTCGCTCGCGGACGTGGACGCGCCTGTAGCTCAGTGGATAGAGCATCAGCCTCCGGAGCTGAGGGCCACAGGTTCAAATCCTGTCAGGCGCGCCACTCATCCGCGAGGCGCAACGGGGTGGGCCATTCGGAATTCCGGCGCAGGTCTCGCTCGCGTCCGACGCCTCACGCCTCACATCGCCAAGACCCGGTGGGCCGTTAGCTCAGCTGGTAGAGCAGCTGACTCTTAATCAGCGGGCCGCAGGTTCGATCCCTGCACGGCCCACCATAATTTCCAGTCACTTACACCGCTTTAACCCTGCCGGCTGGGCCAACTGTGTATTGTGTCCCGACCTGGGACGGTCCAGGATCTCGCCCCCCTCCCGCAAGCTCTCTGGGTAATGGTGGGCGTCACGCTGGGTCATGATCGGTGATGTATGACCCAACAGCCGCTGCACCGTGTACGGCTCCACCCGCCGCGTAAGGTCTACCCCCTGCCAGGCGAGGGCCAATCTCCCCCGCCCGCCTTCCCGTGTTGAGCGCAAACACGACGATATCCCGCAACCACGGCGCACAGGCCGCAAGGAGCCTGTCTTTCTCCTCCCGCCTCAACCACCGATCCCGCGCGTTGTGTTCTCGCTCCATCGAGCCCGCAAGCACGGGATTGCGATGGCACCATTCCCGCTCACGGACCGCCGGGCGGAGTCCGGCGCGACGGGGCTATCGGCACGGCCATCCCGCGCGCACTCTGACCACGGGGTTGGAGCCGCCCTGCCCGACGGTGTCCCGGCCGCGGCTGCAGGCGGGCGCAGAGACCGAGCAGTGGCAGAGCCGGCTGCTGTCGCGGGATCAGCGGCGGGCGGCCACGCCGACGGCCAGAAGGTGTCAATCATCAGCCGAAGTTGACCCTTTTATTCTGATGTGAAATTGCCCCCTC
>NZ_CEFZDU010000024.1:0-15047 GCF_979578155.1 Candidatus Nitrospira neuquenensis | reverse complement strand
GGAAGCGCCGGCGCGTCCGGGCCCAGGTCCGCCGCGTGGCGAGGGGCAGCAGACAGGCCCCGCGCCACAGCTCGATGCCCGCCACCGGCGGGCGGCCCTCTCGGAGGTAGAGCCAGGCCAGCCGCCCCCGCACCCAAGGCCGATCGTAACCGCTCGCGACGGCGAGCCGGTAGCCTTGGACCGCCTCCGGCGTCCTGCCGCACCGCTCATAGAGTCGGGCGAGCAATGCGTGGATGCGACCATGGTCCCGGTCCCTCACCGCCTCGGGGCCGAGCGTCTCGATCGGCTCGTGCAGCGGCTTGTGTCCCTTGAGCGCCAGGATGAGGGACCGCTCGTAGGCGGCGATGGCCTCCTCGACGCGGTGGAGCCGGTCGAACACCTGCCCGAGGGCCCGGTGCGCCTCCATGCAGTCGGGGTCCACGGCGACCGCGCGGGCGAGCCACTCCTCGGCGGCAGCCCAGCGCCCCCGCTCGACCTCGACCCGCCCCAGGCCGAAATAGGCCCAGGGATCGTCGGGCGCGACCCGGAGCATGAGACGATGCTCCGATTCGGCCTCGTCCAGCCAGCCGGCCTGCTCGCACCAGAGGCCTCTGCTGCTGTAAGGCGTGCGGTAGGTCGGGTCGAGCGCCACGGCCCGGTGATAGGCGGCCCTGGCCTCGTCCGGCCGGCCCGCGGCACCGTAGAGGAGGGCGAGGTGGAAGTCCGGCGCGGCGAGCCGCGGCAGCAGGTCACGGGCGCGCCGGTAGGCCGCCTCGGCGGCGGGCCGGTCGTCCCGCGCGACCGCCTCGGCGCCGTCGCGCAGGAGGTCCAGCCCCGCGAGGACCGAGTCGGTCTTGGCCGGCGAGAGGCGCAGGGCCAGGTCGTCTCCCAGGTACTTCCAGCGGAGGGGCGTGAAGCCCCCCTCGACGGAATAGGCGATGGTCGTGCAGCGGCTCGTGACGCGGGCATCCTGCAGGCGCTCCACCAAGTCCTGCGGCCAGCACCACGGAAGGGGACTGTGCCGGTCATAGGCGTCGCTCGCCATGTCCGGGAATAGGAAAAAATCCGTGTCCACGTCGAGCAGGACGGGCTCCGCGAACGAGGGAAGATGCCGGAGCGGAGCGACGAAGAAAGGTCGGCCCAACACCGTCGCGCCGATCCGGTCCGCTTCCGGGCGCAGCGAGCAACGTCGGCCCGGGTACTGGCGCAGCAGCCCCTTGAGGTGGCGCATCAGCAGCCGGCGCCCGCCGGGCCGGTCCCAGGAGGGATCGGGGATCACCCAGTGCACCTCCCGCGCCCGGCCCTCCTGCAGGGCCCGGCAGATGTAGTTGGCGATGGTCGGCGGCTCCGGTCCCTCCGTCCAGTACATGTCGTGGTGCGCGTCGACGTGGATCAGGACGCGGTCCGCGACCCCTTCCCGGCGCCAGACCTCCAGGGACTCGTCGTGGTTCTCCATGAGGACGAGGGGAGGCGGCGGGGCGGTCGGGGCGACCGACGGCTCGGCGGCTCTCTGGGGGAGGGGCATGGAATCTCCCGGTACGTATGCGGGATTCACCCTAACGGCCCCGGCGGGGCTTGTCAAGCGGCGCGTCGCGGACCGGCACGGCGCCGATCGGGGCGGGCCGCGCGCCGGCACTTCCCGCTTGCCACGGCGGAGCGAAGCGTGTAGATCGAGACCCGGCGCCGCGCGGCGCGTTTCCCCGGAACGGACGGCCGATGGTCCCACCCTATCCCTGGATGCTGGTCTGCGCCGGCCTGAACCTCGTGCTGGCGCAGTACTGGACCATGAAGGAGTATGCGCTCGTCCTCGACGCCTCCGAGGCGACCGTGCTGCTCGTGGTCGCGACCTTCCTGGCGAGCGGGTCGCTGGGGTTCCTGCTCTCGCCCCGGCGCCTCGAGCGCGCCGCGGTCCGGCTCCTGTTCCCGCTCTTCCTGGCGCAGCTCGCCTTCCCCTGGCTCCTGCGCGAGGCGGCCGCCGTGATGTACCGGCACGAGCTTCCCCATGTCACGGCGGCGATGCTGGCGATCGGGTTCCTCGTCATGGCCGTGCCCTTCACGATCCTCCTCCCCCACCTGATCCATCGTCGGGAAGCGGAGGCGCCGGGTCCGTCCGGCGAGGCGGTCGCGTGGGGCTACGGCCTGGAGCTGGCCGGCGCGGTCCTGGGCATCGCGCTGATCCTGCTCGTCGCGCGCACCCACCTGCAGCCGGTCCTCATCCTCTACTTCGTGAGCTTCTCCCTGATCCTGGCCCGGGCCGCCGGCAGCAGGCGGCTGCTCGCCGTCGCCCTCTCCCTGTCGGTGGGCCACGGCCTGGTCGCCCCGTCGCTGGAGCGGATGACGACGGAGGACTTCTACCGGGCGCGGGAAAAGGACCCCGGGATCAGGCTGCTCGCCTCAGCCCGGTCCCTCTATAACCGGATCGACGTGCTGGAGAACGGGGAGGGCGAGAAGCTCCTGGAGATGAACGGCCGCGAGTATTTCAACGAGACCGACCTGCAGGCGTTCAACCATTATCTCGCCGGGATCCCCTCCGCCCTGATGCCAGGCAGCCGCGTCCTGATCGTCGGGACCGGCTCCCTCTCCTCCGTGTCCCAGGCGGCCCGGTTCGCGCGCACCGTGGAGTCGGTCGAGATCGACGAGCAGGTGGTGGCGCTGACGCGCGACCTGTTCCGGGAGTTCAACCGGCTCGACGAGGTGCCGACCTGGACGCTGCACGTGGACGACGCCAAGCACTTTCTGGGCTCGACCGAGACGCGCTACGACCTGATCATCCTCGACCTGGTTCCACCCATCTACGTGCAGGACGCGCTGCTCTTCAGCCGCGAGTTCTACGAGCTGGTGAAGTCCCGGCTCACGCCGCGGGGGGTGCTGTCCATCTATACGGGCACGCACCTCGGCGAGGTCCAGCTCAAGAAGCGGCGTCACGCGCCGGAGAAGACGGTGGACGCCGTCTTCTCCGAGTACCTGGTCGTCAACAGCCGGGCGGCGGACATGGCCTTCATCTACGCCTCCCCCGACCTGCCCTTCGGCCGGGAGGACCTGCTCGCGCTCCTGCGGGCGGAGGGGACGGCGGACGTGGATCGGGTGTTCGAGCCGGCGGAGGTCCGGCCGCTCCTCGACGGACAGCGGATCACCTCGCACGACGACCTGGGGATCGTCCTGGACTGGGCGCCGTCCGGCTACCGGCGCCTGGTTAGCCTGTTCGGGGTCTGGCCGTGAAGGGGGCGGCGGCGGTCGGATCGGCCGTGACGGCGGGGCTGCTGTTCGCCGCCTGCCAGGTCGGCTACTTCGTACGGATGGAGTTCAGCCTCTCCTCCACCTATGTCTCGTACTATGCGACGATCGGGGTCTGGCTGCTCGGCGCGCTCGTGGGGCTGGCGATCCGGGGCGATCGGACGGGGGGCCCGCTGCTCCTGGCCGGGCTTGCGGCCTACTACCTCGCGGGGGCGGTGCTGGCCCGCGCGCCCTACGACTTCGGGTTGCTGCCGCTGTACGGGCTCTGCATCTTCACCACCGCCCTCTACAGCGGCCACTTCTTCCGCCGAGCGCGGCGGAGCTTCGGCTCGGCAAACTCCCTCTTCTTCCACGAGAACAACGGCTTCCTCCTCGGTTACCTGCTCGCCGTCGCGCAACTGCTCCTCCACGGGCAGGTGAGCCAGCAGATCCTGCCCGCGGTCCTGGCTGCCGCGCACCTGCTCTGCCGGCTGGCCGCGGACCGGGCGGGCGAGGCCGGCGCGGCCGCGGCGCCGGCCGCCGCTCAAAGATAGGAAGCAAGGAGGGCGGCGGCCTCGGCCGCGCCGGTCGGGGCGGGGGGCGATTCGGCGGGCGGGGGCATCGTCAGCAAGGCGTCGAGTCCGGCGCGCCAGCGTCCGGCGGCGAAGTCCTCCGCGGACAGCTCCAGGCCCAGCCCGTACCGGTGCAGGTAGTCCACGAGCGGCGGCTCGTCCACGAAGGTGTGGCGGCGGACGTAGAGCACCCGCAGCCCCTGGGCGACGGCCTCCACGACCGTGCTGTAGCCGGGCTTGGTGACGAGGATGTCGGCGGAGGCCATGACCGCGCCGAAGGGAAGTCCCGTCGCCTCGGCCCGGTGCAGCCTGGTCGCGCCGGACGGGACGGGCCCGCTGATGATGAACCGATAGCCTGCCATCGCCTCCAGGGCCTCGGAGGGAAGCCGCTCGGGCGGGATGCCGCCGAAGCCGACCACGACGAGCCGCTCGCCCGCGCGGGCGCCGACGGCCCGCCTGAGCCGCTCCCGCTCCGGCGCGAGGGAGCGCGCGATCGGGCCCACGTCCGCCACCCGCCGGAAGGCCGTCATCGCCGTTCCCGGCGCTGGCCGGATCATCAGGTCCGCGAGGCCGTAGGCCCGCTGCATCCGGGAGAGGAGGGCCTGCCGCGCGGCGCGCCCGCCGTCCGCCTCCGCGGTGTCCGGGGCCTCGTCCAACCAGGGCGCGAGGACACCGTCCCAGGAGATCGAGCAGGAGCCTACGGCGGGCACCCCCGCGCGTGCGGCCGCCTCGACGGCCAGGGGCGGGATGTTCGCGAGCACCAGCGCCGGCGCCCGCGCCGCGATCAGGCGGGCCTCCGCCTCGACGCGGGCCTCCCAGTCTTCGTGGAAGCGCCGGTGCGCGCGCCAGGTTTCACCGATGTCGATCGTCAGGGGACCGCGCTGGATGCAGCCGACGTCCGTCGCGGCGGGGCTCATCTCCCACTCGACGGTCAGGCGGCCCTCGAAAAAGGCGGCGGGGACGTTCGTGCGCAGGAGCGCCTTGAGGCCCGCGCGCCGGCGTCCCAGCTCGTTGAGCAGGGGGATCGTCTGGGCGGCGTGGCCAAACCCGTGACTGGAGATGGCGCAGTAAATGACAGGCATGGTTGAGGTGTCTCCTGGTCGTCATCCCGGGAAGGATTTGCTCCGACTATCTTCCGGCCGGCGACCGTCCCCCCGGACATCGTCGCGCCGGGTGCGGAATCCGTCATTGCGGCGAAAGCTGGAATCCAGATCCTGGACCCCGGCTTCCGCCGGGGTGACGGCACCGGCCGAACGGCGGATCGGGCTTCCGCCGGGATGACGGCACCGGCTGGAAGGACGACAACCCGCCTGGCCCCAGGGGCCATGAACGCCGCTACGCTGCTCGCGGATTCGCCGCTGCGGCCAGCCGGCATGTAGGTCGTCATTGCGGCCATGGCCGCCGCGCGGCCGCGAGCCGGAATCCAGGCCCCGCCACGATCCTGGATGCCGGCCCCGGATTGAACAGGTCCGGGGTAAACTCCCGCCGGCATGACGAGCCGCGAACCTGCGGAACGCAAGGCTCGCCCGCATGATTCATGATGGTTCGTCGCGAAACCGTGGGGTCGCGTCGCGAGACGGGCGCGTGGAGCCGCGAAGACCCGAGGCGTACTTGAAACAGCACGTCGAGGGTCTGAGCGGCGAGCCCGCCCGCCAGCATGCACGGCAGTCGCATGCCGGCGTCTCGCAGCCGCGAATCCGCGGTTGCAGCAGAAGCGCTCATGAATCATGCGGGCGAGGAATCGCTCGGTCCCCGCCCGCCGGCGGGAGGAAGGCGGTACCGCCGGGCGAGGTCGAACTCGGCCGCGAGGCCGTCGGCGGCCCCGTCGCCCAGGCTGGCGCGGACCTCGCTCATCAGCAGGTCCAGCGGCGCGCCGGCCTGGTCCTCGAACTGCTCGATCGTCGTCCGGATCCGCTGCCTGGCCTCGTCCAGCGTCATGCGGCCCTCCATGGACGGCGGCATCCTACCACGCCCGCCAGGCTCCTCCACGCGGCCTCGTCGCTCAATCTCCGCCCGTGAAACTGTCGCGATCGTACTCGGCGGCGGTCTCGTCCTCGGCCTCCAGGCCGAGCCCCGCGCGGAAGGAGGCCCGGATCTCCCGGACCTGACGCGCGCGGCCGGCGCCGGGCCGCTCCGCGTGGCGCGCCAGGTACCGGTCGCAGAGCTCGATGCCGGTTTTGAAGTGCAGCGCGATCGTCTCCTCCGCCGCCTGCTGCCAGGTGATGAAGATCAGGAATTCCTGGAAGGCGGCGGCGTCGGGGTGGCGGGCGCCGATGCGCTGGAGCGCCTCGTAGGCCGCCCGCGCCTCCGGCCCGACGCAGGCGGAGAAGACCTCCTCGGCCTCGACTGCCTGCTCCCACTCCTCGCCCAATTCGCCGGTCCGACCCGCCTCCGCGAAGGCGGCCTGGGCTTCCAGCGCGGGATCGAACCGCATGGTCCCTCCGTGGTCGGTGACGCCGCCCTCGGCGGCCGGCGGAGCGAGGATAAGCCGCGACGGCGCGACCGGTCAACCGCCGGCGCACGGACCGGCGGCTCCTGGCCGGCGTTTACAAGGCGCCAGGCAGCCGGGTAGACTCCGGCCAGGAGTCGTCATGGATGCGCTCGACCGGGTCTTCCACTATCACGAGGCCACCAAGCACCACTTCCACCGGTTCGCCCGCGCGCTGGGGTACATGGACTGGGCGAACCAGCCGGACCCCTTCCGCCGCTACGAGGGCGCGCCGTTCCGTGCTCTTCCGCTCCTGAAGCCGGAGGAGCCGCCGCGGTCGCCGAGCTACGAGGCCCTGTACCGTCCCGGCGCGGTGCCGCCGGAGCCCCTGACCATCCGTTCCATTTCCCGGTTCTTCGAATACGCGCTCGCCGTCTCGGCCTGGAAGCAGGCGGGCGAGGTCACGTGGGCGCTACGGACGAATCCCTCCAGCGGCAACCTGCATCCGACGGAGGGCTACCTGATGATCGGTTCGCAGCTCGGCGAGCTCCTGCCGCCCGGGGTCTACCACTATGCGCCGAAGGTGCATGGGCTGGAGCAACGGGCCTCGGCCGATCCGGCGAGCGTCGCCGCGCTGCTCGCGCCCTTCCCCCGCGGCGCCTTCCTGGTCGGCTGGACCTCGATCCACTGGCGGGAGGCCTGGAAGTACGGCGAGCGCGCCTTCCGCTATTGCCAGCACGACATCGGCCACGCGATCGGAACGGCCAGGGTCGCGGCGGCGACGCTGGGCTGGCGGCTGCTGCTGCTCGACGGGACGTCGGACGACGGGGCGGCCGCGCTGCTGGGGGTGGACCGGGCGGAGGACTACGGCGAGGCGGAGCGGGAGCAGCCCGACGGCCTGGCGGTCGTCTGGCCCGCGGAGGACGTGGGGGCTGAGGCGTCGGGGGTGAGGGGGGAGGAGCGACGCGACGTGCCGCTGTTTCTGGAGGAAGCCGCGGTGCGGGCGGTCGCCGCCGGGCCCTGGCAGGGGCGGGCGAATCGGCTCAGCCCGACCCATCCGGTGGACTGGGCGATCATCGACGAGGTCGCCGCCGCCTCGTGGAAGTCCACCAACGACCGGAGGTCCGTCGGCTGGGTGTCCGCGCCGCGCAGCCCCCATGCCTTCCCCCTCGCGCCTCACGCCGATGCCGGCCGGCTCATCCGGCAGCGTCGAAGCGCCGTGGCCTTCGACGGGAAGACCTCGGTCCCCGCCGCGCGGTTCTTCGCGATGCTCGCCCGGGTCATGCCGCGGACGGAGCGTCCCCTCTCGCTGCGCCCCATGCCCTGGGATGCCGTGCCGTGGGAGCCGGCGATCCACCTCCTGCTCTTCGTGCATCGGGTGGAGGGGCTCGCACCGGGCCTGTACCTCCTCTCGCGGGATCCGGCGAAGACCGAGGCGCTGAAGAAGGCGGCCCATGCCCGGTTGGCCTGGACGAGTCCGCCCGGCTGCCCGGGCGACCTGCCGCTCTTTCTCCTGGAAGAAGGCAACGCGCAGCGGCTGGCCGCGCAGGTGAGCTGCGGGCAGGACATCGCCGGGGCCGGCGCCTTTTCGCTCGGCATGCTGGCCGAGTTCGAGGCGACCCTCCGGCGGGAGGGGCCCTGGTTCTACCGGCGGCTGTTCTGGGAGTGCGGTCTGCTCGGGCAGGTGCTCTACCTGGAGGCGGAGGCGGCGGGGGTCAGGGGGACGGGGATCGGCTGCTTCTTCGACGACCCGGTGCACCAGGTCCTCGGCCTGGGCGACCGCGCCTTCCAGTCGCTCTACCATTTCACGGTCGGAGGGCCGGTCGAGGACCATCGCCTGACGACCTTGCCGGCGTACGAAACTCGCCAGACGTGAGGGGGAAGGGGCCGCGGAAGGGAAGGGGATGTACAAGATCAAGAAAAAGACGCAGCCGGCGAAGCCGCCCGCGCTCTACAACATCATCGAGGACTACACGGAGTTCGACGCCCCGGGCAACGTCACGCTCTGCGCCATGACGGAGCCGGAGAATCTGCCGGAGCACGCGCGGGTCCTGGCCGAAAGTCACGAGGTGCCCCTCGACGTCATGACGCGGCTCCTGACCGAGGGGGGCGTCTACGTCTATCCGCAGACCGGGGCCCTGATCACGCGGGGGCTGTTCGCCTGCCGGATCGACCCGGCGGGGGAGCAACCGAAACGGACCTGGGTGCTCGACCTCGTGCAATACGCCGAGGCGGAGCAGCTCGTCCGCGCGCGCGGGCTCACGCTGGCGGAGGCCGCGGACCGGGTCTTCATCCGGACGCTCCCGCCCGAACTCAAGGAGCGGCTAAAGCAGAAAAACCTGGGCCTCGACATGGCGAAGCTGGACCGGGCGATCAGCCGCCACGGCGACGTCAAGTACGTCGACTTTCGGAAGGACTGGTCGCCGTACTTCAAGCGGCCCTGCATCATGCCGGACGGGCGGCTGGTGGAGACGGGGAGCCTGGAGGAGTTCGCCGGCCTGCACGGCATCGCTGTCGCGGACGCGCGGCGCCTGATCGAGGAGGGCGGTACTCTGGAGGTGGAGGGCGAGGTCCTGGCCTGCCAGATCGTCAACGGCCAGCCGGCCGTCGCGCGTTTCGGTCGCCGGCAGTACGCCCGCGCGAAGGAACTGGTCGCGTCCAAGGGGCTGCACCTCATGGATGCGCTGAGCGAGGTCGGCCTGAGCGACCCCGCGATGATGGGCGCGCTGCGCCGGCTGGAGCGGCGTATGGGGGGAGGGCCGAGTCATACGTGAAAAGCCAAAAGTGAACGGGGAGATGCACACCGGGGTCGGAATCCGTCATTCCGGCGAACGCCGGAATCCAGCGCCGGACAGCATCCCGGCGAGCCTGCCCCGGACTCGATCCGGGGCCGGGGTGACGTTCTCAAACGAAGTCCGCAAGAGTGTTTTCCTTGTGCCTGGTATTCTCCTCGTCACGACTTTCTTGTCCGCGTGCGGCAGCCCGCGGCCGATCCTCTACCCCAACGCGCATCTGAAGGCCGTCGGGCCGGAGGTGGCCGAGTATGACGTGGACCTCTGCCGGCGCCTGGCGGAGGAGGGGATGGCGACGGGGAGCGGACCGGCGACGGGCGCGACGGCGGGGCCCCTGATCGGCGGCGACCCGGGGCGCGCCCTGGTGGCGGGCAGCGCGGCGCAGGCGAACGTCGGGTTGTTGAGCTCGCTGTTCGGGTCGGATAATGCGGAGCTGGCGCGTCGACCGATGGTCGAGCGGTGCCTGAGGGAGCGAGGCTATGTCCCGGTCGGGTGGAAGTAGGAGGGGTTGAGGATGCGGAGACGGTGCGGCGGGTTTTGGCGGCGGCCGGGCCTGGCGGTCGTGGCGGTGCTGGCGCTGGCGGGCTGCGGGGGCCCCCGGCCGATCCTCTACCCCAACGAGCACCTCAAGCAGATGGGCGAGGCCGGCGCCGAGCGGGACATCGCCGCCTGCCGGGAGCTCGCCGAGCAGGCCGGGGCGAAGCCGACGAGCGGGAAGGCGGCGCAGGCGGCGACCAGCACGGCCATCGGCGCCGGCATCGGGGCGGCAGCCGGCGCGGTGGGCGGCGCGATCGTGGGGGCGCCCGGCACCGGCGCCGCGATCGGCGCCGCCAGCGGCTCGATCTGGGGGCTGGTTTCCGGGCTCTTCGGGGTCAAGGAGCCGAGCCAGACCCACAAGGCCTTCGTCAACCGCTGCCTTGCCGAGCGCGGCTACGAGCCGGTCGGATGGGAGTAGCCGCACGGGATTGACGCTCCTGGCGAGGTGCGACATACTGTCGTCGGCTCAACGGCGCGGTCTATAGGAGCGCCGCCTGTGTTCGGAGGGACCCCCCTTGCGGAGCGTCATCGAGCGGGGACGGGCCTGGTGGAGCCGGCTTCCCGTCCGGCGGAAACTGGTCACGATTCTGCTGGTGGTGTTCCTGCCCCTCGTCGCCGCGCTCGTTACCCATGTTTCCTTCGTCACGCAGCTCCGCACGCTCCAGGCCCAGCATCACCAGATCGTCCTCGCCCGCGAACGGTTGCAGGTGCTCCGGCGACTGGCCGTGGACATCGAGGACGCCTTCCGAGGATACCTGCTCACCCGACAGGAGAAGTTTCTCCAGCCGCTGTTGGATGCCGAGCCCCGGGTCCCCCCGACGGCGGACGAGATCATGCGCCTGGTCGAGGGCGATCGCGAGCTGGCCGCTGCCTTGCGCCATGCGGCCGAGCGACTGGCGGCGCTGGCCGACTCCAAGCACGACCTGATCCGGCGGCTCCGCGCCGGGCGGGAGGAGGAGGTGCTGGCCTACGTCCGGTCGGGGCAGGGGCTCGCCCTGTCGGATGCGGTGCGCCAGGACCTCCGTATGCTCGAGGACACGCTGGATCGCCGCTCCCAAGGCTACGAGGGCCGAGAGGCCGCGCTCGTCCAGCGGGTTTTCTGGGGGTTGCTCCTGGCGGTGGCCGGGTCGCTTGCACTCGGGCTGCTGTACGTCCGGCTGCTGTCCCGGTCCATCACGGGACCGCTGGCGGACCTCCGGCGCTCGGTGGAGGCGTTGAGCGCGAGCCTGTCCCCACGGGGAGGGGGCCTCGCCGGTTCCGGGGAACGGACCGACGAGATCGGCGCGCTCGCCGGAGGGTTCCAGGAGATGGCCGGCCTGATCCGCCGGCACCTGCGCGAGATCGAGGCGCTGGCCGCCATCGGCCAGGAGATCAACACGATCAGGGCGGACGGCCTCTCCGGCGTGCTGCGGCGGATCACCGACCGTGCCTGCGAGCTCCTGCAGGTGGACGTCTGCATGGTGATGCTCCGGAACGAGCGGATGGGCTGCTGGATCGTCGAGGCCGCGTCCGGCGACTGGCACGACCGGCTCCACAAATCGGTCATGCTGTGGGAGGAGTTTCCGGTCTCGGTCCAGGCCTTCCAAACCGGTCGTCCGGCCTTCGGGGAGAACCTGCGGGCGGATGAGCGTCCCGAGGTGCGGCGGCGCAATCTGATGGGCCAGAGCATGTTGTCCATACCCCTGCTGTCGCAGGGGGCGCCGTTCGGCGTCCTCGTGCTCTTGCAGGATCGTCCCGTGGGCCGCGAGGGGTGGAACGTGCCGCTCGCCGCGGGGTTCGCCAACGAAGCCGCGGTCGCGATCGCCAACGCCCGGCTTTACGAGGCGGTGGAGCAGAAGGGGAGGGGGCTGGAGAGCAGGCTTCGCCAGCTCGAACACCTGGCCGAGACCCTGGCCCACGACCTGAAGGGCCCCGGCGAGCGCATCGGCGGGCTCGCCGCCTCGATGCTGGCCGCCTACGGCCGGCAACTCGACGATCGCGCCCGGCGCTGGCTTAAGCTCATGGACGAGGAGGGCCGGCAACTGAGCGCCCGCATCGA
Source organism: Candidatus Nitrospira neuquenensis (assembly GCF_979578155.1). Taxonomy (NCBI): domain Bacteria; kingdom Pseudomonadati; phylum Nitrospirota; class Nitrospiria; order Nitrospirales; family Nitrospiraceae; genus Nitrospira; species Candidatus Nitrospira neuquenensis. The sequence continues at coordinate 3,488 of NZ_CEFZDU010000024.1, read as the reverse complement.
GAGCCTCCTGGACCTCGCCCGCCTCGGCGGACGGACCGACAGCCTGGAGATGGTGGACCCCGGCCTCGTGCTCTCGGACGTGCTGAAGGAGTGGGCCGGCGAGCTGGAGCGCGGAAAGGTCAAGGTCCGGGTCGCCCCCCACTTTCCCCCGGTGGTCTGCCATCGCGCCTATCTCCGCCAGATCCTCGACAACCTCCTCTCGAACGGGATCAAGTTCACCATGGGACAGCCCGAGCCGGAAATCCGCATCGGCGTGGAGCGACGGGCCAACCTGGTCTGCTTCTCGGTGAGCGACAACGGGCCCGGCATTCCGGAGCGGCATCGCGAGCGGGTCTTCGAGCCCTTCGTGCGGCTGAACCCGGAAGGGCCGAAGGGGAGCGGTCTCGGGTTGGCGATCGTGAAGCGCATCGTGGAGATGTACGGCGGGACGGTCCGGATCGAGCCGGGCGGCCGCCCCGGGTGCACGGTGACGTTTACCCTGCCCGCGGCGGTGGACCTGGCGGCGCACCCCGCGGCCGACCCGCCCGGTGGAGGCAGGCGAGCGACGGAGGAGCGGCATGATCAGCCCGACATTTGACGCGGTGCGGGGCGCGACGACGAAACATCCCTTCACGATCCTGGTGGTGGAGGACCAGGCGGCCGACGCGGAGCTGCTCCTGCACGCGATCGAGCAGGCCGATCTTCAGCCCGTCGAAGGGGACCTCGACATCGTCGTGCGCGCCAGCGCCGAGGGGGCGCTGCGGCTGCTGGGCGAGCGGCCCGTGGACCTCGTGCTGACCGACATGATGCTGCCCGGCATGGACGGGCTGGACCTCGTGAGCCGCATCCAGGACATCGACCGGAATCTGCCCGTGCTGGTGGTCACGCGCCTCAAGGGCATTCCTGAAGCCGTGGACGCGATCCGACGGGGCGCCTACGACTACGTGCTCAAGCCGGTCAACGCGGTGGACCTGGGGATGCGGTTGCACCGGGCGATCAGGATCTCCGAGATCATGCGCCGCAATTCCTCCTTCGAGCGGACGATGCGGCAGGCTGCCGGGGCCGGCGAGCTGATCGGCGCGAGCCCGGCGTTCCAAGAGGTCCTGCGCCTGGTCCAAGAGGCGGCGGCGGTCCGCTCGACGGTCCTGATCACCGGAGAGACCGGGACCGGCAAGGGGCTGATCGCCCGGGCCATCCACGAGCGGAGCCGGGAGAGCGGCCGGCCGTTCCAGGTGATCGACTGCGCGACCATGCCGGAGGGTGTGGTCGAGAGCGAGCTGTTCGGCCATGTCCGCGGCGCCTTCACGGGGGCGGTGTCCGACAAGCCCGGCCTGATCGAGCTGGCCGAAGGCGGCACCGTGTTCCTCGACGAGATCGGCGAGCTGCCCCTGGCCCTGCAGGCCAAGCTGCTCCGGGTATTGGAGGAGAACGAGGTACGGCCCGTCGGGGGCACGCGCGTCAAGCGGGTGGACATGCGGTTCATCGCCGCGACGAACCAGGACCTGGGCGAGAAGGTCAAGAGCGGCGCCTTCCGCAAGGACCTGTTCTACCGGCTGGCGGTCGTCAGCATTCGCGTGCCGCCGCTGCGTGAGCGCATCGAAGACATCCCGCCGATCGCCCGGCACTTCGTCGGGCAATTCGGCCGGGAGCTGGGCCGGCCGCAGTGCCGTCTCGACGCCGCGGCCATGGAGGCCCTGATCGCCTACCCCTGGCCCGGCAACGTGCGAGAGTTGCGCAACGTCATCGAGCGGGCGGTGATGCTGGCCAAGGGGGACACCGTCACCCGCCAGGCGGTGACGGCGTTGCTCCCCTCCGAGGATGAACCGGCGGAGGGCGGCGCCTTCTCCGCCTACCTGGCGGGGTCCTACGCCCAGGCCAAGAGAAGACTGATCGAGGACTTCACCGCGGCTTACCTCAAAGCCCGGTTGGCCGCCTCGCAGGGACAGATCCAGCAGGCCGCTCAACAGAGCGGCATGCCTCGACAGAACTTCTCCCGCCTGCTCCGGCGTTACCTGGGCCGCGAGCCGGGGTGACGACCCGGTCCGTTTCCTTTTCCTCACCCTGAGCCGGGGCCGACGGCTCCGAGCCGTCGGCCCGGCGTCTGCGGTTCGCGCCGGCCGTCCTCCTGCTTCCTTCCGGTAACGCCGGAGGGGACTTCACCCGCCGGAATCCCCGCCCAAGCCGGTCCCAGCCCGCCTGGCATGGGCGCGCATCATTTCAGCTTCCTCTCCTAACTGTCTGATTGCACGCCACAGTTTTATATCCCCCGCTTCAGACGCATCAAACTTGATTCCGTGGACCGGTGTTGCAATTCGACCGGCAGTCCGAGCGACGCTTCATTCTCCAGCATTTTCAGTCTGTTATGACATCGGCCTGGCCCCCTCCCTCCGAGACGATCCAGGGCAATGAACTTGCTGAGGAAGGCGGTGCCCATCCGGTCAACAACCACGCGCCGGGCAGCAAGGCAGGGAAAGGAGGTGAGGCCGGCATCGGGTTTGTTTTGGAGCGTCGGCGAACGTTTTTAGCTTGAGGAGGATCCTATGCATCTCTCACGACGGCAATTTTTGAAAGTCACGGCGGGGACGGTCGCGGCGGCCGCGATCGCGGACCGGGCGCTGGCCTTGACGGCGCTGCAGCCGGTCATCGAGGTGGGCAACCCCCTCGGCGAGTACCCCGACCGGTCCTGGGAGCGGGTCTACCACGACCAGTACCGGTACGACTCCTCCTTCACGTTCTGCTGCTCCCCCAACGACACGCACGGCTGCCGCGTCCGCGCCTTCGTGCGCAACGGCGTCGTGATGCGCGTCGAGCAGAACTACGACCACCAGACCTACGAGGACCTCTACGGCAACCGCGGGACCTTCGCCCACAACCCGCGCATGTGCCTGAAGGGCTACACCTTCCATCGACGGGTGTACGGTCCCTACCGGCTGAAGGGCCCCCTGATGCGCCGGGGCTGGAAGCAGTGGATGGACGACGGCGCGCCGGAGCTGACCCCGGAGACGAAGCGCAAGTACAAGTTCGACGCCCGGATGCTGGACGACATGATGCGGGTGTCGTGGGACACGGCCTTCACCTACGTCGCCAAGGCCTGGATCGTCATCGCGACGCGGTACAGCGGGGAGGCGGGGGCGCGGCGGCTGCGGGAGCAGGGCTATCCGCCGGAGATGATCGAGATGATGAAGGGCGCGGGCACGCGCTGCTTCAAGATGCGGGCGGGCATGCCGGTGCTGGGCATCGTCGGCAAGATGGGCATCACCCGGTTCAACGGCGGCGTGCTGCCCGTCCTCGATGCGTGGATCCGCAAGGTCGGCCCGGCGCAGGCGCAGGGCGGCCGCTACTGGTCGAACTACACCTGGCACGGTGACCAGAACCCGTCGCACCCCTTCTGGGGGGGTGCCCAGACCTCGGACATCGACCTCTCCGACATGCGCTTCTCCAAGCTCAACACGAGCTGGGGCAAGAACTTCGTCGAGAACAAGATGCCGGAGGCCCACTGGAAGCTGGAG
>NZ_CEFZDU010000023.1:0-21799 GCF_979578155.1 Candidatus Nitrospira neuquenensis | reverse complement strand
TACAAATGACGCAACGATCTGTCTCTCGGTAAGATTTTAGATGACTCAATACGCCGCCTTGCAACGTGCTGAAGGCATCTGCTATTCTTGCGCCGGTTTGTTTCAGACCTTGCCTCGCCAACCGATCCACATGAGGGGAGATCAGCCATGGCCGGCGTGCAGCGGGCGTTGATCAGCGTGTCCGATAAGACGGGCGTGGTGGATCTGGCCGCGGGTCTGGCCGCCCTGGGCGCGGAGCTCCTCTCTACCGGCGGCACTGCCAAAGCCCTCCGCGAGGCCGGCCTGGCGGTGACGGACGTCGCCGCCTACACCGGGTCGCCGGAAATCCTCGACGGCCGGGTGAAGACGCTGCATCCCAAGATTCACGGCGGCTTGCTGGGCCGTCGCCGCGATCCCGGCCACGTCGCCCAGATGGCGCAGCACGGGATCGGACCGATTGACGTCGTCGTCGTGAACCTCTACCCCTTCGAGGCCGCGATCGCGAAGCCCGACTGCACCTTCGAGCAGGCGATCGAGAACATCGACATCGGCGGTCCGTCCATGTTGCGGTCCGCGGCGAAGAACCACGAGGATGTTCTGGTGGTCGTGGACCCCGCCGACTACGGGCGTGTGCTGGAGGCTCTCAAGGCCGGCGGCGTGACGTCGGCCCTGCGGCGCGAGCTGGCGACCAAGGTGTTCCAGCATACGGCGCGCTACGACGGCATGATCGCCGGCTACCTGGAGCGGCAGGCGGGCGGCGAGGACCTCTTCCCGTCGGTGCTCACCCTGCAGTACCAGCGCGGCGAGACCCTGCGCTACGGGGAGAACCCGCATCAGCGCGGCGCCTTCTATCGGGACGCTTCCTGCCGGGAGGCCTCGGTCGCGCGCGCGACGCTGCTCCACGGCAAGGCCATGTCGTACAACAACTACCTCGACGCGAACTCCGCGCTCGAGCTGGCCAAGGAGTTCGCCGAGACGGCGGCCGTCATCATCAAGCACAACAACCCCTGCGGCGTGGCGACCGGCCGGACGCCGGTGGACGCCTACGTGCGCGCGCGGGAGACGGACCCGGTGTCGGCCTTCGGGGGCGTCATCGCCTTCAACCGGCCCGTGGACCTGGCTGCGGCGAAGGAGATCACCTCCACCTTCGTCGAGGTCGTGATCGCGCCGGGCTTCGCGGAGGACGCCCTGGCCGAGTTGCGCCGCAAGAAGGACCTCCGGCTCCTGGACGTCGGTCCCCTGACGGGCGGCGGGCAGGACCGGCTGGACCTCAAGAAGCTGGTCGGCGGGCTGATCGTGCAGGATCGCGACCTGGGGGCGCTGGCCGACCTGAAGGCCCTCGCGGTGCCGACGCAACGGCGGCCGACGGAGGAGGAGTACGCGGCCTGCGCCTTTGCCTGGAAGGTCTGCAAGCACGTCAAGTCCAACGCCATCGTGTACGCGAGGGCGGGCCAGACGGTCGGCATCGGGGCCGGCCAGATGAGCCGCGTGGACTCGGTGAAGCTCGCCGCCATGAAGGCGCAGCTCCCCGTCAAGGGCTGCGTGATGGCCTCCGACGCCTTCTTCCCCTTCCGCGACGGGCTCGACGAGGCGGCGAAGGCGGGGATCACCGCGGTCATCCAGCCGGGCGGCTCGATTCGGGACCAGGAGATCGTCAAAGCGGCGGACGAGCACAACCTCGCCATGATTCTCACCGGCATGCGCCACTTCCGCCACTAGCGGGATGGTGAACGAGTCCGCCAGCGGCGCGCGCGCGCCCCGTGAGGCGTGATGAGTGACCGGCCGGGTTCCGCCTCCGCGCGGTCCTTATCGCGACCTTCCTCCAACCCCTCACCCTTCACCCCTGGCGTCTTACGGAGGGTCGGCCTGTGAAGGTGCTCGTCGTCGGCAGCGGGGGGCGCGAGCATGCCCTCGCCTGGAAGCTCGCGCAGAGCCCACGCCTCACCCGCCTCTATTGCGCTCCGGGGAATGCGGGGATCGCCGAGATCGCCCGCTGCGTGCCGATCGCTGCCGACGATGTCGCCGGGCTCAAGGCTTTTGCGCTCGCGGAAGGGGTGGACCTGACCGTGGTGGGTCCGGAAGCGCCCCTCGCGCTGGGGCTGGTGGACGAGTTTCGCAAGGCGAAGCTCAAGGTCTTCGGGCCGACGAAGGGCGCCGCCCGTCTTGAGTCGAGCAAGAGCTTCGCGAAGGAGCTGATGGTCCGCTGCCGGGTGCCCACCGCCGCCTCCCGCGTCTTCGACAGCCTGGCGCCGGCCCTCGACCACATCGGACGCCACCCGCTGCCGGTCGTCGTCAAGGCGGACGGGCTGGCCCAGGGGAAGGGCGTGGTCGTCGCGCAGACGCGGGACGAGGCCGTGCAGGCGGCCACGGCCCTGTTGGCACAACAGGTCTTCGGCGAGGCGGGGCGGCGGATCGTCGTCGAGGAGTTCCTCGACGGCGAAGAGCTGACCGTCATGGCCTTCGTCGACGGGAAGACCGTCGTGCCGATGGTCGCGGCCCAGGACCACAAGCGGGTCGGGGACGGGGACCGGGGACCGAACACGGGGGGGATGGGCGCCTACGCGCCGGCGCCCCTCGGGACCGAGGCGCTCCGCGTGACGGTCGTCCGGGAAGTGCTCCGGCCAGTCGTCGACGCCATGGCCCGGCTCGGCAGCCCCTTCCACGGCGTCCTCTATGCCGGCCTCATGGTCGTCCGCGGCACGCCTTACGTGCTCGAATTCAACGCGCGCATGGGAGACCCGGAGACCCAGGCCGTGCTTCCCCTCCTCAAGACGGATCTCCTGGACATCCTGGAGGCGGTCGCGGAGCATCGCCTGGACCAGCTTGAGATCGAGTGGGCGAGGCAGGCGGCGGTCTGCGTGGTGCTGACGTCGGGCGGCTATCCCGGCTCCTACGCGACCGGCCTGCCGATCACGGGGTTGGACCGGGTTCCGGCCTCCGGAGACGTCCTCCTGTTCCACGCCGGCACGAGCAGAAGGGGCGAGGCGGTGGTGACGGCCGGCGGGCGGGTGCTGGGCGTCACGGGCCTCGGTCCCGACTTCAAGACCGCGCGGGACCGCGCCTACGCCGTCGCGGACCTGATCGGCTTCGAAGGCCGTCATTTCCGGTCCGACATCGCCGCGCGCGTCCTCCCGCGGAAGTGAGGGGGCCGCCTCCTCTCTCGGAGCGGGCACGATGGCCAGGGTGCTGACGTTGGGGAAGGGGTTGCCGCCCGGACGGGTCGCAGAGGTCGCCGCCGTCCTCCGAGACCACGGCGTGGTGGCGCTCCCGACGGAATCGTTCTACGCGCTGGGCGCCTCGCCGACCGATCAGGCGGCCGTCCGGCGCGTCATCGCGATCAAGGGGCGGGAGGAGGGTAAACCGATCCTCGTCCTCGTCGGCGACCGGACCCAGGCGGAGTCGCTGGCGGGAGAGATCGGCGCGGCGGCCCGGCTGCTCATGGAGCGCTTCTGGCCGGGACCGCTCACGGTGATCGTGAAGGCGGCCAGCGGTCTGCCCGTCGAGTTGACGGCGGGAACGGGAACGGTCGGCCTCCGCCACGTCGGCCATCCGGTCCTCGCCGACCTGCTGCGGTCCCTCGGACCCCTGACGGGGACGAGCGCCAACCGCTCCGGCGAGCCGCCGGCTCGGTCCGCCCAAGAGGTCGCGGCCTGCCTGGGCGGGGAGGTGGACCTGATCCTCGACGGGGGAACGACCGCGGGCGGCGCGCCCTCCACCCTCGTGGACACGGTGAATGGGCTGCGGCTCCTGCGGGAAGGCGCCGTGCCGAGGGCCAGGATCGCGGCGATCCTGCGCGAGGCGGGATATCCGTCTCCGTCCTGAGAAGAGACTGAACGGGCCACCCACAAGGAGGAAACGGAGAATGAGGCGCAGCGGCTCCAAATCGTTCGTCGTGCTGGCGGTGCTCGGAGTGCTGGTCGCGTGCGGCTTGACCGGGTGCGACTACTGGCCCCCGGCCCTGCAGGCCCAGATCGAGCAGCTTCAAGCCGAACTCCAGGCGGCGAACGCCGAGAAGGCCAGGCTGGAGCAGCAGTTGGCCGACTTGACGAAGGTGGGGAGCGAGCTGCAAGCCAAGCTCGACGAGATGGAACGCCAGAATCAGGATCTTTCCACGAAACTGGCGTCCCTGGAGCAAAGCCTGGCGGAGGCCCGGGAGAAGCTGACGAAGCTCGCCAAGCCGGCCGGGAAGGCCAAGCCCGCGGCCAAGGCGGCGGCGAAATCGCCGGCCAAGGCCAAGAAGCCGGCTACGGGCACCGGCAAGCCCACGGCGAAGAAGCCGGCCGCCCGGGCCCAGGCGAAGCCGTAGGCGCGGCTACGTTGCGGCGGTGGAGGGAGCGGGCGTGGACGTGGTGGAGGGGGAGACGGGCGTGCCGGGGGCCGAAGCCGAGGCGCCGTTGCCCGAGCCGGCATCGCCGCCGGTCGGCGCGGCGGCGCCGGCCGCGGCCGGCGCCTCTTTCTTGTCGGTGCCGGACGCCGCTCCCGCCTCCGCCGGAGGCTTAAGCTTGTCGGAATAGTCCGTCACGTACCAGCCGCTGCCCTTGAACATGATGGCGGGCGAGGAGATCAGCTTCCGGAGGGCTCCGCCGCAACGCTCGCACACGGCCAAGGGCGGATCGCTGACCTTTTGCTTGACTTCCAGCCGGTTCTGGCAGGCATCGCAGAGATATTCGTAGATCGGCACAGCTCACCTCTCGGGTCTGGCGGCGCCCCCCGGAGTCGGGGCGCGACTGCTGCCTGATAATCCCATCGAGACTGAAGTCAAGCGGCGGCGACGGGGAGGCGGCGCCTCAGCTCAGTTTGCCCAGCGCGCTTTCCATCCGGTCCATCCCCCGCGCGATCGCGTCCAGGCTCGTGGCGTAGGACAGCCGGATGTGCGAGCGGCTGCCGAAGGGTTCGCCGGGCACGACGGCGACGCGGGCCTCGTCCAGCAGATAGGCGGCGAGGTCGGTCGGCGACGCGATCGGGCCGGCGGCGGATCGCCGTCCGAGCAGGCCCGAGATGTTCGGGAAGGCGTAGAAGGCCCCGGTCGGGAGCCGACAGGTGACGCCGGGAATCGCGTTCAGCCGCTCGACCATGTACCGGCGCCGACGATCGAACTCCACGACCATGGCGCGCGTGAAGGCGTCCCCGCTGCGGAGCGCGGCGACGGCGGCCTTCTGCGAGATGGAGCAGGGGTTCGAGGTGCTCTGGCTCTGGATGTCGGCCATCGCCGTGATGAGCGCCTTCGGCCCGGCCGCATAGCCGATGCGCCAGCCGGTCATGGCATAGGCCTTGGAGACGCCGTTGACCACGATCGTCCGGGCCTTCACCTCCGGCCCGAGGCTCGCGACGCTGACGTGCTCCTTCCCGTCGTAGAGGATCTTTTCGTAGATTTCGTCGGAGATCAGCAGGAGGTCGTGCCGGAGGGCGACCTCGGCGAAGCCCTCCAGCGTCCGGCGGTCGTAGGTCGCGCCCGTCGGGTTGCAGGGGCTGTTGAGGATCACGGCCTTGGTCCGCGGCGTGACCGTCGCCTCCAGCGCCTCCCGGCTCACGGCGTAGCCCTCGGCCTCCTTCGTGTCGAGGAGGACCGGGGTCGCGTCGTTCAGCAGGATCTGGTCCTGGTAGGACACCCAGAACGGCGCGGGGATGACCACCTCGTCGCCCGCTTCGAAGAGCGCCTCGGCGAGATTGTAGAGCGTGTGCTTGGCCCCGCAGGAGACGAGCACCTGGGACTTCTCGTACCGCAGCCCCTGGTCGGCCTCCAGCTTCTCGACGATGGCCTGCTTCAGCTCGTCGATGCCGCTCGCGGCGGTGTACTTCGTGAAGCCGGCGCGCATGGCCGCCTCGGCGGCGGCCTTGATCGGCTCCGGCGTGTCGAAGTCCGGCTCGCCCGAGGCGAACTCCACCACGTCGATGCCCTGGGCCGCCATGGCCCTGGCGCGGGCGGTGATGCTGAGGGTGGGGGAGGGGACGATGCGCGTCGTGCGTGCGGCGAGCTTCACGGCCGTCCCCCGCGCAGCCGCTCGATGAGGCGCCTGGCCACCTCGGGGTGGACGAAGTCCGAGAGCGAGCCGCCGAGGGCGGCCACTTCCTTGATGATGCTGGAGGTCAGGTAAGTGTATTCCTCGCTGGGCATCAGGAAGACCGATTCGAAGCGGTTGTCGAGCTTCCGGTTGACGAGCGCCATCTGGAATTCGTACTCGAAGTCCGCGATCGCCCGCAGGCCGCGGATCACCGCGTGGGCGCCCTGCCGCTTGACGTACTCTACCAGCAAGCCGTCGAAGGAGTCGACCTCGACGTGGGGGATGTCCTTGGTGGCCAGCCGGGCCATCTCGACCCGCTCGGCGAGGTCGAACAGGGGTTTCTTGCTCGGGTTCAGCGCCACGGCGACGATGATCCGGTCGAAGAGGCGGAGGCTCCGCGTCACGATGTCCGTGTGGCCGCGGGTGATGGGATCGAACGTGCCGGGATAGATGCCGATCTTCATGAGGGGCTCGCGTTCTCCTCGGCCGAGGCGTAGAGCGAGAGCGAGGTGTCTCCGTACCGGTACCGGCGGATCCTGGTCCAGCGCCCGGCCTCGGCGGGCGGCGGGGTCTTCGTGCCGTGCTCCACGACCACCAGCGTGTGCGGTCCGGCGAGGGCGTCCAGCCGGATGAGCAGGGGAGCGGCGTCCATCCGGTACGGTGGGTCGGCGAAGATCAGGTCGTAGGGGCCGGTGTCTTCCCGGCGCCGGCCGAGGAATTGCTCGGCCTCCTCGGGGTGGACCTCGGCGGCGCCGTCCAGCCCGCAGCGCGTCAGGTTGTCCCGCAGCACGCGCAGCGACGATGGGTGTGCCTCGACGAACGTGACGCGGCGTGCTCCCCGGCTCAGCGCTTCGATGCCGATCGCGCCCGTGCCGGCGTAGAGGTCCAGGACGCGGGCCTCCCGCACCCGGTCGCCCAGGATCGAGAAGAGCGCTTCCTTGACCCGGTCGGGGGTGGGACGGAGGCCCGGCCCGCGCGGGCCGAGGAGGCGGCGTCCCTTGTGAGAACCGGCGATGACGCGCACGCGGGCGTTCCTTCAAGAAGAGGTGGCTGACTCTATCACACCGATTTTTAGAGGGTCAAGGCGAGGGACCGCGATTGACGGGTTCTGAGGCGCGGGACCGGTGCGTATAATGGGTTTTCTCTATGGAGGATGATCGGCGCGGGGCGCCGTCCCTCGTCGGCGGGAGACGGCGTCCGACCTGCGCCGGCCCCATCAGGGAAGCGTCACGGAGCCGAGGGGCAGACCGCTGAGGCTCTTGCGTCGGTTGCCGGTGATGGTGCGGTCCAGGATGGCGCCGCAGTTGATGCACTTCCACGCGTGGAAAATGTGGAAGAAATCCGAGAAGCATTGGAGCATCATCAGCCCCTTGCATCGTGGACAGGTCATGGGTTCCTCCCTCGCGAAGTGTCCGGTGCCCCACTACAGGCAAATACCGATCCATCGGAGACAATCCTGAAAAGTCAACCACTTGGGCGATTTGCCTCCGAGAGCGAGGGGTTGAAACCTGCCAAAAACTGTCACTTTGTTGAGTCTTTCGTGTTGGAGGAGGACCAGCCGTGCCGGGAAAGAAGCGGGGGCGCGCGATCAAACATTGGCCTGCGGGCGAGCGTCCGCGCGAGCGCCTGCTGCGCAACGGCCCGGAGGCGCTGACCGACGCGCAGCTCCTGGCGATCGTGCTGCGGGTCGGCCGCGTCGACCGGTCGGCCGTCCAGGTCGCCATGGAGGTGCTGGAGCGCCTGCGGGGGCTTCAGGGGCTCTCCCACTGCGGGGTGGAAGAGCTCTGCGGCGTGTCCGGGGTCGGCCCGGCCAAGGCCGCCCAACTCAAGGCGGCGCTCGAACTCGGCAAGCGCGTGCTGGCGGCGCCCTTGTCCACTGGCACGCGCATCGGTTCCAGCCAGGACATTTTCCACCACTTCCACCCGCGGTTGCGCGACCTCCGTCACGAGGTCTTCAAGGTCGTGCTCCTCGACGCCAAGCACACGATCATCCGTGAAACGACGGTGTCCGAGGGGAGCCTGACGCTGAGTATCGTGCATCCGCGCGAGGTCTTTACCATCGCGGTGCGGGAGTCGGCCGCCGCCGTCATCTTCCTGCACAACCATCCGAGCGGCGATCCTTCCCCCAGCCGGGAAGACCGAGCCCTGACGGCCAGGCTGGTCTCGGCGGGGGAGGTGCTGGGCATCCGGGTGCTGGACCATGTGATCGTCGGCGACGGACGCTATGTGAGCTTCGCCGACCGCGGATGGCTGGCGCCTTGACTCGGGTCGCCGGGAAAGGAATTGCCGCCCTTCCCGAGTTTTGGTATAAGCGACCAAGCACCCGGAAGAGTCCTGCAGGGCGCTCGCAGCGAGGCCTTCCTCCCCTACAGCTCGGAGGTGCAGGTTGGGCGTGCAACCCCCCTTATGCCTGGGCCCCGGCCCGATCGCCGCGGGATGGGTCGTGGGGCTTGCCTTGCTGCTGGGCGGGCCGGGCGGAGGCCTGTGGGCCGCCGAGCGCGGCCCCCGGTTCCCCGTCGACGGCGACCGGCCGCCCCTGGGGCGCGGCGTGTTCCTGATCGCCAGTCCCTCCCTGGGCGATCCCAACTTTCACGAAACCGTCGTGCTCCTCTGCGACCACGGCCCGGGGGGGACCCTCGGTCTCGTGGTCAACCGGCCGTCCCCGGTGCGGCTGGAGGAGGCCCTGCCGTCGGTCCCTGCGCTCCGGGGCACCGGCCACCGGCTCTTCATCGGAGGGCCCGTCGCGCCCAGGGCCGTCCTGCTCCTGCTCAAGCTCAAGGACGCTCCGGCGGCTACAACCCCCGTGATGGAGGGGGTCTATCTCGGCGGGGACCCCGAACTCATCGAGAAGATACTGTCTGCGGCGCGTCCGGGTGAATCCTTCCGAGCCTATGCCGGCTATGCCGGCTGGGCGCCGGGCCAGTTGGAATCCGAGATGGCGGTCGGCTCTTGGGCCACGGTGAAGGCGGACCCGGCGTCCATCTTCGAACGCGACTCCGAAACCCTGTGGGAAGAGATGATCCGGGCGCTCGCGGCTCCGCGCATCATTCGGACCGGTCTGGCGCCGCCGGCCGTCGGGGAGGTGCCATGAAAGAACCCAGGAACGAGCGAATCCGCAACGTCGCCGTCGTGTCCTACACCGGCGCGGGGAAAACGTCGCTGGTGGAAGCCGCGCTCTATGCGGCCGGAGCGATCCCGGCGATGGGGTCCGTCCAGGCGGGCAGCACGGTCTCGGACTTCGAGCCGGAGGAAGTCCATCGCAAGGTGTCGGTCAGCGCCTCCGTCCTGCGCGTCGAGTGGAAGGATGTCGCCATCAACTTCGTGGACACGCCGGGGGCCCTGAGCTTTCTGGGCGAGGCTCGGCTGGCCGTCTCCGCAGTGGATGCGGCGCTCGTCGTCGTCGGCGCTTCGTCGGGAGTCCGGACCGAGTTGGAGAAGATCTGGGCCGCGAGCGCGGAGCGGGGCTTGCCCTGCCTCCTCTTCGTCAACGAGTTGGACAAGGAGCGGACCGCACTGGGGCCGGTGCTGGAGGAGTGCGAGAAGGCCCTGGAGTTCAAGGGGCTGCCCCTCGCATTGCCGATCGGCCAGGAAGCCTCGCTGGAAGGGGTGGTGGACCTGATCGCCCAGCAGGCGATCCGCCCCGTCAAGGACAGCGCCAAGGTGCAGACCGGGCCGGTCCCCGCCGCGATGGCCGCGGCGGTCGCCGAGGCGAGGAAGGCCCTCGTCGAGGGCGCGGCCGAGGCGGACGACCGGTTGCTGGAAAAGTACCTGGCCGAAGGCGACCTGAGCGCGGAGGAGATCCGGCAGGGGCTGAAGGCGGGGGTGCGGGCCCGGGCGATCGTGCCCGTCCTCTGCGGCTCCGCCCTGCGGCTGGTCGGGGTCACGGCCCTGCTGGATGCGGTGGCCGAGTACCTGCCCTCGCCGCTCGATGCGGCGCAGGCTCGGCCGATCGAGGGGACACATCCCCAGACCGGCGAGCCGGCGACGCGGCAGGCGGTGCCGGGCGATCCCTTCTCGGCCTACGTCTTCAAGACCATCATCGATCCCTTCATGGGTCGTCTGAGCTACGTCCGGGTGCTGTCGGGAACGCTCGATGCCGACGGCGGCTTCTACAACGCGACGCGCAAGGTGAAGGAGCGCGGCGGCCACCTCTATTACATCCTCGGGAAGAAATACAGCCAGGTGGACCGGCTGAGCGCGGGCGACATCGGTGCGATCGGCAAGCTCAAGGACACCCAGACCGGCGACACGATCTGCGACGAGCATCATCCGATCCTCTATCCCTCGGTGCACCTGCCGAAGCCCGTCCTGTCCTTCGCCCTCGAGCCCAAGAGTAAGGCGGACGTGGAGAAGGTCAGCCTCGGGTTGCACAAGCTCGTCGAGGAGGACCCGACGCTGGAGTTCGTCCGCAACGTCGAGACCAAGGAGATGATCCTGAGCGGCATGGGGCAGCTCCACGTGGACGTCACGTTCGAGAAGCTGCGCCGCAAGTACGGGGCGGACGTGACCATCCACACGCCGAAGGTGCCCTACAAGGAGACGATCCGCAAGATGTCGCAGGCGCAGGGCAAGTACAAGAAACAGACGGGCGGCCACGGCCAGTACGGCGACTGTTGGCTGCAGCTCGACCCGCTGCCGCGCGGCAAGGGCTTTCAGTTCGAGAACAAGATCGTCGGCGGGGCCATCCCGCGCAACTTCATCCCCGCCGTCGAGAAGGGGGTGGTCGAGGCCATGCAGGAGGGCATCCTGGGCGGCTTTCCGGTGGTGGACATCCGGGTGACCGTCTACGACGGCTCCTACCACACGGTGGATTCCTCGGAGATGTCGTTCAAGATCGCCGCCTCGATGGGCTTCAAGAAGGCGATGGAGCAGGCGAGCCCCGTCCTGCTGGAGCCGATCATGAGCGTGGAGGTCGTGACGCCGGACGACGCCGTCGGCGCGGTGATCGGGGACCTCAATTCCCGGCGCGGCCGCATCCAGGGGGTCACGGCCAAGGGCAGCATCCAGGCCATCAAGGCCCTGGTGCCCCTGGCCGAGATGCTCAAGTACGCGCCGACCCTCAACTCGATCACCGGCGGGCGCGGCACGTACTCGATGGAGTTCGCCACCTACGAGGAAGTGCCCCGCGAGCTGGCCGGCCGCGTGATCGAGGAGCACAAGGCGGCCAAACAGGCGGTCAGCCAGTAGACGCGGATCGGCCGACCGAGGCCTCATCGACGGTTCGACGGCTTCAGCGAACGCGGCGGGTGCGGTCTCCCCCCGCCGCCGCGGGGAGGGGGCCCCCGCTTCAGGCTCCGCTGCGACCTCAATGGCTCCTTCCCTTCCGACGACGCTGGTGCGGCGCCGGCGGGTCGCGATCCCCATGGAAAACCGATTTCGCGGACGGTGGTCCGCTCCCGAAGGCCGGCGTCCTGTCAGGAGGGCCGTCATGCCGATGTGCGGATTGCGACGGGGTCGCTGGGCGGGGGCTGGAGCTGGCGAGAGGACTTGAACCTCCAACCGGCGGTTTACAAAACCGCTGCTCTACCGATTGAGCTACGCCAGCTTCGCGGGGGAGCCTACACCCGGAGGCGGCCCCCCTGCAAGCCGGGGGACCTTGCGGTTCCGGGCGGCGCGGGATGACCTTCCTCGACCGTTCCGAGGCGGGGCGCCGGGTGGCGGAGTTGCTCGGCGCGTACAGGGGCTGTCCGGGCGGGCTGGTCCTGGCCGTTCCCCGTGGCGGCGTCGTGGTCGGGCTGGAGATCAGCCTCGCGCTCCGGCTGCCCCTGGACGTGTTCATCACGCGCAAGCTGGGTGCGCCGGACAACCCAGAGCTGGCCGTCGGGGCGGTGGCGGAGACCGGCTACCTCCATCTGAATCGTGAGGTGCTGGACATCTTTCCCTCCTTTGCCCGGCACGTCGAGGGGGAACGGCGACGGCAGGAGGGGGAGATCGCGCGGCGCCGGGCGCTCTACCGCGGAGGGCGCGAGCTACCGTCACTCCGGGGGCGGACGGTCATCCTGGTGGACGACGGGGTGGCGACCGGCGCCACCTATCTGGCCTCGGTGCGGGCGCTGCGAGCCGGTGGCGTGGGCCGGCTAGTGGCGGCGCTCCCCGTGGCGCCGCCGGATACGGCGGCGCGGATCGCGGCGGCCGTGGACGACGGCGTGATCGCCGAGACCCCCGAGCCCTTCTACGCGGTGGGGCAGCAGTACCGCTCCTTCGAGCAGGTGGAGGACGCGGAGGTGCTGGCCTGCCTGGAACGAGCTCGACTCGGCGGACAGACGGGCATCCGGACCAACGAGGCTTGACGCGCGCAGGTACGGCCGGTAAGCTCTCGCAGCTTCGGGGCGAGGCTCTTGATCAGGGAGGGACTATGCACCAGTTCATCGTCATGGCCGGGATCGCGGCGGGGTTGATCCTGCCCGGCTGCTCCACGGGCGAGTGGGTTCATCCGGAGAAACCGAAGGACGAGTTCATGACGGACTACAAGGCTTGCCAGATGCGCGTGCAGAACGACCCGAAGCTGCAGCAGGGGAGCAAGTTCATCGAGGTCACGGTGATCGAGAATTGCGTCAAAAAGATGGGCTGGGTCTATTACGTGCCGGAGTGAGTGGCTGAGACGCTCGGCTGTCCGCCGACCCCGCCGCCGACCGGTTGCCTCGTAACCGACAGTTAACAGCCCCATTATCGGGCGGTAACGCCTTCCCCTTACAACGGTCCGCAGGGCCGGGTCCGCTCATGACGGGCCGCGGCTGGAACCAGCAACGCCATGACAGGGGAGGTGTGGGCCGGATGAGGGGAATGCGCTTCGCGGGGTACGCCGGGTTCGCCTTGTCGCTTGCGTTGGGAGGCTGCGCGGGGCCGAGCCTCTTTCCGCCGGAAGTCATGCGGGATGTGGATCCGCTGTTCAGCTTCGAGGCCTGGCGCGACGCGGGCCCGAGCAATCCGGCCGGGCCGTCGGGGTCGGGGCACCGGGTGCAGTTCGGCGGCCGGATCGTCCAGGCGGGACCGGACGAGGATGGGAAGGGGATCCTGATCATCGCGGAGCAACTGCCCATCGTCAAACATCCCGTGTACGGCCCGGCCGAGTCCGGCAAGCGCACGGGCCAGTACGAGTTTGCGCTGCTGTACCCCGGGCCGTTGAAGCCGGAGGTCTTGAGGCGGGGCAACAAATTCATCGTGGTGGGCAAGACGGAGGGGCGCATCCACGTGATGGTCGAGGGTGCGCCCAAGACCGAGCCCTACCTGGTGGCGGACTGCCTGCATGTCTGGGAGACGGGGCCCGGCTCGATCGCGGGCTTCCAGGAGGATGCCGGCGCCGGCTACTCGTCGCTGCCCCAGGAGACCCATTGCGCGCCGGCCAAGCCGGCCAAGTAGGCCCGGGCGGGCTTCAACGGCGCGCGCAGTAGGTTTCCTGCGGGAGCGAGTAATAGCCGTCGGTGGTGTGGGGGAAGTCGGAGATCTCGTAGGAGCCGTACTCGCCCGTCTTCCAGACGTGCATGCACCGGGCCAGGACGAAGGGCCTGCTCCGGATCACACCGCTCGGAGTCAGGACGTTCCGGTTGCCCTGCGCCACCGCCACCACCATCAATTTGTTCCCGAACCAGAGCCCCTCCGGATCAACGCGCCCCTGGTACAGGACGGCGAACTGCTCACCCGTCACCCCCTCGATCTCCACCGGTCCGTACACGGGATGCTCCGCGATCGGCAGGTTCTTCACCAGGATCAGGAGTCCTTGGTCGGTTTCCTCCACGGCGACGATCTTGCCTCCCAGCGTGACTGCGCGCCCCGTGTAGGTGTCGGGCTGGGCCTTGAGCACGCCGAACGGGACGGCGTCGTCGAGGTCCCTGGTGGCGTCGGGGGGGAAGATCGGCGGTGCGGCGTGACCGACGAGGGGCAGGAGCACGACCAGCAGGGCGGGCAGGAACATGGGCCGCATGGTCATGGGACACCTCCCGGCGACGGGAAGGACTGTTCGACTTCTACCACGGCGGCCGGGCTCGTGCAAGGGGGAGGGCGGCGGGGTGACCGGAGAGCGCCTAGCGTCCTGCGCCGGTCTCCGGCGGAGCCGGCGCGGCGATCCGGGGACAGGCCCGGCTGTACCCGCCTTGGCAGGCGAGGGCGAAGTCCCGGTTCGCCTCGCCCGGCTCTCCCCGCAGCGCGTAGGCGACACCGCGGTTGTAGTGCAGCTCGGCCCCGGCGGCGCCGAGCTGGATGGCCGTGGTGAAGTCGGCGACCGCCCGATCGAATTGCAGGAGCTGGAGGCGGACGAGGGCGCGGCTCTCGTAGGCCTGGCGCAGGGAGCCGTCGAGCGCCAGGGCGTGATCGAGGTCGGCCAGGGCGGCCTGGAGCGAGCCGGCCAGCGCGTGGACGACCGCCCGGTTGGCGTAGAGGACGGCGTTGCGGCCGTCCAGGGCGAGGGCGGTGTCGTAGTCGGCCAGCGCGGCATCGAGCCGGCCGGCACGGCGGTGCAGGAGCCCTCGATGGGTCAGGGCCGGCGCCGAGCGGGGATCCAGCCGGAGCGCGTCATTCAACGCGGTCAGGGCCTCGTCCTCGCGTCCGGCCTGGAGCAGAGCGACGCCGAGGTTCTGATGGTACCGGGCCTGACCGGGGGCGAGGCGGACGGCCTGGGTGAGGTCGGCGATCGCATCGTCGGTCCGGCCCTGCCCGGCCAGGACAAAGGCGCGGGCGTTCCAGACGTCGGCGCGGTCCGGGAAACGCCGGAGGGCCTGGGAGAGGGTCGCGGCCGACTCGGCCTGCGCGCCCCTGGCGTACTCCTGCTGCGCCTCGGCGAGGAGCCGGGAGGCCTGGTCCTGGGGTTGGGTCACGCCGGTCGTCCCGGCGCAGCCGGCCAGGATCACGGCCAGCGCCGGTCCGAGGAGGCGTCCCTGTCGGTTGCGTCGCGTCATCGTGCCCTCCCTTGTTGCTTGGCACGATAGCGTCCGGCTGTTACCGTCGCGGCACTCCGTTGTTACGGACCGGTTAATTATTGGGGGGCGGCGGCTTCCTGGCGCCCTTCTTCTGGGGCGCCGGCTGGTCCTTCCGCAGGCGCTCGACCTCCTGCTTCAGTCGTTCCAGCTCTTCAGACTGGTCCTTGAGCCGATTCCGCAGGTCCAGGTTCGAATCGGTCAGCTCCTCGATTTGCCGGCGGAGGCGCTGCGCTTCGTCCTGGCGCGTCGTGTCGGCCGCCGGCGCGGCGGGACGGACCGTGGCGGCCGGGGCCGTCCGACTCTCCGTCTGGTCGGCCAGCGCGGCAAGGGCCGACATCGCCTCGCGGTAGTTGAAAGACAGGTGTACCGGCTCCAACGGGTCCCAGGCCGGCTCCTGGTCGGGGGCCACGTGGGCCGGCGCGGCGGGCCTGGCGAGATAGAGCCGCATCCCCTTGTGGTCGCGGGGGTCCGGATAGTCTTCGCCCCCCGCCGTATCCGCTCGGAGGTAGGCGTAGTGATCGGTGAGGACGACGTGAAGGAGGGGACCGCGGACGAAGAGGGCGCCGACGGTGCGGTCCCGCTCGTAGGGCGCGGCCGGGTTCTTGAGCGAGAAGAAGACCCGCTCGCTCGGCTTGGCCTGGGCGAGCGCCGCCGCGAGGGGCGCCGCCAGCAGCTCCAACTCGGTCTGGGAGAAGACCGGACGTCTGGGAGGCTCGACGACCAGCCCCAGCAACGTGCCGCTATAGCCGGAAACCTGGAGCAGGGCGAGCAGCCGCCGGAGGTCCTGCTCCGCGATCACGACGGGATGGCTGTTGGGCCTGGGGGATGCCGGCCGGGAGACGGAGAGGTCGGTCTCCAGTCCGACCCTGATGCCCTGTCCCTCGAAGGTGACCTGCTGACTGGAAAACAGCACACAGCCGGTGAGGCCGGGGATCAGCACGAGCCCCAGCATCACGGCGAGGGTCAGACCGCGGTCACGATTGGTCGGGACGGCCGCCCGACTCACGAGCAGGTGAACTGGACGGCCCAGACCATCTCCTCCGTGATCTGGCCCTGCCAGATCCGGTCGGCCCGCTGGTTGACGCGCGCGACCCGCCCCTCGCGCACGATTCGGTAGTCCTTGCCGCATTTCTCCTCGATCAACGCGAGCGCGTCTCTCCGGGCCGGCGATGACAGGACCTCGCCTTCGTCCTTGATCGAGTAGGTGATCGTCCCGCCGCGTGGCGTCTCCGAAAGCCAGGCGGCCTGGGTCGTGCAGGCAGCCGGCCCGGCGGGGCCGACGACGGCGACGAACCACGCGGCCCGGAGCAGACGACGGGTGACAGCCGGCCCGACGCCGGCGGAGCGTCGGAGAGGCAAGCGGAGGCGATGCACCATCGGGGCCTCATTTCCCCTTCGTGGCCGGCGACTCGCGTCGCCCCACCGGCCCTGGCTTCTATCACAGCCGCACGGAAAGCGCCAGCGGTCGCCGCTCCCTCACTGGTAGCGGATTTGCCACTGGATCAGCCAGGCGTTTTGCGCGAAGGCGTCGAAGTTCGAGCTGTAGGGAATGCCCGGTCCCAGCCCCTGGTGGTGCCGGAACTCGTAGTTGAACTGGACCTTGCTCTGGATCTTCGGCGGGAGGTTCTCGAAGTAGTAAGTCAGGCCGAGGATCAGGCGCGTGTAGAGGTCGTCGGAGACCTTGGTGTTGGGGTCGAACTGCTCGTAGTAGACGACCGGTTCCCAGTTCTGGACCAAGCCCTCGGTGAAGAGGTACTTGCCGTAGACGTACCAGGTCCGGCGCTGCACCCCCGGCGCGCCGCTTCCGCCGCAGAGGGCCTTGTTCAGACAGTCGCCCTGGGCGGGCAGCCCGACGACCGTCTGGTTGGAGGCGTCGTGGCCCTGCCAGTATTCGCCCTGCAGATAGAGGCCGGGGATGACTTTGGAGACGTAGCGGAAATCGGCGCCGTAGCGGTCGAAGTTTCCCTGGCCACGGCCGTTGATCGCGGTGTTTGTGTTGTTGCTCCCGCCCCCCATGACCGTGAAGCTGACGAAGGAGACGTCGGTGAGCAGGAACCGCTGCCGCGTATAGACGACCTTGGGCCCGTTCGCGCCGACCGCGTTGGCCTGGAAGTTGTTGTTGTTCATGATGCCGACGACGTATTCGAGCCGGTTGCCCAGCAGGCCGCGGGCGTCCACGAAAAAGTCGCGCTCCTGGATGAAGTCGATGGGGCCGCCGGTCCCGAGGGCGTTGGGGGACCCGCTCCCGACGGCGTTCAGGTAGGGCGAGCTGATGATGTCGCGCAGTCCCCCCGAGGTCTCCGTGAAGATGCCGAAGGGCATCCGGAAGATGCCCATCCGGATGAAGTTCAGGCTGGGGGCCAGGTTCACGCTGGGGCGGTAGTCGATGTACGACTCACGGAAGAAGGTGGCCGAGGCGGGCGGACCCGTGGCCGCGCTCGCGCAACTGCCGCTCGACGGGCACCCCGGCGTCCTCGGCGTCAGGTTGATGCTCTGGAACTCGAACAGGACGTGCCACTTCGGGAGGTACTCGTTGATCCGGCCGTACAGCAACACCTCGGACCGCCGGATCGAGAAGTTGTCCTGGCTCTGGCCGGCCGCCACCTGGGCGTCCTGGTGCGAGTAGAGGAACTGCAGGGCGTTGAGACCGACGTTCACCTTGCCGGACAGGGAAGGCAGGCGCTCGACCTTCGCTTTCCACTCCTCCAGGAGGTCGAGGCGCTTGTCCACCTCCACCGGCACTTCGGTTGCCGGGGTGGGCGCGGGAGCCGGCGGCCCCTGGGGCGCGGGGCCGGTCTCCTGCAGCTCCCGGACCTTGCGCTCCAGCAGCTCCAGGCGCCTCTGCAGCTCGGCCGCGGTCGGAGCGGGGGGCTGGGCCGGCGACGGGACGGCGGGCGGGCTCGCCGGGGCCTCCTCCGCCGCGAAGAGCGCGGCTGCGCCCAGCGGCCCCGGCAGGGCCGAAACCGCGAGGATCGCGAGGGCCGGGATCAGCCGAAGGATCGGGGTGACCTCCGAGCGCGGGCGGCGGGGCTGGCGAGGCGGCAAGGACATAGCTCGACGCGGAGGGTACGAGGAGGCTGTAACGGAAGAATGACCGACCAGTTGCGGGAGCGTAAACTTTCGGCTCAAGGACCGGCAGGCTGTCGGGTGGGGGGGGCCGGCTCACGGTGTCCGCGCGATGAACCCGGCGATCCGCGCCGCGATCTCGTCGCGGACCCGGCGGAAGGCCGCCCGCCGCTCCTCGGGCGAGCCCTCGACGGCCGCCGGGTCGTCGAAGCTCCAGTGCAGCGTGCGGGCGGCGCGGGGGAAGACCGGGCAGGATTCCTTCGCCCGGTCGCAGACCGTGATGACGTAGTCGAACTCCTCGCCCGCCAGCTCCGCCACCGACTTGGACCGGTGGGTGGAGATGTCCACGCCCCGCTCCCGCATGGCCGCGACGGCGCCGGGATTGAGGCCGGCCGGGTGCGTCCCGGCGCTCGCCGCCTCGAACCGCTCCCCGGCCAGGTGCCGCAGCCAGCCCTCCGCCATCTGACTGCGGCAGGCATTCCCCGTGCACAGGAACAGGACGCGCGATTTCTTCTCCGGCTCCGGCATCTGACGCCTCACCCCTTGCGGGTGGAAGGAAACCAGTGCCTCGTCCGGTTGCACAGGGCACAGACGGAGAGCATGACCGGCACCTCCACCAGCACGCCCACGACCGTCGCCAGCGCTGCGCCGGACTCCGGGCCGAAGAGCGCGATCGCGGTCGCCACGGCCAGTTCGAAGAAATTGCTCGCGCCGATCAGCGCGCCAGGCGCCGCGACCGCGTAGGGGACGTCGAGCCACCACATCAACCCGTAGGCGAGCGAGGAGGTGAAATAAACCTGCACGAGGATGGGTACGGCGATCAGGAGCACGTGCCCGAGCCGGCCGGTGATGTTGTCGGCCTGGAAGGCGAAGATGAGGACCAGCGTGGCGAGGAGCGCCGTGATCGTCACGGGTGCGAACCGGGGCAGCAGGGTCCCCTCGAACCACGCGAGGCCGTGCCGCCTGATGAACCAGGTCCGCAGGGCGGCGCCCAGAGCCAGCGGGATCGCGATGAAGGCGACGACGGAGTCGAGCAGCACGTGGAAGGGGAGCACCAGGGACGAGGCGCCGCTGACGAGCAGCCCGACGATCGGGGCGAACAGGACCAGCATGATCAGGTCGTTGAGGGACACCTGGACGAGCGTGTAGGCCGGGTCCCCGTCGGTCAAGTGGCTCCAGACGAAGACCATCGCCGTACAGGGAGCCGCCGCGAGGATGATGGCGCCGGCGACGTACTGGTCCGCCTCCGCCGGGCTGATCCACGGCGAGAACAGCAGCCGGAAGAACAGCCAGGCGATGGCGGCCATCGAGAAGGGCTTGATTAGCCAGTTCACGAAGAGCGTGACGAAAAGCCCCCGCGGCTGCCGCCCGACGCGCAGGATGGAGGAGACGTCCACCTTCATCATCATGGGCACGATCATGAGCCAGATCAGAGCGGCGATCGGCAGGTTGATCCGGCTGCCCTCGCCCAACTCCAGGCCTCGGAGCCCCTGGATCATGTCCGGTGCCCAGGTGCCCCAGAGGACCCCCGCGACCATGCAGAGGCCGACCCAGGCGGTCAGGTACCGCTCGAAGGGATTGAGCCGTTTGGGCTGGGCGTCAGCGGTCGCGGCCGGCAGTGCCATCTCCATCAGCAGACCTCCTGACTCACGCTCGTCCATCGCCCGTCACCGTTGCGGCTGCACGGCGGGCTTCCTCGCCCGGATGAAGGCGCTCATGAACTTGCCGTCCACCCGGGCCGCGACCGCCTCCGTGTCCAGCCCGGCGCCCTGGAGAAACTCCCGCGCGTCCTCGGCCCGATAGATGCGCGTCGGCTCGACCGCGATGTCGGTGAACCCGGCCGCCGCCAGCATGGCCCGGTACTCGGCTTCCTCCAGCGCACCGGCCACGCAGCCGGCCCAGAGCTCGATGTTGCGACGGATCTCCGGCGGCACGGTCCCGCGGACGACGATGTCGGAGACGGCCAGCCGGCCGCCCGGCTTCAGGACCCGAAAGGTCTCGGCTAGGACCCGGCCCTTGTCGGCCGCGAGGTTGATCACGCAGTTGGAGATGACGACGTCCACCGAGGCCTCGGGGAGGGGGATGGCCTCGATGTCGCCCTTGAGGAACTCCACGTTGGCGAGGCCGGCCTGCCGCCGGTTCTCCTCCGCGAGCGCGAGCATCTCGTCGGTCATGTCGAGCCCGTAAGCCTTGCCGGTCGGCCCGACGCGCCGGGCCGAGAGGAGCACGTCGATCCCGCCGCCGGAGCCGAGGTCGAGGACCACCTCGCCGGGGTTGAGTTGGGCCAGGGCCGTCGGGTTACCGCAACCGAGGGAGGCTTCCAGCGACAGGACCGGCAACCCCTCTCGATCCTCGGGCCGGTAGAGGTCCGAGGTGATCGGGTCCCAATGGGCGGTCGAAGAGGCCGGCGTGCAGCAGGAGCTTCTTCCCCCCTTGACCTCGAGCGCGGCCAGACGGTACTGGCTCTTGACGACTTCCTTGATCTCATCCGAGTCCATGCGCCACCTCCGCCATTCAGCAATAAATGTTGATGGGTTTGGGCAAAAAAAATCTCACTGACAGCAACGGTCGGCCACCGGGAGCCTGCTCTTGGCCGGCTTGAAGCCGCGCAGCAACTCTTCCGCCTCCGAAAAGACCGCCGAGTCCAGCGCGTAGTAGACCCACCGCCCGGCTGGGCGGTCCGTGATGAGCCCCGCGTCCTTCAGGGTCTTCAAATGGAAGGACAGACGGGATTGCGCGATGCCAAGCCGATCCACCAGGTCGCAGACACACTGCTCGCCCTCGCGCAGCTCCTGGATGATCTGGAGCCTCGTTTCATCCGAGAGGGCGTGGAAGAGCCGGGCGGCCCGCTCTACGCTGTCGGCCTTGGCGACCACCATGACGGGAGAGTATATCAACGGTTCTTGATAAGTCAAGGGGCCGGTCGGGGGCGGCGGCCGGAGGGTCCGTCGGCGGCGCGGAAGGGGAGGACGTTCGCGTGTGCCAAGGTGTCGAGCACGGGCGCGAGCCCGGCGGGGACCCTCCGCGCCCGGTCGCGGGCCCTCCGCCAGTCCATCGTGATCCGGTCCAGCGACCGGAGCCCGAGCTTGCGGGCCAGCTTGCGGAACTGGGCCCGCTCCTCGTATTCGCCGAGGGCGGTCTGGGCCTCCTTGAGTCGCAGCGCCAGCTTGGTCCGGCCGGCGGCCCATTCTTCCTGGTAGCGGAGTGCCTTTACCTTGAGACGCAGGGCGTGGAGGCGCCTGCGACGAGGATCGGCCCGGGCCTCGGCGATCAGCGCGGCGAGCTCCGCCGCATGTTGCCGCCGCAGCGCGGGGAACCGCCGCGCGAGCCAGTCGGCGGGAGCGGGGCTGGGCGGAAGCGCATGGCGCTCGACGCGGCGGGCGATCCGGCCCCAGACGTCCTTGCGGTCAAGTTTTCTCCTGAGGGCCTTGGCGCGGGCGCGGACGGCGCGCCGATCCTCTCCCGGAGCGCGGATAGTCCGCAAGTAGGCCTGGAAGACGTGCAGCGTCCGCAAGTCGCTCAGGCGCGAGACGCACGCCGCCACCCGCTCGGCGTTCTCCACCTCGCCGACCAGCTCCAGGTAGGCCTGGAGCCGGCGAAGCTGGACCCTCAACCGATGCAGGATCTTGGCCCGCCGGTCGCCTCGGGCCAGCCGGGCCAGGGCCTTGAGCGCGGCGGCCTGCGCGGCGGCCGCGCGATCATGGCTCCCGGCGTCCTTCGGTCCGGTCGAATAGGGGGCGACCATGGACCGAGCCTGGCATGGATCGAAGGGGGCGGTCAAGGACCGCCCTGTCAAGCCATTTGGAAATCTTACCCTGGAGTGATTCGTTGCGTCATTTC